>JAYVQC010000080.1:0-30681 GCA_043757045.1 Akkermansia sp. | reverse complement strand
GAGTGCGGTCGCTTTAGCGCCGCTTTTCCCCACGCCAATCCACGAGTTAATCTTCGGTGGTACCTACAAGATGCACCCTGAGCCTTGCTCCCGTTCAGTGGAAGAAAGGGAATTGAAGATTGATCATTCCACGTTGAAGCCCAACCCTCCCGTCCATGAACACCTTGCTCACGCTCACCGCCGCCGCGCTTTTCGCCGGGGCCGCCCTTGTCACCGCTGCCGATCTCAAAGACTCGCGCGTTTATGAATTGCGCATCTACCACGCTGCACCGGGCAAGCTGGATGATTTGAATGCGCGCTTTCGCGACCACACCGTGCGTCTCTTCGAAAAATACGGGATGGAAAACATCGGCTACTGGACGCCGATTGATAACACGAACAACCTGCTCATTTACGTGCTGGGTCACGCCAGCCGCGACGCGGCCAAGAAATCGTTCACGGCGTTTGGCCAGGACCCGGAGTGGAAGGCCGCGCAGAAAGCCTCGGAGGCCAACGGCCGGCTGGTGGCGAAAGTGGAATCGTATTTCATGGAGCCGACGGATTATTCGCCCGCCATCAAGTCGTCGAAGGCCGGACCGCGCGTGTTCGAGTTGCGCGAATACCTGGCGAGCACCAACAACCTCGCCGCGCTCGACGCGCGCTTCCGCGAGCACACCGTCGGACTGTTCAAGAAGCACGGGATGCAGAACCTCGCGTACTGGCACCTGACCCCCGGCCAGAAGGACGCCGACCGCAAGCTCATTTACATCCTTGGGCACCAGAGCCAGGAGGCGGGCGCGGCTTCGTTCGGTTCCTTCCGCACCGATCCTGACTGGATTGCCGCCAAGGAAGCATCGGAGAAAAAAGCCGGCGGATCCCTGACCGAAAGCGGCATGGCCGGTGTGAAATCCACCTACATGAAAGCGACTGACTACTCGGCGACGAAGTAGTCTTGCGGCTAGAGTGCCAGTTCCCTCTCGACCGCGCGCAGCGACTGGTTCAAGTCGAGGATGAACAGCACCAGCGCCAGCACGCAGGTCGTGGCGGCGTGCAGGGAGCCGCGCAAAATTTTCACCCGGCGGTGCAGTACTTTGATTTGCGCGTCTAGCCGCGCATCTGCGGCGCTGGCGGCGCGGCGTTGCTCCAGCAGCGCGCGCAGCCGGTCCATCACCCGCCCGAGCCGTTTGCTGAACGAAAGACTCAGCAGCCCCACGCCGAGACAAGCGCCACCGGCGAGAGGCTGGCTTGCAAAACGGCGGCGAGATTTTCGAGGAGATGAATGTTCATGGTGATGTCGCAGCAAGGTAATTCAAGCGAGGCCGCTGACTTCGGTCAATCGTGCGGCCAAGTTTCTCCGCCCCGGGATTTGAACATTGCCCGCCCCGCGCCTGTCCGTTAAGCCACAGCCATGCGTTTCCTGCGCCAATACCGATTCATTCTCCTGTTCTTTCTGCTCCTGATATTTTGCAGCGTGATGGTCGTGCGCCAGTTCGGCCTTAAGCAGTCCCGCCACGTCGAACTGCGCGAGGCCTTTATCCTCCTGCACGTGCGGAGTTATACGAACGAGGCGCGCACGCTCTTCGACAAGCTGGTACTGGAGGTGCCGAAGTACACGAAAAAACTTTCCGACAAGGAACTGCTCGACGATTTCCAACGCACCCTCCTGCTCGTTGATCCCTACTCGACGCAGACCAACAACCTCATCTGGAAGTACCACTGGATGCTCAGCGAGGAACTGGATAAACGCTCGGTGGACCTGCTGGCCCGCGCCCACAAGCTGGCCGGGGAAAAGTAGGCCGGCTGCCGCCATCAATCACTTCGGCACCACCGCCGCGCTCACCATCTCCAGCACGCGGCGAATGCCATCATCCCCACCGCGGCTGCCTTCGATGAAGAGCGTGCCGACAATCGGTTTCCAATAGTCGCGCGCGCGGCCCGGCTCCGGCTGCGGGATGTTCGTGAAGGTCGGATCGTATTGCCTGTTGTCGCCGCCTATTTTGTAAATCACCAGATCCAGCGACGGCACCATGATGAGCGCGAAGCCGCCCGCGCCGGATTTCCAAAACGCATCGCGCGTCATCGCGCGCTGGTGAGTCACCGCTTCAGGCGATAAAACCGCGCCGTTTCCGGCAAGGAATTCGTGTGCGGACTGGTTGCGCCCGTTACGTCAATCCACGGACCTGTCACTACGTCGGCGCGTTGCAGGGTGTAGCCACTCGTGGGCCAGCGCACGATGACATTCGTGCCGTCCCGCGCAATCGTCAGCACGGGAAGAACGGGTGCGATGGTCAGACGCACGTTATCGAAGAACGTGGAAGCGAGGGAGCCAGACGGATTGTGATCGCTGCTCAAACGAATCATCAACGCGCGGCCGACGAGATTCGTCCCGACGGTGTTCGTGTTCGCTGTGAAAACGAAAACCGCATCCTGAAACGTTCCGGGAATCGGAATGAACGAGTCTTGTTGCGAGGCAATGACAGTTTCACCCGCGAGCAACTCAACTTTGTATCCAGAGAAATGGTTGGAGGAATAGCGGTAGTCGTTCAGCGCACGACCGATAGCGACGGACAGCGTGTAAGTGGTGTCTTGCGCGAGGTAAGTGTCGGGGAGCACTTGTTGCAGCGTGCCGATTTCCCCGGGCCGGTTGAGCACGAACGCAAGTTGCCGGCCTTGACCCGGCGCGGGTAACTGTCCGCCCGTGCCGTCGGCCGCGGTTGCGAATGCATCGGCTTCGGGATTGTAGATGCCGCCGGTCGGGGCCGACACGATCCAGCCGGAGGCGCTGGACACTCCTCCGTCCGCCATCGCATTGGTTTCAAAGCTGAAGTTCTGCACAGGCGCCGCGCCAACGACCAGTGGCGGCGGGTTCGACGCGACAATCGTCGGAAACAGACCGCGGATGGCGTGGAACCATGTGTCCGCCATCAAGTCATAGCCGGTTTGGTTCGGGTGAACAGTGTCGGGCAACAAGTAGCCTTTGATGTTTCCGAGATCGTCCACAAAGTTCGTGTATTGATCCACCAACATGATGCGCTGGCCCACGCTGGCGTGGGTCGCCACGATCGCGGGGAGCTGGTTGTTGAAAGAGATGGCATTGGCGTTCAAATTGAAATTGATGGGGATGATCTTCGCCACGATCACCTGGGCCTGCGGCGCGAGCGCGTAAATGTGCGTCAGCATCGCGTCCATGTTTTGCGCCGCCGTCGTGCCGTTCCCATCCTGACCCCGCCCAATGTCGTTGGTGCCGAGGTGAATAAGAATGATGTCGGGCGGACGGTTCAAGCGCGTGATCCAATAGCCGCCATCGTTCCAATCATTCTGTGCTGCCACGGTCGGATAGGGCGGCACGTTGTTGTCCAGGTTCGCGTTGTCCTCGTAAATCGTGTAGCCGGGATGACCCTGGTGACTTTGCTGATCGAATGGCGTGGGGCCGGGATTGCTCGTGTCGCTGCCAATGAACGCGAACTCGTATCCGGCCCGCGTCAGGTTGCGATACAACTTCGTGCGGTACCCGCCCGGCGCGCCCAATCCCCAAGTGATGGAGTCGCCCAGCGGCATGATAGTGAGTTTGTCCCGGAGAAAATTGCGCGGCGGAATGCTGTTCGTGGGCGCGAGTTGAATCGTGATGTCGTCGAACTGGGCGGTCTCGCCATACACCGACGATTCCACGGTGAGTTTTTGCAGCGGCACGCCGTCGAGGTTAGTAACTTGCACCCAGCGATAACCTGTGCCGGATGGATGCGAGAGCGTGGTGACGTCGATGGTCACGGCGGGCACTGGATCGTTCGAATAGGTGTAGCAACGCACATACACATGGACGCCGCGCCCGCCGTAAGTGTCCACCCACAGCGAACGCGCAAAGACGTGCTGATTGAACAACACGATGGAAGGCGAGAGGCCACCATTTTGTTCAAAAGCGTTGAAGCCGGTGCCGGTGGTGTGATCGCGCCCGTCGGTGTAACCGGCCACGTTGATCCAGCGTGTGGAGACGCCACTACCCAGCAGTTCGGACGGCTGATAATTTTCCGGGATTTTGCCGTAATTCCCAACATTCCAAGGAAGCTGCCCCACGTCGCTGAAGGTAATCGTCAGCCCGGCGGGGTAGGTGTTCGTGTTCGGTGGCGGTGGCGGTGGCGTGCTGGGTATGATTTGAATCGGACCGAGCTGATAATTTTGCCGGACCTGGTCGGGCGTAAGCACGCCGTCGTGGATGCGGACCATGTTGATATAGCCCGAGAAGAATACGCCGCGCTGACCGGCAGAGTTGCGCTGGCAACCGAGGTTAATCGGCTCATTGGTGAAAGTCGCGAGCGGCCCGCCGAGCGCCTTGTAGTTGCGCAGAACGCCGTCCGAGTAGATGAACACATTGGTGTTGGCGTAGGTGTAAACGAGATGATGCCACGCGTTCGCGGTCGGCACCACGTTCCAACCCAGGTCATCGCCGAAGTGCGACGCGCCGCCCCAGCCGGTATTGGCACCGAAGTTAAGCACGCAACTGCGCCGCGTCACTCCGCGATGCCCCAGCGACACCATTGACTCTTCATCCCCAATCGAAGGATTGAACGCCCACACTTCAATCGAGCGGTCGCTGTTACCATCAATGTTGGTCACAGAGAGAGGCCCCGCGTAGGCGCTGGCACCATCGAACAGAACACCGGGAACTCCAGTTCCATACACGTTCGTCACATAACTGGGAGTTCCGATGGGCGTGAAATTTCCGAGCGCGCCAAAGTTCGTCCATGTGGTGGGCGATACATTTTCCGGGCGTAAATCGACAAACAGTGTGCCGGCGGTCTGCGGCGACGCGCCATTGGTGATGATGTCGAATTGGCCGAATGATGACGCCACCGTCGCAGCCAAAAAGACAGCGCCAAGCCAGCACCGAAAATTCTGAACGAGATGATGATTCCCACTAATCGAGACAAGTTTCATTTTCATATATCAGTTTTCTGAATCGGGGTTCTACTGGGAGTAGCGGAATCGCGCGGCTAAACCCGACAAAGAATTATTCTAGCGGGGCTCTCAGTTCGGAGGCTTCAAATCCGTTGCAGCCGATTCCTTCAGTTCAATCGCTGGGACAGGGTTGACGCGGTTTTCAATCAAAGCCGTCGCTTCCTGCAACAGTACATGCGCAAACACCCAATCGAACCAAAACCCTTTGGCCCCTGAACCAAATTGCAGTCCATTTTTGAATCTGTGTTCGATAAATTCTCGGCTCTTGGCGAGCTCCAAGCGCGCTGAGTCGGCGTTTCCCGTGGAATGATGAATGAGCGCCCGAAGCACCTGAATGGTCGCCTTGCGTGCCGGGGTATCATTGGGCAAAGCCTCGGAACGCTCGCACCAGGCTGCGGCTTCTGAAAAATTTCCGCTCCGATATTCAAACAATGCGAGCGAAGAGGCGCTCCAAGCCGCGAGCGTAATGTCTCGGGCTGGGATGGATTTCCAATGGAACGTTTTCGCTGCGACAACGACCAAGGTTTGCAATGATTGGCGCAACTCAGAATCCGCTGGTTTCAGCAGGCCGGCCTTCACCACTCGCTCCGCGACGACGGGGTTTGTTGTGCCTGCGTATTGACTGATGGCCGCACGGCGAAACGTTTCGTAGGCTGCGTCGTCTCCCAATTCCAACAACAAGGGGCCGTAACGCAAGTAGTCCAACGTCGTGTCGTCCCAGTTTTCTGGCTGATTGATCTCCATCAACACTCCGAACCGCTCCGCAGCTTTCTTCCAACGGCCATGCGTGCTGTGCCAATCCCCAAGCCGGCGGAACAGGGATGCATGTTCCAGAGTCGGCGCGAGGACCGGCATCCCCTCGATGATTTCGTCGGCCTCTTTGATTTTATCCCGGGTGAGAAACATGGTGGCCTGCGTAAATTTCTGGCGGTTGTCCGCTTCGACCCGCAACCGTTCTGATTCGGCTAGGTGTCGCGCCTGTTTTTGTTCAGCGGCGACGGCGCGAAGCCGGGCATCGCGCTCACGAAAGAGCAGCCACGTCGAAACACCGAAGCCCGCGAGCAGGGCCAAAGCGAGCGCGCCCGTCACGGCAAACGTCAGCTTGTTGCGACGCGCCATTTTCCCCAGGCGATACCAGCGGCTCGGCGGGCGGGCCACGACCATCTCATTGTGGAGATAACGCTGAATATCCATCGCCAGCGCGTTGGCCGTGTCGTAGCGGCGCTGGCGGTCTTTTTCGAGCGCCTTCATGACAATCCAGTCCAGATCACCACGCAACGCGGAAAGCAGTCGCGACACCTCGACGCGGTGCTCGTTCGCCACGGCAGCCCGTTCCGCCGGTTCGAGGCGCGTGAGCAGCGCCGACGGGAGCGGCGGTTCCTGTTCCTGCAACGTGCGCCGAATCTCAGCCACGCCCAATTTCAGCAGAATTTTACTGTCAAATGGCGTCCGCCCGGTCAGCAGTTCGTAGAGCAACACGCCGAGGCTGTAGATGTCGCTTCGCGTGTCCACATCGAGACCGTTCAACTCCGCCTGCTCAGGACTCATGTAAGCGGGCGTGCCGATGAACTGCCCGTGCGCAGTGACCACGGTGTTGTGGGTGAGCCGTCCATCCGTCGCTTTCGCGATACCGAAGTCGATAACTTTCGGGATCGCCACGCCGTCATGCGCCGACACGAGAATATTCGATGGCTTAATATCGCGGTGAATGACTCCCTTCTGGTGCGCGTGCTGAATGGCGTGACAAACCTGCACGAACATTTCCAGGCGCTGCTGCGTGCTGAGATGGTTCTCCTTGCAGTAGTCGGTGATTCGGACGCCACGCACCAACTCCATGACGAAATAGGGCCGTCCACTTTCCGTCGCGCCGGCATCCAACACGCGCGCGATGTTCGGATGATCCATCAACGCGATCGCCTGCCGCTCGATTTCAAAACGCGCAATGACACTTTCCGTATCCATCCCGATACGAATGATCTTCAGGGCCACCCGCCTTCGCACCGGCACCTCCTGCTCGGCCAGATACACCACGCCGCACCCGCCTTCACCAATTCGTTCGATAAGGTGGTAACGCCCAATGCGTGTCGTGGAGGGTTCCTTGTCGTCGCCGGCGCTCGACCTGATTCCATCCACTGGCATGGGAGATCTACGCTCGTGCGCAGTGGCCGCGCCGTCCGGATGCAATTCAGGAATCTCGAAGAAGGTTTCAGCGCGCGATTGAACCGCGAGCAGTTTCTCCAGGCGCGTCCTCAAAACAGAGTCGCCATTGCACGCGCGTTCGAGAAATGCACTACGCGCGGAGCCATCGGTGAGTTCCGTGGCCACATCAAACAACGCTTTCTCCAGTTCGCGATTCATGGGGGGAGAATTTTCCATCGTGATGAATAAGCGTAAATTTGCTGCGAAACCCGACACGTCAGCCGCCGCTCGCGAATATTTTTCACAACTCGTCTTGAATGATCCCGAACAGGCACGCCTTGGCGTAGGCCCACTGCCGTTCGACCGTTCGCTCCGTGACGCCGAGCGACTTGGCCACGTCCTGATTCGTTAGCCCGCCAAAAAACTTCAACGTCACCACCCGCGCGCTCTCGGGGTCTTCCGCTTCGAGGCGCTGCAACGCTTCGTCGATGATCAGAATCCTGTCGTCCGGCGATGTGCTGGCGAGTTCCAGGTCATCGAGCGACACTTTCTCCCCGCCGGCGCCGCACTTCAGACTGGCCTTGTGCCGCGCACGATCCACTAGAATGCGCCGCATCGCTTGCGCCGCCGCGCGAAAAAAGTGGGCGCGATTCTCCCAACTCCGATCCGCGCCCGTCACCAGCCGCAGCCACGCTTCATGCACCAGCGCCGTCGGCTGTAACGTCTGCCCCGGAGCCTCCTGTGCCATGCGAGCGGCGGCCAGTCGGCGAAGCTCATCGTACACCAGGGGGAGCAGATCTTCGGAGCGCTGCCCCTTCCCTTGATCAATGGCCTGCAGCAGCAAGGTAATCTCGTTCATGGGTCGGGAGAAGATTACCCATGCGCGCCGGTAATACAATAGTGCGAGACTCCCGTGAACCCCAAGTCGGGGCATTGCGCCGACAGATGAATGGATTACGAATTACTTCGGCACCACCGCCGCGCAAACCATTTCCAGCACGCGCCGAATCCCATCATCACCGCCGCGGCTGCCTTCGATGAAGGGCGTGCCCAGAATCGGCTTCCAATCATCACGCGACTGATCGCCGGCCAGGAGTTCCGGCTGCGGGATGTTCGTGAAGGTCGGATCGTATTGCCCGTTGTTGCCGCCCATTTTGTAAATCACCAGGTCGAGCGACGGCACGATGATGAGCGCGAAGCCGCCTGCGCCGGATTTCCAAAATGCATCGCGCGGTGCGCCGATGACGTGACCGTCCGAGTTCTGTTCGAACATCAGCGTGTAGGGACAATGCGGATTGTAAGGCGACGGCTGGTTGCACAGCGCGACGTAATCGGCGGGCACCAGTTGCTTCTCGCCCCACTTGCCGCCGCGCAGCAGGCAGTAGCCGAAGCGCAACGCGTCCGTGGCGTGGACCGCTGTGCTGCCCGCGCCGTTCGCGTGCGGCATGGTGAAATCGCCGCGCCGCAGACAATAATCCCACGGACCCCAGCCCATCGGCTTCGCGAGGCGCGCGTCGATGTACTCCTTCAACTCCAGGCCCGTGACGCGGCGCAGCACCATCGACGCGATGTGTGGCTCCGGCGACGAATAGGAATAGCCCGCGCCCGCGTTGGTCCACATCGCGCAGCGCAGCGACGAGCCGTCCACGTCCTTGATGCTCTGCCCTGGCGACGCCTTGAGCGGGAACGATTTGCCCATGACCACGGCGGTTGGGCCGCCGCCCTCGCCATTGTAGCCGCCCGTCATGCAGAGCAGTTGGCCGAGCGTGATGTCCGCGCGGCGCGCGTCGTCTAGCTTACCCTCGGCGTTGAAGGCTTCGGGGAGAAACTGCGGCGTGAAGACCTTGGTGTTCAACCCGTCGGGAATCTTGTCGCGAAACTCCTGCAACATGATGCCGCAGGCGATGCTCGTGTAAGCCTTGCCCGTCGAGGCCATGTCCGGGTTCACGTTGCGGCTCGCGCGCCCGACGTATTTCTCGAAGACCAAATAGCCATTCCGCACCACGAGCAACCCCGCGTTCTGCGTGCAACGCTGCGTGAACTCCCACGCCTGCTCCAGCCGCGGCAAATCCATGCCCGCCGACTCCCGCACCTGCGCCGCCGTCGTCGCCGTGCGCCAGCCGCCCGCGCTGTCAGGTGAAGGGAAGTAATCGGCGGCGTGAGCCAAGGTGGTGAGAATCGATAGCAGTGCAATGCAGGGCGTTTTCATTTTGATTTCTTGATCAGTTTGCGGAGACGCAGCGTGGCCTGCGCGCGATCCAGTTCGCTGGAGGCGACGCCGAGGGTGAGCTTTTCCCAGGCGTCCGCGTCGAGGTCTTCGTCAGGCAGCAGTCCATTCTCGCTCAGGAAAACCAGGCAGGTGGCGAGCGCGGTACGCTTGTTGCCGTCCACGAACGGATGGTTCTGGCACAGGTAAAAGAGATATGCCGCCGCGACTTCCACCGGATCAGTAAGCATCGGCTGCCCCAGCATCGTGGCCTGTGGGGCGGCGACGGCGGACTCCAGCAGCGATTCTTCGCGCAGTCCGGGCGAGCCACCGTGCGCGGCCAGCACCTCCTGATGGATGGCGAGCACTGCGGAGACGGTTGGGTGCGAAAGCGGCGCGCTCATGAAAGTCGCCGGAACAGTGCGGAGTTCTTGCGGATGAGGCGCTTCGCGGTGGCGGCGGCTTTCTTGGCATCAATGCTTGGGCGGAGCGGCGTGAGGGTGATGGTGCCACCCTCGTGCAACTCGACGTTCACCTGGTCGCCGACCTTGAGGCGGGCCAATTCCATGAGCGCGGTGTCGAACATGATGCCCTGCGAGTTGCCGACCTTGGAAATCGTCTTGGTCATGGCGTAATACTATGTTTTACACGGCCGCCGTCAAGCCGCCTGATGTTCAGGGGCGGCTGAGGTTGGCGTGGATGAGGGCGGAACTTCCCTCGTCCTGAACCTGGCCCGAAAAACAACTTCGCGCTCGCGCTGCCGCGGAGCGATTTGGAAACTGCGCGGGCCAGATGTTGTCGCCAGAACAATTGTGCCCGGCGTGCGGGCGGGAGAATGCTTGTCGCATGGCCAATGGCTGCGCTTACAAGGGGCCGTGCTGGTGCGAGGCGTATGTCGTTCCCGCTGAGGTGCAACGGCAACTGGCCGAGGCGCATCCGGTGCGCGCGTGCTTGTGCCGGGAATGCCTGGTGCGGTTCAGCGAGTCATCCGTCGCGCCGGTGCGCGAGGAATCTCCCGGCGCAAAACCAATCGAAGGTGAAGATTATTACCTCGATGAATTCGGGCGCATGGTCTTCACCGCTACGTATCACCGGAAGCGCGGGCATTGCTGCGACAGCGGGTGCCGGCATTGTCCGTATCCGAAGCTGGGGTAGCACAGGCCACCGGCCTGTGCCGCCGGGCGACCAGCCCGGCGGAAGAGTGAGGGCCGCGCGGGGGCAGGCAGGCCTGACTCCAAATCAGGTGACTCACTCTCATTCCGCTGGGCAGGTTGCCCAGCGGGACGGGCTGGTAGCCCGTTCCACCCTTTACGGACGGGGCGAGCGACGACGCGCGGCAACCCGCTTGACCAGTTCATCCACGATCACGCCGGACAAAATCACCGCGCCGATGATCGCAAACTCCCAGTGCGTGGGGATGCGGAGGATGTTGATCGAGTTGTAGAGCACGCGCATGACGGCGCTGCCGATGATGACGCCGAGGATCGAGCCTTCACCACCGCGCAGGCTGCATCCGCCCAGCACCGCGCCGGCGATGGCGTAAAGCTCGTAGAACTCGCCGAGGCCGGACGGCTGCACGGAGTTCAAGTTCAGCGAGAACAGAATCCCGGCCACGCCCGCCAGCCCGGAGCAGATGACGTAGGCGATGATCTTCATCGCGTCGGTGTTGATGCCGCTGTAGCGCGCGGCAGTTTCGTTGCGGCCGAGCGCGAGCAGGTAGCGGCCATAGATGGTGCGGTTCAGAAAAATCGCCGCCACGAGGCCCACGGCGATCATGATGAAGAGCGGGAAGGGCAGGGCGTAGCCGCCGAAGGGCAGCAGCATTTTCCCCGTCGCCAGCGTGCGCAATCCTTCAAACGCATTGCCGAAGCCCTGGCTCTGATCATCCGTGATGAAGCGCGCCAGCCCGCGATAGATGAGCAGTCCGCAGAGCGTGACCACGAACGGCTGGAGCCGCAGCTTGGTGATGAGCAGCCCGTGCGCGAGTCCGATGCCGAGCGACACGAGCATCACCGTCGTGAGCGCCGCGCCGATGCTCCAGCCATGCTTCGTGAGCAACGACGCGAGCAGCGAACCGACGAGTCCGATGGTCGAGCCGATGGAGAGATCAATGCCGCCGGTGATGATGACGAACGCCACGCCGATGGCGATCAGGCTGAACAGCGCCGTCCAGCGCACCGTGTTCTCGATGTTGTAGGCGTTGAGAAAATTCGGCTCCTTGAGCGCCGTGACCACGCAGACGAAGACGAGCAGGCCGAAGATGCCGAGCAATTTTTTCATCGCGGCATGGGACTTGAGCTTTTGGGCGATAGGTTAACTGATTTACCGCAGAGGTGCAGAGGCGCAGAGGCGCAGAGAGAAAAACTTGTTCCTTTCCCCTCTGCCTCTCTGCGCCTCTGCGTCTCTGCGGTAAAAAGTATCGTGCTCATTTCTTAAATGCTCCTCCGGTTGCCAATTGCATCACAGCTTTCTCCGAAAGCTCCTCGCGCGGCAACTCTCCGGTGATGCATCCTTCGTGCATGACGAGCGCGCGGTCGGAGAGTCGGAGAATTTCTTCCATCTCGCTCGACACGAACAGAATAGCCACGCCGTCGTCGGCGAGTTGTTCGATGAGCCTGTAGATTTCCTGCTTCGCGCCCACGTCAATGCCCCGCGTCGGTTCGTCGAGCAGCAGGACGCGCGGCTGAAGCGCGAGCCATTTGCCGATGACGATCTTCTGCTGGTTGCCGCCCGAGAGGAACTGCACGAACTGGCGCTGGTTCGGGGTCTTCACGCCGAGCTTGGCGATCATCTCCTCCGCGATGGAACTCTCGCGCGCGGCGTCGCGAAATCCGGCGTGCGCGTCGCGGCGCAGGGCGGCGAGACTGAGGTTTTCGCGCACCGCCATTTCGAGAATGACACCCTGGTGCTTGCGGTCCTCCGGCACCAGCGCGAGACCGGCGGCAATGGCGTCGCGCGGATTAGTGATGGGTTGCACGATGCCGTTGATCAGGATCTCGCCACTCACCGCCGGCTCGACGCCGAAGAGCGCGAGCAACATCTCCGTGCGCCCTGCGCCGACGAGTCCCGCCACGCCAACGATTTCTCCAGGACGCAAACTGAAACTTAGTTCGTGCTGCGGATGCGCCGCCGTGCGGAGCGCGCGCACTTCCAAAGCGGGGCCGCCCCTTTCTGCTTTCTGCTTTCTACTTTCTGCTTTGTGAAAGTTTCTCCCTACCATCAGCCGCACTAGGTTGTCGTGGGTGATTTCCTCGCGGCTCAACTCGCCGGCATTCCTGCCGTCGCGCAAGACCACCACGCGGTCGGCGAGTTCCTTCACTTCGCCGAGCCGGTGCGAGATGTAGAGGATGCTCACGCCGCGCGCGCGCAGTTCCTTGATGACGCGGAACAGCGCCTCGCTCTCGTGCTGCGAGAGCGAAGACGTCGGCTCGTCCATGATGAGCACGCGCGCCTGCGCGGAGAGCGCCTTGGCGATTTCCACCAACTGCTGCCGCCCGAGCGACAGCGTGCTGACCAGCGCGCGCGGCGAAACTTCCAGACCGACTTGTTCCAGCACCGCCGTGGAACCCGTCTCTGTCTCGCGCTGCTGGATGAACCACCCGCGCCGCGGCTCGCGCCCAAGAAAGATGTTTGCCGCCACGGTCAGGTTGTCCGCGAGGTTCAGTTCCTGATGAATGAGCGCGATGCCGAGCCGCTGCGCCGCGCGCACGGAATCGATCTCAACCTTTGCGCCATCGAGCAGGATGTCGCCGCCGTCCGGCGTCTGCACACCGGCGAGAATTTTCATCAGCGTGCTCTTGCCTGCACCGTTCTCGCCCACCACCGCCACCACCTCGCCGCGCCCAAGCGTGAGCGAGACGTCTTCCAGCGCGAGCACGCCGGGGAAGCGCTTGGAGACGGATGCGACTTGAAGGAGGGGAAGCATGTTTTACCGCAGAGGCGCAGAGGTGCAGAGATGTAGAGGGGGAAGGGAGAAGTTTTCTCCTCTGCGCCTCTGCGCCTCTGCACCTCTGCGGTAAATTGTTCCAAACTCGGAACAGGTGTTCATTCTAGTCAGAAACTCGGCAGCGGTTCGATCAGACCGTTCACGACCCGGTAGATGCCATTCTTTACGAACTGTTCCCCAAAGTTAATGACGAGGCCGAGCTTCAACCCGGACAGGCGCAGGTAGGTTCGCATCTGCGCCTCGAAGATCGGGTTCCACTGAACGACGGCCTTGGTGTCCACCAGCACCAGCCGTTCGACCTTCAAATCGAGGCGCAGCGGGCGGCTCAAGGTGCGTCCTTTGTAAAGGATGGGGACAGGCAGTTGTCGCTCCACGAGCAGTCCGCGCAGCCGGAGTTCTTCGGCCAACGCCTCTTCGTAAATATCCTCAAGCAATCCTGGCCCGCCGAGCGTTCGGTGAACTTCGATGGCGGCGTCCACGATGATTCCGCTGATCTCATTTTCGTGCATAATTATTTAGCGCAGAGACGCAGAGACGCAGAAAAGGCAGAGGGGAAATAGAGGGAAACATTTTTTGTTTTCTCTGCCTCTCTGCCCCTCTGAGGTAAAAATGGTTGTTCTCATTGTCCTGACTGCAATTTCTTCAACTCCTCGCGGAAGGCGGCGGCGTTGTCTTTCCGCACCTGGATGATTGGGACTTCGAGGAAGTTATTTTTCGGCAGGACCGACTGATCGCCGCGCGCGAGGCCGGCGAGAATTTTCACGGAGTGATAGCCATACAGGTAAGGCTGCTGGCTGACGGTGCCGTGGATGTCGCCGTCGAGAATGCCCTGGAGCGTCGCGTCCTGTTCGTCGAAGGCGACGAGTTTGATCGCGCCGTTCTTCTTCGCGGCCTTGAGGGCTTGCAGGCACGCGGGCGGGTTGTAGGCGTAGAGGCCGACCATGCACGCGAGATCGGGGTAGGCGGTGATCGCGTCCTCGGCGTTGGCTTGCGCACGCGCGCGGTCGTCGTTGTCCGTGCGCGTGTCCACCACGGTGTATTTCGTGCCGGCGAGCGGTGCGCCGGGCGGATCAATTTTCAGCTTCGCCAGCGCCTGCGCGGGTCGGTCGAGCAATTCATCAATGATGCCTTGCCGCCGCTGCTGCGCGTTCAACGTCTCCATGCGCCCGACGAACAGCATGACTTTGCCGCCGTTCGGAATGACCTCTTCCACCAGCTTTCCGGCGGCGCGGCCGGCGGCGTAATTGTTCATGCCCACGAAACACAGGCGCTTCGAGTCCGGCGCGTCCGAGTCGTGCGTGATGACTTTTGTCACGCCGCACGCCTGATTGATTAGTCCGACCTGGTTCTTCGCATCAATCGGACTGAGCGCGATACCGTCCACGCCCGAGGCGAGCTGCGCCTCGATGATGCGGACTTGATCCGCGAGACCCTTGGCCGGCATGTGGACTTCTGCGTCCGCGTCAAATTCCTTCGCGGCGGCCTTCACGCCCGCGGCGGCGATGTTCCAGAAGGGATCCACGGCGTTGGTGATGAACGCGATGCGCGGTTTCTTGCCGGGCTTGGCCTGCGCGCCGCCCGCAGTGGGAGATTCAGTTTTGTTGCAGCCGTTGAGCAGCAGCAGCGCGCAGCAGAGCGCGCGGGGGAAAAGTCGCGTTGGATTCATGGCGGCGATTTGTAGCGGGAGTCAGCGCCGAAGGAAAGGGCGTTGCAAGGTCGCGTCCGAACTCCGGCGCGCTGGGTTTCGTGGACCGATCGCTCCACTCTTCGCCCGTGTGAATTTTCATCGGGGATGAGGCAGCGCGGCTCCCGGATCCGATTGCGCGCGGACTGCGGGAGGAAGGTTTCGTCGTCGAGGTGCCGCATGATGGCGAGGACACGCTGCGTCGCTTGCGCTGGGAGCTGTTCGATCTGGCGATCCTGGTGTGAGGTCACCCCAGCGCACCGCAGGGCAGGGGGAGATACTTCCGGTTGCAGGCGGAAAAAGCGCGCTCCTCACTCGTAGCGCAGCGCCTGAATCGGGTCGAGCTTGCTCGCCTTGAACGCGGGAACCAAACCGGCCAGCAAACCCACGCACGCGCTGAAAGCGAAAGCCAGCAGCATGGCGTTCACGGTGATGACGGGCGAGTTTCCCGTCGGCGAAAGCCTCGCGAGCAGTTCCACAAATCCATACGACACGACCAGTCCGGCCACGCCACCCACGATGCCCAGCACCACGCTCTCAACGAGAATCTGGATGAAGACCGCGCCGGTTGTCGCGCCCACGGCCTTGCGCAAGCCAATCTCCCGCACGCGTTCGGTGATGCTCGCGAGCATGATGTTCATGATGCCAATGCCGCCGACGAGCAGGCTGATCGCCGCGATGATGCCGCCGCTCACGCGCGCGTTGCGGATGGCGGTGTTGATGTTCTCGACGTTGTTCTCCTGCGTCTGGAATTCAAAATCCTCGATGCCCCGGTGCGTCATCAGCATCACGTTGCGCGCCTGCTGGAGCGCGGGTTCGAGTTTGTCGAGGCTGGTGACCTTGATGTCTATGTCGCTGAGGCGGGCGTCGGGCACGCTGTTGCTGCCGGCGGCGGAACGGAAGCGGAGCCACATCGTGTTCAGCGGAATGTAGGCGGTGTAATTTTTCCGGCTGAAGGCCCAACCACCGGCGTTGCGTCCGCGCGTGCCCCACCCGCGCGCGCGGGTCACGCTCTGGGTTTTCTCCTGCCAGTCGCCGGAGGCTTTCAAGTCGCGCACCTTCTTCTCCGCCTCGCTCTCGTAATGCTCGAACATGCCCACGACGGTGAAGGGCTGACCGTTGAGATTGATCGTTTCGCCGACGGGAATGATCTCGCGCCCGATGACGTCGGGATTGCCGAAGAGTTCATCGCGGATGCCCGTGCCAATGACGACGACGGCCTTGGCTTCTTCATCGTCGAGGTCGTTGAAGAAACGTCCGTGACCAATCTTGTGAAAGTTCATGTCGAGGACGACGGGCCAGACGCCGACGAGTTCGGAAGGCGTCACGCTCTTGCTCTCGCGCGTCACGATCATGTTGCGGGTGCGCATCTCGGGGGAAACCATGCGGACGAGGGGTGCGTTTTTTTTCAACGCATACACGTCCTGGATGGTGCGCCCCGGCGCTTCCTCGGCACGGTGCTGTTGATGTGCGGGGACTTCGCGCTCGTCCATCACCACCTTGTCGAGACCGCCCATGGCGATCATCGCCTCCTTCATGCCATTCTCCATGCCCGTGGTGATGGCGGACATGCCGACGAGCGAGGCGACCCCAAGGATGATGCCCATCATGGTGAGCACGGAGCGGAGCTTGTGCGCCCAGATTTCCTTAAGCCCGACGGCGATGGCGTTGGTGAGGTTCACACGTGAAGAGAATGTCTAATGACCAATGACCAATGACGAAGCGAACGGCGAGCCTCCTGGCACCATTCGTCATTCGTCATTAGAAATTCGTCATTCATAGGCTCCCAGCCGGAAGTTCCACTTTCTCCGCCGGCTCCGTTTTATGACCGAGAAAGCGCGCGGCTAATTCATCGAAGCGGTCCACCTCGTCCGTGACGAACGGGTGAATGAGTCCGCGCCGACGGCGGCGCGTGTTCAGCAAATGCAGCGCGGCGAGCCGGTCTTTGACAAACTGCGCGCAGCTTTCCGCCGAGTCCACGAGCGCGATCTTCTCGCCGACCACCTGACGAATCACGTCCTTGAGCAGCGGATAGTGCGTGCAGCCGAGCACCAGCGTGTCAATGCGGCGGCGCAGCAGCGGCGCAAGATATTCGCGCAGCACACGGCGCGTGACGACGTGATCGTGCCAGTCCTCCTCGACGAGCGGCACGAGCAACGGGCAGGCGGCGGTGAAGACCTGCACGTCGTCGCGCCGGGCGAGGATGGCTTTGCTGTAAGCCTGGCTGCGCATGGTGGCCTTCGTGCCGATGACGCCGATGCGTCCGGTGCGCGTCGCGGCCAGCGCGGCGTTGGCCCCCGGCAGAATCACGCCAAACACCGGCAGCGCGAACTGCCGCTCCAACGTCGCCAGCGCCCACGCGGACGCCGTGTTGCAGGCCACGACCACGGCCTTCACGTTTCGCTCCAGGAGAAAGCGCGTGTCCTCGCACGAGTAGCGGATGACGGTGCCGGGCGACTTGTTGCCGTAGGGCACGCGCGCGGTGTCGCCGAGGTAGATCAAATCTTCGTTCGGCAGCACGCGATGGATTTGCCGCACCACGGTGAGTCCGCCGATGCCGCTGTCGAAGATGCCGATGGGGAGGGCGGCCTGGCGCGCGGCGGCTTTCGGAGAGTACGCGAGGTTCATGCGGGCGTGGTTGAAGGGGAAAAGTATTTAACCACGGATGACCCGGATGAACACGGATGGGAAATAAGGCCAGCAAGGCGGGCGCAATACACCGGGAGTGGAATTGAATCACGTTTCCCCTCACCCCTGCCCTCTCCCTCGGGGAGAAGTAGAGCGGCAAGCAGCCTCACCGCTACCGAGCGCGTTCGATTCGTCGAATGCTGAATGACTGTCTCCCTCTCCCCGAGGGAGAGGGCAGGGGTGAGGGGCAAGAAGTCGCTTACCGTCGAGAGCCGAATGAGCAGAGTTTGTTGCTCGCCAACCGTCCGCAGATGAACTTCCCCCTCCGTGCCATCCGCGAAATCCGTGGTTAAAAAATTCCGGTTCACGGTTCAATCAAACGGCGGTAGCTGCCAATCCCGCTGGCGATGGCCCCCGCCAATTTCGCACGCCACGCCGCGCTGTAGATGTTCCGCGCCTCACCCGGGTTGCTCATGAAACCGCCTTCGATCAAGACGGCGGGCATCGTCGCCTCGCGCAAGACCTGGTAACGCGCGCGCTTCACGCCGCGGTCCTCGGACTGCAAATCACGCACCATCGCCTTCTGGATTTCGTAGGCGAGGACCACGTTGCGTCCATTATGCACGTTGCCTTCGTAATTGCGGTTGCTGGCTCCTTCGCCGCGCGCATTGGTGCTGCTGGCCCCGGCGGGCGTCATGCAATACGTCTCCGCGCCCGTCACGCCCGCTCCGCCCAGGCCGGAGGAATTGAAGTGCAGGCTGATGAACAAATCCGCGTTGCGCCGCCGGGCGATGTCCGGTCGGTTGGGCAATTCAATGTAGGTGTCCGTGGTGCGCGTGAAGGAAACCGTGTAGCCGGCCTTCCGCAATTGAGTGGCGAGTTCCTGCGCGAGCAGCAGCGTGTATTTTTTCTCGTACTCGCGGCCATTGCTCTCGCCGATGTCTTTGCCCCCGTGCCCGGCATCAATGCAGATGTGTTTGATCTTCGTCTTCGCGCGCGCCTTGGGCGGGTGGAGTAGGGGATGGATCACGGTCGTCAGATCCAGCGCGGCGAGAAACGGCACGCCATTGACGCCGCGCACGGCCTCGGAGAGCACGATGAGCACGCCGTTGAATTCCATCCGCTTCGAGTCGGCGGCGAACGCCAGGCGGCGCGTGCCGTTCACCAACGTCACGTTTTTACCCTGCACGCGGTAGGAATAGCCATTCGCGCGCGCCCACTGGTCGAGACGGAGATAGGCCTTGCCGCTGAAGGACATCTGCTCGACGGGTGCGGCGCTGGCGTGAAAGGCCGGGCCGACCATCGCGCAGAGCAGCAAGGCGAGAGCGATGGCAATTTTCACGCGCGCGAAAGTGCCTGCCGTGGCGCGGCGGCGCAAGCGGGAGAAGCAAAAAGCTGGACGGTGAACAGTTCTGAAAGTGTCCGGGTGAAATTTGTTTCCGTCGCCGCCGTCCGCTAGTCTCAGACATGAAACAGTTTTATCAGGCTCTGCCCCTGATGCTCGCGCTCACAGCGGCGTCCTGCGCGGACAAGGTGCCGGGTGACGCGAAGTCCTCCGAACTCGGCGAGGTCACGCTGCACCACGGCTGTTGCGATGCGTCTGCCGGGGTGGCGGTGAGCAGCAACCTCTTCCTCGTGGCCAACGACGAGGACAATTTGCTGCGCGTCTATCGTCGCGATCAGTCCGGCCGGCCGGTGCAGAGTTTTCCGGCGGGAGAATTTCTGCACGTCGATCCGCGCCAACCCGAGAGCGACATCGAAGGCGCGGCGCGGTTGGGCGACCGCATCTACTGGATCACCTCACATGGACGGAACCGTCAGGGCGAGGTGCGCGAGAGCCGCCAGCGTTTCTTCGCCACCACGGCGCAAGTCACGCAGCAAGGCCGGGTGGAACTGCGCACGGTGGGCCGTCCCTACGCGCGGTTGCTCCACGACCTCACCACCGACGCGCGGTTGGCGAAGTTTGGCCTCGGCGCGGGCGCGCTGCTGGCGCCGAAGGAACCGGGCGGCTTGAACATCGAAGGGTTGTGTGCCACCCCGGCAGGCGAGTTGTTGATTGGCTTTCGCAATCCGATTCCCGGCGGGCGTGCGCTCCTCGTGCCGCTCAAAAACCCCGGTGATCTGATCGAAGGCAAGCCGGCGCGATTCGGCGAGCCGGTGCTGCTGGATCTCGGCGGACGTGGCGTGCGCGACCTCGCTCTCGTTGATGGAAAATACCTGATCATCGGCGGTAGCTTCGAGGGCGGCGGGAAGTTTCATCTCTACTCGTGGGCCGGCGGCACGAACGCGGCGCATAAAATTCCCGAGGCGAAATTCAAAGGCGCGAACCCCGAAGCCATCTTCACCTACCCCGGCTCGCCCGAGGGCGAGTTCCAAATCCTGAGCGACGACGGCACGCGCAAAATCGCGGGCGAGGACTGCAAGCTGATTCGCGACCCGGCGCGCAAACGGTTCCGCAGTTTCTGGGTCCGGTTGGATTGAACGCGACCGTCAGCTTCGTGGTGGAGCCGTTGTCGGAAGTTTGTTCAAGAATGTCGGTGGCTTGCGCTGATTCCCACCTTGCTACGTTCTCCACGCCCGCCTAATTTTTGTGTCGCATGGACCATGCCGACGACCAGTTGAAAGCTGACGATTCCTCCGCCCCGCTCTGCATGTTGAGCGAGGTGAAGGCGGGCGATTTCGTGCGCATCAAGCAGCTCTCCGCCTCGCCCGAAGTTTCCTCGCGCTTGCGCGAAATGGGTTTCTGCGAAGAGCAACGTGTGAAGCTCTTGAGCAGCAACCCGAACCTCATCTGCCAGGTCTGCAACGCGCGCCTCGGCCTTAGTTCGCAACTCGCGGATTTGATCTGGGTCGAGAAGATCAAACCGCAACGCCTCGCCGCCTGATGTCCGCCATCGCCCAACCGCTGACTTCGCTCGAAGTCGGTTCCCGTGCCGTCGTCACGGAGATTAAAATTCCCGCCGAGAATCGCGGGCGCATTCTCGAAATGGGCCTGCTCGTCGGCACGACGGTGGAACTCGTCCGCTTTGCGCCGCTCGGTGATCCTGTGGAGATCAAGGTGCGGGGCTACCATCTCTCGCTAAGGAAGCATGAGGCGGAACAGATTCTCGTGACCAAGAAATGACGAATTCCGAATGTCGAATGACGAACGAATTCCCAAATCCAAAATCCGATCAGCGCGCGCCGAGCCAGCACGCTGATTCGTCAGTCGTCGTTCGTCATTTCTAGATGTCATCCGCCGCGCCCAACGCCAGTCACGTCGTCCTCACCGGCAATCCGAATTGCGGAAAGACGACGTTGTTCAACGCGCTCACCGGACTGCGCGCCAAGGTGGGCAACTATCCTGGCGTCACCGTCGAGCGCAAGGAAGGCCGGCTGCTCGGCACACCGCCGGACGTTACGGTCAAAATTCTCGACCTGCCCGGCACCTACTCGCTCAGTCCGCAGTCACTCGATGAACAAATCGCGCGCGACGTGCTCTTCCATCGCATCGGCGAAGTGCCGCCGCCGCAGGTCGTCGTGGTCGTCGTGGATGCGTCGAATCTTCAGCGCAATCTCTACTTCGCCACGCAGGTCATCGAGCTGGGCTACCCGACCATTCTCGCGCTGAACATGATGGATGTGGCGCGCGAGAACGGCCACGACATTGACTGCGACGCGCTGGGCAAGGCGCTCGGCGTGACCGTGGTGCCGCTGGTCGCGAGCAAGAGCGAGGGCGTGCGCGAACTGCGCGAAGCCATCATGGCGTTGCTTAAATCCACGCGCGGCAAGGTCACGCCGCGACTCTTCGCAGAATTGCCCGAAGCATTTGGCAACGAAGCGGCAAAACTCGTCACGCTGCTCGAAGCGACTTTCCCCGAGACACGTTTTCAGGCGATGGCGGAGGCGCTGCTCATCCTGAGCGATGAAAAGTTCCTCGTCTCCAGCGGCACGTATTATCCCGAGCCGATTCGCGCGGCGGTGATGGAGGCGCGCAGTCGCTTGGAGAAAGCCAATGTTGACTGGCGCAGCATCGCCATCGAAGCGCGTTACGCGCGCATCTCGGCGATTCAAGAAGCGGTCACCACGGAGACGCTGATCGAGAAGGAGAATTTCAGCGACCGCCTCGACCGCATTCTCACGCATCGCGTGTGGGGCGTGGCGATTTTCGTCGGCATCATGTTGCTGCTCTTCCAGAGCATCTTCACCTTCGCACAATGGCCGATGGACGCGCTGACCGCCCTCGTGGACGGCCTCGGCAACTTCGTGGGCGACGCACTGCCGCCGGGCGATGTGAACGACCTGCTGGTGAATGGCGTGATCAAAGGCGTGGGCGCGGTGGTCATCTTCCTGCCGCAGATTCTGCTGCTCTTCTTCTTCATCGCGATTCTGGAAGACACGGGCTACATGGCACGCGCGGCGTTTCTCATGGATCGGCTCATGAGCAAGGTCGGCCTGCACGGCAAGAGTTTCATTCCCATGCTCAGTTCGTTCGCCTGCGCGATTCCCGGCATCATGGCCACGCGCACCATCGAGTCGCCGAAGGACCGGCTCGTGACCATCCTCGTCGCGCCGCTGATGAGCTGCTCGGCGCGGCTGCCGGTTTACACCGTGCTGATCGCGGCGTGCATTCCGCAGACGAAACTCTTCGGCGTCCTCGGCTTTCGCGGACTGACGATGCTCGCGATGTATCTGCTCGGCATCGTGGTGGCGCTGCTCATGGCGTGGCTGTTCAAGAAGACGCTGCTCAAGGGCGCGACGCCCATGCTCATCATGGAACTGCCGCCCTACAAACAGCCGGTGCCGAAGGTGGTGCTGCGCCACATGTGGGATCGCTCGAAGCTCTTTCTGAAGCGCGCGGGCACGGTGATTCTTGGAATCAATATCGTGCTGTGGGGATTGGCTACGTATCCCAGGAATTGGGATGTGCAACAAAACTTTCGCGAAGACCGCGCCATGACCGAGAGGTTGCAGCTTACCGAAAAAGAGAAAGCGGAACGAAATGCCACGCTCGACAAGAACGAAGCCGGCGAACTTCTCCGCCACAGCTTCGCCGGCATGATGGGCCGCGCCATCGAGCCACTCATCAAACCCCTCGGCTTCGACTGGAAGATCGGCATCGGCATCGTCGGTTCATTTGCCGCCCGCGAGGTTTTTGTCAGCACCATGTCCACGGTCTATAACGTCGGCGAAGTCGAGGACAGCGACGCCGGCACCGCGAGCCTCGCGAAGATGCTGGAGGATCAGAAGCGCCCCGACGGCTCGAAGCTTTACACGCCGCTGCTCGGCATCACGCTCATGGTCTTCTACGTCTTCGCGCTGCAATGCGTGAGCACCGTGGCCGTGGTGCGCCGCGAGACGAACTCGTGGAAGTGGCCCCTCTTCCAATGGCTCTACATGAGCGCACTGGCCTGGGTGCTGGCCTTCGTGACCTGGCACGGCGGGCGGTTGCTGGGGTTTGGCTGAGCGGAGCGCGGGTTTTCAACCCGCAGCAACATTCGCTAGTCGAGGGCGTTGAAACTTGCGGACACCGCTCTCCATTTCACATTGCTGCGGGTTGAGAACCCGCGCTCCGCCGACTTTTTCCTCCTTCCCTCGACGCTCGGCTTGATTAGTCTCGCCCTCATGAAAACCACCTTCCTTTTACTCCTCGCCGGAGTTGTCGCCGTCGGCGCGGCGGAATCCATCACCGTCGAGGCGGGCGATTTCGACCGGCGCGAGACCGTGGTGGAATGCACGCTGCCCATCGGCGTGAGCGGCGTGGTCTCGAAAGAACAAACTGCCCTCGTGCAACACGACGGTCCCGACAAGGCGTGGTTCGTGGTGCGTGATTTGAAACGCGGTGAGAAACGCACTTACACCTTCGCCAAGGCCAACGGTTCGCGCAGCGTCAACGCCGAGGCGAAGCCCGGCACCGTCACGCTCTCGGCTTTCGGCAAGACCGCTCTCGTCTATCGCACCGAGAAAACGGAACTGCCCAAAGATCGTCCCGACTTGCAGCCGCTCTTTCAGCGCGGCGGTTACATTCATCCCGTGCTCAGTCCCGGCGGCAAGCAGATCACCGATGATTATCCCTCGAACCACAAGCATCACCACGGACTCTGGTGGGCGTGGACGCACACGGAGTTCGAGGGCCGCAAGCCGGACTTCTGGAACATGGGCGACAAGAAAGGCACCGTGGAATTCGTCGCGCTCGACCAGTCGTGGAGCGGCACGGTCCATGCCGGATTCACCAGCCGCCATCGCCAGGTGGACCTGCTCGCACCGCAGCCGAAGACGGCGTTGAACGAAACGTGGAACGTGAAGCTCTACGCCGTGGGCGCGGAGGCGAAGCAGCCGTATTTCCTGTTTGACCTCGATGTGACCGACGTGTGCGCGACGGACGCGCCGGTGAAACTGCCCAAGTATCGTTACGGCGGACTCGGCGTGCGCGGCAACTGGGCGTGGAACGGCGCGGACAAATTAAATTTCCTGAACAGCGAAGGCACGTCCGACCGCAGCAAGGGCGACAACAACGAGACCGTCGGCAAGTGGGCCCACCTCGGAGGTCTCGTGGACGGCGCGCTGACCGGCCTCGCCATTCTCGGTCATCCAGCGAACGCCAACGCGCCGCAGCCCCAGCGCATTCATCCCACCGAACCGTTCTTCAACTTCGCGCCGCAGCAGGCGGGTGCTCTGGAAATCGCGCCGGGAAAACCGTTCACCGCGCGCTACCGTTTCGTGGTCGCGGACGGTGCGCCGGACAAGGCGGAACTCGACCGCCTGTGGAACGACTACGCGCACCCGCCTAAGATCGTGGTGAAGTAGATTCCTCCGCTCACTTCCCGCGCGGCGCAGGCGCGGTCAGCACCGGGCGCTCCGGGTAACGCACCTTGATGTGATGAAACGTCTTCGTCTGCGGCGAATGAATCTCTGCCGCCGCGATCTGGCTGGAACTCAGTCCCGGCACGTAACCCCGCGCCTGCCACGGCCCGCCGTTCTGCGTGTAGTTCGTGACGAAGGGCAGATGACGCCGCCCCTCGTGGTCGAGAAAACTAAGCGCGCCCGGCCCGGCGTAGTTGAAGTGGCTGTTGATCAAGAGGAACTGCGCGTTGGTCACGCTGTTCTTCACCTCCGCGCCGGTCAGCACCAGTTGGCTGTTCCACCACGCCTGCGTGGCGGACTGGGCCTTGTTCGTCACGCCCTCGACGAACGGGCCGGGGAGACGCATCTCAGGCTGGCCACGTTCCGACGGAAAGAACGACAGGTTCACGTCCACAAAATCCACCGGGCGTTGCCCGCCGAAAAAGAAACTCGAATGCCAGTACGCGTCCGAGAAAGCTGCTTCCAAAATGTAAGTGCGGCCCGCGGTGAGGACATTGGTAGGGAGCCATCCTGAATACACAACAGACCGACGGGTCGCCACAGACAAAAACACGGGCTGAATCGCCACGCCCTCCGGCAGTTCGAGAAGAAAATCGCGCCGGAGCAGGTTGCTGCCCCAGGCGTTCGTGTTCACGCCATCGAAGGGGCGCGTGCCGGTCTGGCGTCCCATGACATCGTAGAGATCATCACTGGCATCGGGCCGCACGGCGAGGAGGCGAATATCCAAATCGCTGCCGGAGGCGTGAAACGTCTCGTCCTCGAACGACCGCACGATGACGACCGCCACGCCGAGGAGCGCGACCACGAAACTGATCGCCAACAGTTCGAGGCGCACACGACCGGCCATGGCGCGCGGTGAGAAGCTCAGGTTCACGCGGCAGAGTGTGGCGGGAACGGAGAAGAAATTGAACTCCGCAGTTCAGGAGGAGCGCATCGTGCGGAGCGCGGGCGTCCCGCCCGCCGGACGGTGCGAAAGATTTCTGCATTCTCCACGCCCACTCGGCGGAGCGACCTCCGGTTCCATTCGGGCGGGCGGGACGCCCGCGCTCCTTCACTTCGCCTGGCCCTTCTCGCCGCCGAACATCTGCCGCGCCATCTGCATCCCGAGCTTCTGCATCGAAGCCTGCTGCTCCTGGAACTTCTGGTAATTGATGAACTGCTCCGGCGTGAGGACGTTTTTCGCGCGGTCGGCCACGCGGGCGTTGTATTGCTCCATCCACTTGAGCTGCTCGTCCATCTTCTGCGGCGTGAAGGTGCTCTGGTCCGGCATCTCGCTCTGCTCGGTGGAAATCGCGGGCGGCAGCGCGAGCTTTTCCTCTTTCATGATTTGCAGGAGCTGCGCGTTCTGCTCGTCGCGCAGCGGCACGTTCTCGCCCGCGAGATGGTTCTTCAACTGATCGAGCTGCATCCGCTCGCCCACGTTCTTCTGGTAATCCTCATACTGCGCGTAGCGTTGCTCGCCGAGCAGCGCCTTGAGGTCCGCGTCTGCCTGCTTCTTCGCGTCGGCCACGGCCTGCTTTGCCGCCGCCGTGGTGGCCTCGTCCTGCGCGCCGCCGAGCAAGCCTTGCGTGGCCGCCACCTTGCCCATCTGCGATTCGGTGAGCAGTTCCTTGAACTTGTCCTTCTCCTCGGGCGAGAGGTTCAGCTCTTTGAACAGGCCGCCATACATCATGTTGATCATCGCCTTCTGCTGCTCGCGCATCATCTCGCGCATGGCGGGGTCTTTCATCATCTTGCCGATCATGTCGCCCCAGACCGCGCCCTTGCCGTCGCCTTCCGCGTCTGCGCCGCCAGCGGTCTTGATACGCTCGGCGAGCGCGTTGGCATTGCTGCGCAACGCGGATTCATTCGTGCGGAGAGAAGTGGTGACGGAGGCGAACTGCGCGACCTGCTTTTCCAGTCGCGCGTTGCTGCGTTCCAGTTCCTGGATGCGCTGCGCCTGCGCCTCGTCTGCGCCGGCTCCAACCGCGCGCGACTCGTCGGCGGCACTCGCCCGCGTCTCCGCCCGGCGCAACTGCTTCGCCTGCCACGCGCAGGCCAGCCCAAGCATCACCACCGCGACCGACAGGAGACCGATAATCGTCTTTTGCATAAGCGCCTTTGAGTTGAAGGGAACCGACCATCATTGCTTAAAGAATTCATGTCCAAGGTTACAGGGTAAAATCTGCGCGCGTGGCCCCTTCCCCGTTCCCCAAGCGGTGTCGGCGCTGCGCTCTGCCACCGCAGTCCATAATGAAAAAGGCCGCCGGTTGCCCGGCGACCTCTGAATTGATGGCGGAGGCCTACGCGCCCTTGTCGGCCTTGGCTTGCAGCACGCGGGCGAGCTGGCTGGCCGGCTCGTTGAGCAGCGCGACGAGCTTGGTGGCCGGCGTGTTGAGCAGGCCGAGGAACTTCGCGCGCAGGACTTCGAGTGGCGGGAGTTCGGCCAGTTCGTTGATCGCGGCGGCTTCCAGACGCTGGTTGTTCAGGAAGCCGAAGCGGGTCTTGGGCTTCTCGAATTCGGAGGCAAAGGTCTTGATGACCTTGGCGGCGGAGGACACGTCCTTCTGCCCGGTCACGACGGCAATCTGGCCGGTGAGCGTGGGGCCGAGGTCGGCCACGCCGGCTTCCTTGGCTGCGATGCGGAAGAGGGTGTTCTTGACGACATGGATTTCCGCGCCGGCCTTCTGAAGACGCTTGCGCAGCTCCGTCATGGGACCGACGCGCAGGCCGGTGTAATCCACGACAATGAAGAACGGGGAGGAGTTCAGGCGGGTGAGATACTCGCCGGAGATGAATTTCTTTTCGGGACGCATGGTAAGGTTCCTTTAGAAAATGGTTAAGTCGTGAGTCAGGCCGTGGCGATGAACTCGCGCATGTCGATGCGGAGCCCGGGACTCATGGTGGCCGAGAGGGTGCAGGTGTGGACGAAGTTGCCCTTCACGCTGGAGGGGCGGGCTTTGGTCACAGCCTCGATAACGGCGCGGGCGTTCTCCTCGATCTGCACCGGGGTGAACGAAACCTTGCCCACGGGAACATGGACGTTGCCGCCCTTGTCCACTTTGAATTCCACGCGGCCGGCCTTCACTTCTTTCACGGCTTTCGCGGTGTCATCGGTGACGGTGCCGGTCTTGGGGTTCGGCATGAGGCCTCGGGGTCCGAGGACTTTGCCGAGCTTACGGACTTCGCTCATCGCCGCAGGGGTCGCGATGGCGACGTCAAAATCGTTCCAGCCTTCGACGCACTTTTTGATCATGTCGTCGAAGCCGACGTATTCCGCACCGGCCGCTTTAGCGGCTTCCGCCGCCGCGCCTTGGGCGAACACGAGGACGCGCACGGTCTTGCCGCTGCCGTGGGGCAGGGGAACGGTGCCACGCACCATCTGGTCGGATTGCTTCGGATCAACGCCCAGCTTGAAGGCGATGTCCACGGTCTCGTTGAACTTGGCCTTGGGGAACTTGTTGAGGACTTCGACGGCGGTCTTGAGCGGATAGGCCTTGGCGGCATCCACAAGTTCCAGCGCCTTGCGATAACGCTTGCTACCTTGTTTCTCTGGCATGTTTTTGTGCGGTGATGGCGAATCCGGTTTGACGGACTCTCCCGCGTTTAGGGTTTCTTACTTATCCAGCACTTCGATGCCCATGCTGCGGGCAGTGCCGGCAATGACTTTGAACGCGGCGTCTTCGTTCGTCGTGTTCATGTCTTTGAACTTCAACTTCACGATGTCGAGCACCTGCTTGCGCGTGACCTTGCCCACCTTGTCCTTGAGCGGGTTCTTTGCGCCCGAGGCAATGCCGGCGGCCTTCTTGAGCAGCGCGGATGCGGGAGGCGACTTCGTGATGAAAGTGAAGGATTTGTCCTGGAACACGGAGATGACCACCGGGATGATCATGCCGTTCTGGTCCTTGGTCGCGGCGTTGAACTCCTTGCAGAAGCCCATGATGTTGACGCCGTGCTGACCGAGGGCAGGACCCACGGGCGGGGCGGGATTCGCCTGGCCAGCCGGGATCTGCAATTTGATTTCGCCTGTCTTCTTCTTTGCCATAAAAAACTTTTGCTGTGTCGGAGTGCTGGAGTGTCGGAGTGCTGAACCGCATCACTCCACTGCTCCATCACTCCAGATTTCTCACGCTTTCTCGACCTGCCAATACTCCAGTTCGACCGGAGTGTTGCGTCCGAAAATGTTGACCGTGATTTTGAGTTTGCCGCGCTCGGGTTCCACTTCCTCGATCGCACCGTTGAAATTCATGAAGGGGCCGTCGTTGATCTTGACGTTCTCGCCCACTGCGAACGAAACCTTCGGGCGCTCCGCGTCTTCGCTGTCGGAAATGGTTGCCTTGATGACTTCCATTTCGTCCGCCGTCACCGGCACGGGACGATCCCCGCCCACGAAACCAATCTTGCCCGGCGTCTCCTGGATGAAAAACCACGGTTTCGGCAGGATGCCGCGGCTCTCGTCGAGCAGCACCATGTCAATATAGACATACCCGGGATGGAGCTTGCGGTTCGTCACGGTCTTCTTGCCGCCGCGCACGTCCACGACCTTTTCAATGGGCACGAGCACTTCCTTGATGAACTCGCCCATCTCCTCGGCCTTCATGCGCTTCTCGATGCTCTCCTTCACCTTGTTCTCCTGACCGGAGAGCGTGTGGATGACGAACCATTGGCTTTTCATAGTTCCTTTGGTTACGAGGCGAGCAGTCGCACGGCGTAGGTGAGCAGAAGGTCCACGACGACGGTGAACAGGCCGAGCAGCAGAATGGAAAGAATGACGACCACGGTGGAACCCTTGAGTTCATCGCGGCTGGGCCAGCTGCACTTTCTAAGCTCTTCACGCGTCTCCGCGACGTAGTTCGTAAGCCGCAAAAGCTGGCCGGTGCGCCAGAGCACGCCAAAGACGACGGCCACGACGACCACCCAAATCAACAACTGAATGTAGAACTTGTTCACAAAAAATGTCTGGCTTGCCGGGCCTTGGCCCGCAGCGAATCAACACCATCACACACTGACTACTCAAACTTTTCCATCCCGTCCGTCGCGAAAAACGCTGGCGGAGAGGGAGGGATTCGAACCCCCGTTGGGCTTTCACCCAAAGCGGTTTTCAAGACCGCCGCGATAGACCACTCTGCCACCTCTCCAAACTCACCGCCGGGCTCCCGGACCGAAGCTTCAGCAAAGGCTGGCACGGCGTGAGGGACTTGAACCCCCAACCAACGGTTTTGGAGACCGCTACTCTACCAATTGAGCTAACGCCGTACTCACCTTCCGCTTTGCCGTTAGACTAAAAGCGGGGGAACGCTTGCGCGCCCCCCGCCCAATGTCCTTCCGGACAAAATTACTTCATCACTTCGCTGACACGACCGGCACCGATGGTGCGACCGCCTTCGCGAATCGCGAAGCGCTGGCCTTTTTCCATCGCGACGGGCTTCTGCAGCTCGACGTCAATGGAGACGTTGTCGCCTGGCATCACCATTTCCACGCCAGTCGGCAAGGTCATGTCGCCCGTCACATCCGAGGTGCGGAAATAGAACTGCGGACGATACTTGTTGAAGAACGGCGTGTGACGTCCGCCTTCTTCTTTCGAGAGGACGTACACTTCCGCCTTGAACTTCGTGTGCGGCGTGATCGAACCGGGTTTCGCCAGCACCATGCCGCGTTCCACGTCGTCCTTGGTCGTGCCGCGCAGCAGCACGCCCACGTTGTCGCCGGCGCTCGCCTTGTCGAGCAGCTTGCGGAAGGCTTCGATGTCCGTCGCCGTCGTCTTGCGCGTGTCCTTGAGACCCACGATTTCCACTTCCGTCATGCGATTCAACTCGCCGCGTTCCACACGACCGGTCACGACTGTACCGCGACCTTCAATGGTGAACACGTCTTCGATGCACATCAGGAAGGGCTTGTCGATCTCGCGCGTCGGGAGCGGGATGAACGAGTCCACCGCGTCCAGCAAGTCCGCAATCGCCTTCTCGCCTTCGGGCTTCGCCGCCATCGCCGCCGTGGCGCTGCCGCGGATGATCGGCGTGGTGTCGCCGGGGAAACCATACTTGGTGAGCAGGTCGCGGATTTCCATCTCGACGAGGTCGAGCAATTCGGGGTCATCCACGAGGTCCACTTTGTTCAAGAAAACCACCATTGCCGGCACACCGACCTGGCGGGCGAGCAGGATGTGCTCACGCGTCTGAGGCATCGGGCCGTCGGCAGCGCTGACCACGAGAATCGCGCCGTCCATCTGCGCCGCGCCCGTGATCATGTTCTTCACATAGTCAGCGTGGCCCGGGCAGTCAACGTGCGCATAGTGGCGGGCATTGCTCTCGTATTCCACGTGCG
>JAYVQC010000079.1:0-8498 GCA_043757045.1 Akkermansia sp. | reverse complement strand
GTGCCGTCCGGGCGGATGACCCACACGGGGCGTTTGTCGGCGGGTTTCTCGGAATAGATCTTCAGCATGCGCTCCTTGTTGCTCCAGTAACGCTCGTCCGTGCGGCGGAAGGAAATCCACTTGCCATCCAGCGACCACGCGCTGGGCGTGCAGACGCTCGTGCCGCCAAACGTGGTGAGCTGCCGCTGGCCGCTTCCGTCGAGGTTGCTGATGAACAGTTCCAGCGCATCGCCAACCGGGAAGGAATAGACAAGTTGCTTCGAGTCCGGCGACCAGTTCGGGAACGTCGCGCCCACCTTGCTGATTTCCTTCACGACCTGGCGCTTGTTCGTCCCGTCGTGGTTCATCACAAACACGGTCACGCCGCCGCCTTCATGGCCGGTATAGGTGATGAGTTTGCCGTCGGGCGAAAGCGTCGGATCGTGCCCTTCGCCCAGAATTTCCTCGCCCGTACCGTCGGGCTTGATGCTCGCCATCTCTGGCTTGTCGCCGTGCTTGCCGAAGACAATGCGCTCGCCGCGCGGCGTCTTCTGCCAACTCGGCATGTAACACACATCCGGCGTGCGATTGAGCCGGCGCACCTTCGAGCCATCGGCATTCGCGATCCAGAGGTTGGTCGTGCTCTCGCGATCCGACATGAAGCAAATCTGTTTTCCATCCGGCGACCAGCACGGATAACGGTCTTCGGATTTCGGAGAGCGGGAGACATTAAACAGGTCACCCGTCGTCGGGTCGGCGATGAAGACCTCGGTGTCGCCGGTGCGCACGGAAGTGACCAGCAGCTTGTGACCGCTGAGGTCGGCGGAGTGCGCCGTCCGCGCTAACGCGATCAGTGAAAGGAAAGAGATGGTTTGAGCCAGACGCCATTGCATGATCGAAAGTTAGGAAAACCTCCGACCGATGGCTTGGAGAAACCGCTCAAGTATTTGGACGATTTTATGGGCGATGGGTGTGTCGTTCGTGCTGGAGATTTCCAGCGTGTGCTTCGTGTTGGCCAAACCTTGCACGAGCGTCACCGGCTTCGGGAGGTTGACCTCGTCCGGGCTGCGCGCCCATCCTGCCGCGCATGAAAGTGTCGCCGCCTTATCCCGGATTTTTTGTCGTCCTCGAGGGCATTGATGGCGCGGGGAAATCCACGCAGGCGAAACTCCTCGGCGAACGTCTGACGTCGCACGGACGGCGCGTGGTGCTGTCGCGCGAACCGACGATGGGCCAATACGGCAAACTCCTGCGCGAGTCCGCGCAGTCCGGGCGGCTCTCCATCGAGGAGGAGGTGGAGCTGTTCCTGAAAGACCGCCGCGAACATGTGAACGAATTGATCCTGCCGCGCCTGCACGAAGGCTGCGTGGTGATCGTGGACCGCTACTACTTTTCCACCGCCGCGTATCAAGGCGCGCGTGGCCTGGACCCGCAGGAGTTGATCCGGCGCAACGAGGAGTTCGCGCCCGAGCCGGACTTGCTGGTGCTGTTCGATCTGCCCGTGGAGGACGGCCTGAGCCGCGTGCGCGCGCGCGGCGACCAGGCGGATCATTTCGAAGAAGTGGAAGCGCTGCGCCGCGTGCGGGAAATTTTCCTGAGCATCAGCAAGCCGTATCTCGTGAAGGTGGACGCGCGAAAGGAGCCGGACGTGATCGCGGAGGAGATGTGGCGGGCGTTTGAGGAGAAATGTGGAATGAAGGATTAATGAACCATGAGCCTTCGCCGTAAACTCCTCTGTCTTGTCTTTGTTCTTTTGGTAGCTACTACGGTCGCAGTGATTGCTTGGAAAGGGCCTGTTACACCGGACGGTCGTTATACAACCAACCCGAACTTGGCGATTGAAGGGGACTCTTGGTGGGAACTTTCCAATGGACGAGTTGAGATCGTCGGTGGAGGAACGCGCACTTACTTTGGCCGCTACACGAACACGGAAGGGAATTGGTTCTGGATTGATGACCGAGACCGCCGGAAGACGCTCACATTTCGGATCGATTCCACTTGGTGGCGACTTCGTATGGTGGATGACTCGACCGGTGAATCAGCGACGTTTGGCTTTCGGCGGGTTTGGTAATTTGGGTAAGGGTGTGCTGTTCCAGTGCGCCGGGGCCAGGCATGGACGAGTTTCGTAACGCTTTATTGATTCGAACGTCGCAAGCCCTCCGGGATTGCCCGACTGAAGCCTTTCAACAGTTCCGCACCGCTACTTCAACAACGACTTCAACTTCCCCGCGTCATGCGTGGGCGGCTGGCAGGCCGTGCCGGTGCAGACGTAGGCGGTGGGCTTTCCATCCTTCGGCGTGAGCGTCTTCGCGAAGGGCTCCACCGCGCCCTGCGTGCCGAGGATGACTTTGTTCGGCTGATACGCGGCGTGCGCGCCGCGGAGCAGGGCGCGTCCGGCGGCGGTGTTGATGTCGCCCGCGAGGACGGCGCGGCGCGGTTCTTCGAGCGAGAAGTCGAGTGCGGCGAGAAGATATGGCACGGCCTGCGGCACCTGCCACAAACGATCCGAGAACAACTTCAACGTCCGTTCCGCCGTCTCGCGAAAATCCTTTCGCTCGGTGATCGCGGCGAGCTTGAAGAGCGCGAGTGTGGCCACCGCGTTGCCGCTCGGCTCCGCGCCGTCGTAGTCGTCCTTCACGCGCAAGATTAAATCCTTCGCGTCGCCGGTGCTCTGCCAGAAGCCGCCGTCCTTCGCGTCGTGAAAGCGCGCCGTCATGCTCTCGGCGAGCGCGATGGCGAAGTCGAGATGCTCCGGTCGCAGCGTGGCCTCGTAGAGATCGATGACGCCGCTGAGCAGGAAGGCGTAGCTCTCGAGGAGTTGCGTGTTATCGCGCTGCCCATCCCGCCAGCGGTGATACAGCGTGCCGCCAGCATCCTGCTGGCGTTTATCAGACTCCGCCAGCGAGACGCTGGCGGCACGCTGCACCCACAGTTTGCTTTTCAGGAACGCCAAATTCTTCTCCGCCGCCGCGATGTAGCTCGCCTCACCCAACACCGCACCCGCCCGCGCGACGGCCCCGAGCATCAGCCCGTTCCACGACGCGAGAATCTTGTCATCGAGATGCGGGCGCACGCGCTTGGCTTGGACGGCGAACATCTTTTGCCTCGCCGAGGCGATCAGAGCTTCTTTGCCTTTCGCTGCGTCAGGGTGCGCGATGCTGAGGACGTTTTGATTCGGCAACGCCTGTGGGTCGCTGTGGTCGTGGAAATTTCCTTTCTCCGTGATGTCGAAGTAGTTCGTGGCCACAGAAAATTCTTCCGCCGTGAGCAGTGTCTTCAACTCCGCCTCCGTCCAGCAGTAGAACTTCCCCTCCTTGCCTTCGCTGTCCGCGTCTTCGGCAGAATAGAAACCGCCGTCCGGATGCGTCATGTCGCGCAGCACGTAGCGCAGGACATCGCGCACCACGTCGGCATGGCGCACGTCGCCGCTGACGAGATACGCGTCGAGATAGAGCTGCGTGAGTTGGGCGTTGTCGTAGAGCATCTTCTCGAAGTGCGGCACGAGCCAGCGCGCGTCCACCGAGTAGCGCGAGAACCCGCCGCCGAGTTGATCGTAAATGCCGCCCGCCGCCATCTTGTCGCAAGTGTTCAGCACCATGCGCGTCGCTTCGGCATTGCCGTGACGTACGCCGTAGCGCAGGAGGAAACGCGGATTGCTGGGCGAAGGAAACTTCGGCGCGCTGCCCCAGCCGCCGTTCACTTCGTCGTAGCCTTCCTTGAGGCGCAAGCCGGCGTTCTGCACCACGCGCGTGGTGAGCACCATGTGGTTGGTGCTTTCGCGCGCGGTCATCTCGGCGAGCTGCTCGTGGAGTTTCTGCGCGGAGTTCAGGATGTCATTCGACTTGGACTGCCACGCGCCGGCGATCTGTTGCAGCACTTGGAGAAAACTCGGGCGGCCATACTTCACCTCGGGCGGCCAGTAGGTGCCGCCGAAAAACGGCTTGCGCTCCGGCGTGAGAAAAACATTCAGCGGCCAGCCGCCTGAGCCGGTCATGGACTGCACGAAGGTCATGTAAATCTTGTCCACGTCCGGGCGCTCCTCGCGGTCCACCTTGATGCTCACAAAATGTTCGTTGAGGAACTTTGCCAGTTCCTCGCTCTCGAACGATTCGCGTTCCATCACATGGCACCAATGGCACGTCGAGTAACCGATGCTGAGGAAGATAGGTTTGTGTTCGCGCCGCGCCTTCTCGAACGCCTCCTCGCCCCACGCAAACCAGTCCACGGGATTGTGCGCGTGCTGGAGCAGGTAGGGCGACTTCTCGCGCGCGAGGCGGTTGGTGTGCTTGTGAACCGGAGGAATGGCGACATTGGTGGCACTCATGGTGACGGAGGCGTTCCGGGGCTGACAGCCCGAGAGCGCGAGTAGCGAAGCCGCGCTGACGATGGCGATGTTTGTTCGGAACACGAGCGCGACGATAGGGTGGGGGAATGGAGTCGGCAAAAAGAGTTTTGCGCGAGGGAATTTCACGGGAGTGCGATGGCGCCTCTGGGAGATCCCGCCACCCGCTTTGCTGAGGAACACGAGGCTGGAAAGCCTCGCAACCTGCCGACACGAATGTCGGCGCTACGTAACGCCGGCTTTCCAGCCGGCAGGTTGCGAGGCTTTCCAGCCTCGTGTTCGGGGGACTGGCCAGATGCGTTCTGCGCTCGCCAGAGTTTTCCTCGTCTTGCCCGCACACGCTGCGTACCGTCGCCGGGTGATTTCGGACAAGCGATGGGACACCCTGAGCATCATGCAGCTCGGCGCGATGGTGGCGATGACGCTGGGACTGGCCATCGGCCTCTCCAGCCTGCTCGGCCCGTTGCTCGGGAGCCGGCTCAAGCCGCAGGATGTGATGCTCTTGGCCGTGGTGATCTCGCTGCTCTGCGTGCAAGGCACGGTGCCGATTTGGGTGCATCAATTTCTCCGGCGGAACGCGCAGACCTGGGGCGAGGCTTTCGGCATCACGCAGCGCAACTACCGGCAGTGCGTGACGCTGGCGTTGCTTGCGCTTGTCATCGCGCTTTTCGCCATGGGTGTGCTCGGGTATCTCGCCTCGACCGCGCTGGAATTGGCCGCCGACCGCACCGGCTGGGACTTGTTGAAGCCGCAGCCGCAGGCCATCGCGGAACTGTTGCAAAACAAATGGCCGTGGTGGCTGCTTACGTTACAGGCGTTCACCGCCATCATCGTCGCGCCCGTCGGTGAGGAGCTTTTGTTTCGCGGCGTGCTCTACGGATTCATCAAGCAGCGCGGGTATCCACGTCTCGCGCTGTGGATCAGTGCGGTGCTCTTCGCAACGGTGCATGGCAACGCGGTGGGATTCCTGTTCTTCATCTTTCTCTCGATGATTCTGGTGGCGCTCTACGAGCAGACGAAAAATATTTTCACCCCCATCCTGCTGCACGCGCTGTTCAACGCCGTGAACTTTACGCTTCTCGTGACGCAGCCCAAGTGGGCGGAGAAACTCATTGATTCATGAACGAAGTGGAACTGCTCGCCCGCCTGCTGCCCACGCTGCCGCGCAACGACTCGGTCGTCGTGGCGGCGGGCGATGATTGCGCGGTGCTCGACCTCGGTGCGCCCGACTACGTGCTGTTCAAGACCGACGCCGTGGTCGAGGGCGTCCACTTCACGAGCGAGACGCCGCCGGAAAAAGTCGGGCGCAAGGCGCTCGCGCGCGGCCTGAGCGACATCGCGGCGATGGCGGGGAAGCCCAACTCGGCGCTCATCACGCTGGCGCTGCCGAAAAATTTCTCACCGGAAAAAGTGGAAGCCATTTACGCCGGACTGAACGCGCTCGCGGCGGAACACGGCGTGGCCATCGTGGGCGGCGAAACCACGACGAGTCCGGGGGCGATGCTCATTTCCATCGCGCTGCTCGGGACGGTGGCGAAGGAGCGGTGTGTGTTGCGTTCGGGCGCGACGGCGGGCGACGCGATTTTTGTCACGGGCACGCTGGGCGGTTCGTTGCGCGGACGGCATCTGGACTTCGAGCCGCGTCTGACCGAGGCGCGCTGGCTGCGCGAGCAGTTCGCGATTCGCGCGATGATTGATCTGAGCGACGGGCTGGCGAGCGACCTGCGACACATTTTGAAAGCGAGCGGTGTGGGCGCGGAGTTACTGGCGAAGGCTATTCCCATAAGTCCGGTGGCCAGGATGGCGGCGAAAGAAGAATCGTCCGCGAAACCGCCATTGCTCGCGGCGCTCACGGACGGCGAAGATTTTGAACTGCTGTTCACGGTGGCAAGCAAGGACGCGGTTCCGCTGCTGGACGCGTGGAAGCAGCAATTTCCCAATTTGCCGCTGACGGTGGTCGGGAAAATCACCAACGAGCCGGGTCTGCGTCTGCACGATCGGAACGGCGTGAAAACACTGACGGCGCATGGCTACACACATTTCGCGCAGTCCTGAGGAGACGCTCGCGCTCGGCGAGCAGTGGGGCCGCGCGGCGCAGCGCGGCTGGGTCATCGGCCTGAGCGGCGATCTCGGCGCGGGCAAGACGCAATTCGTGCGCGGCTTCGCGCGCGGCCTCGGCTGCACGGCGCGCGTTCACTCGCCGACTTTCGCGCTGCTCAACGAATACGGCGGCGGACGGCTGCGCCTGTTCCATTTGGATTTGTACCGGCTCAACAACGGCGACGAGGTGGCGGGCGCGGGGCTGGAGGAATACTTGATCCATCCCGACGGCGTGGCGGTGGTGGAGTGGATCGAGCGCTGGTTGCCGGAGGTCCAACGTCCAGAGTCCAAGGTCCAAGGTCTGGTGCGCTTGGTGCGGATTGAAACGCTTAGCGAAATGGAACGGCAGTTCACTTATGAAGATTCTGGCGCTTGAATTTTCCTCGCCCGAACGCGGTGTTGCCGTGCTGGAGGATCAAGAAGTACGAGGCTTCGCCATTGATCGCACGGAACGAGGAGCGCGGTGCTTTGAAGTGATCACACGCGCGCTGGAGGAGGCGCGGTTTTCCGCTGCGGACATCGAGTGCATCGTGGTGGGACTGGGGCCGGGGAGTTTCGGGGGCATTCGCACGGCCATCGCCATCGCGCAAGGCTGGCAAATCGCGCGCGGGGTGAAGTTGCTGGGGGGGAACAGCGCGGACGCCATCGCGCGCCGCATCAACAGTCCCGAGGGCTTGCGCCTGCGCGGGCCGAGCGCGCCCATCGCCAGCCTGGTCAACATCGTCTGCGACGCGCAGCGGGGGGAAGTTTTTGCTGTGCGCTATGATTTGGGAGCGGCCGAGCCGCAGGCGTTGGGCGGGTTTGCATTGCTGTCGCCCGGCGATGAAGAGCGGCGGCGTGCGGATGGGGAGCTATTTTTCAAAGCGGATCCAGGGCCGTGGTGCCTGGGGCGCGAGCCGGTGCTGCTGGCCGACGCGCGCGTCGTGGGGCAGATGGCGTCCGGGCGAAATGACTTTGTTTCGGGAGACCAGCTTGAGCCGCTTTACCTGCGCCGCGCGGAATTCGTAAAAGCACCCGCACCGAAGTTTTCCGCCGACTAAGTTTGCGGCTCAAGCGCCGCCGCCGCCCGCCGATGGATCAGGCGCAATGCGGACTTAAAAACTCCGTGTCGCAAGTGGAGCGGACCCGCTGCCTGTTGCAGCGGGTCTTCTCTTTTGTGGAGCCAACTTTTTGGCCCGTGGCGCAGCAGCGAGGTTGGCCCGTGAACATTTTTTAGGCGGTGCCATCCATACCGCGCTTTCTTCTCCTCGTGTTGTCCGTCCATTTTACCTGCGGGAATCGGAAGAAATGCTGAGTGGGTGTGGGATTTTTCTGACGCGATTGGACACGGAGGACACGTCTGCTTCGGTTGCGGACAGGGGTGCCTGTTGGCCCTGTGGCATTACGGTTGATTCGCTGTTTTTTCAGGTGCTTGCGGGGAAAGAGGAGGCTGGCACCGGCGTTGCTATGTGTTGCCAGCGGTTCGCGCACAGGCAATCAGTGAACAGCCGAAATAATGGATAAACCGCCTGTGTGTTCTGTTCACGACCGTCGTAAGTCAGAAAGGTTAAAAACATATGCAACTCAACACGTCCCGCAAAAGCGCGTTCACCCTCGTCGAAATCATGATCGTCGTCGCGATCATCGGCCTCTTGGCCGCCATCGCGATTCCGAACTTCATCAAGGCCCGTGAAGCGTCCCAGAAGAACGCCTGCATCGCCAACCTCAAGCAGATTGACGGCGCGAAGAACACCTGGGCCCTCGAGACCAAGCAGCTCGGCACCGCCGTGCCCGCTGAGTCCGCGCTCTACGGCCCGGCGCTCTACATCCGCGACACGCCCGCGTGCCCCGCGAACGGCACCTACGGCGTCAACGCAGTGTCGTCGAAGCCGACGTGCACCCAGGCCGCGGTCGGCCACTCGTTCTAATCTGAACGTCAGATTCAGAACCCCGTCCCGTTTGGGACGGGGTTTTTGCTTTTCATCCCGGCTTGCCAGCCGCGCGCGGGCGCGCGACAAAACTTCCGTGCAACGATTTTTCCTCCTGTCGGCGGGCTGGCTGCTCGGTTTTTCGGTTTCATTCGCCCAATCGCCCGCGC
>JAYVQC010000078.1:0-31452 GCA_043757045.1 Akkermansia sp. | reverse complement strand
GATCAAAGATTGGGGGCTTGCCATCATCTGCTCGTTAAAAATCTGTGAGCATGGAATCGCGAACCGACTGGCGGGTCAACGCAGAAATAATGGAGGCTTTACGAACGAAACCCAGAACGTTTCACTCAATTGGCTTGGACTGTTTCAGAGCTCGCTTCATTGCTCGTTTATGAAAAACTATCCCAAAGAACTGGCCGAACTCCAAGAAGAGTATGCGGCACTCAAGGAGAACTATGCGAAATCTCAAAATCGCATTGCGGAACTTGAAGCACAGCAAGTGGGTGCGGTGGTGAATAACCATCAGATGGGTGTCACGCTGACAAACGGAAAGACAGTTTTTTACGACGCAGACACGCACGCTATACTTCCGAGCAAACTTGACCCAAAGGTTGTTGAATTTCGAAAGACCAACAAAGCCAATCGCACATACAAAGTCGTAGCCTCAGCTCGCTGGGCTGAGGTTTCCGAGGTTCACAATCCGACGACCTGACAATCAGTGGCCCGCGCGCCGCTGGAATTTTGCGTTCGCCCCGCCCGCAGACTAGGTGCTATCCACTCGCGCCGACTGCATGGAACCGTCCGACAAATCCAGCCTGCGTGCGTGGGTGCGTGATTTGATCCGCGCCGTGACGCCGGAGCAACGCGCGGCCTTCTCGCGCTCGCTCTGCGACATCGCGCGGGCGCAACTGGTCTGGCAAGAGGCCCGCGCCATCCTCTTTTTCTCCCCGCTCCCCGACGAACCTGACCTCACGCCGCTCCTCGACGCCGCGTGGGGCGAAGGGAAGACCGTCGCGCTGCCGCGCTTCGATTCCGTCACCGGCCAATATTCCGCCGCCGTGGTCCGCGGCGCCGCCGATTTGTCCCCCGGCCGCTTCGGCGTGCTGGAGCCTGCATCCAACTGTCCCTCCGTTTCGTTAAACCAACTGGACTTGATGTTCGTGCCGGGCGTAGCGTTCGCGCTCAACGGTGCGCGGTTGGGTCGGGGGAAAGGGTTTTATGACCGGCTGCTCGCCGAGGTTCGCGGACACAAATGCGGCGTGGCTTATGAAGTGCAAGTCCTCGCCGCCGTGCCCGAGGAACCGCATGACGTTCGTGTTGATTCGATACTGACTCCAGCGGGATGGCAGCGTTGCCGTCGCGCGGATTGAAATGTTTTTGGCGGTGAACAATTACCTGGTGGGCGGCCTTGGTTTTGCGGTGGGCGCCTTGCTGGTGTTCGTAGTTCTGCGTTGGAAGGAGCAAACGCTGAAGAAAGCGCGCGCCCTCGAAGCGCAGTCCATCCTCGACAATGCCCGCCGCGACGCCGACAGCGCGCTCCGCGAGGCCAAGCTCCGCGCCAGCGAAGACGCCCTGAAACTCCGCCAGGAAACCGAGCAGTCCTTCACCGCGCGCCAGAAGCAGATCACCGAGAACGAAGTGCGCGTCGCCGAGCGCGAGGCGGTGGCGAGGCGCCATTTGCAGAATCTCGCCACGCAGGAAACGGTCTTGCACGGACAGGCCGAGGAGTTGCAGAAGCAGACCGTGGCCGTCGAATCCCAGCAGCAGCAACTCGCCGCCGCCATCCGCCAACGACTCGAAACGCTCGGCACCATCGCGAAAATTTCCGAAGCCGACGCCCGCGCGCAGTTGCTGCAAGAAGTCGAGCAACAAGCCGAGTCGGACGCCGCCGCACTCACCCGCCGCATCGTGGATGAGGCGAAACTTCGCGCTGAAGAAAAAGCCAAGTGGATCATCAGCACCGCCATTCAACGCTACGCGGGCAGCCACACTTTCGAGAGCACCAGTGCCACGCTCAATTTGCCGGACAACGAAATCAAAGGCCGCATCATTGGGCGCGAGGGGCGCAACATCCGCGCGTTTGAAATGGCCACCGGCGTGACCGTGCTGGTAGATGACACGCCGAACGCCGTGGTTCTCTCCGGCTTCGATCCCGTGCGCCGCGAGATCGCGCGCGAGGCGATGCAGCGGTTGATTCTCGACGGCCGCATTCACCCCTCGCGCATCGAGGAAGTCGTGGCCAAGGTGAAATCCGAGATGGAGGAATCCGTTCTGCGCGCCGGCGAGGACGCCATCGTGCGCGCGGGCGTCGCGCCCATGCACCATGATTTGGTCAAGTTGCTCGGCCAGTTGAAATTCCGCATGAGTTACTCGCAGAACGTGCTCGACCACTCCGTGGAAGTCGCGCACCTCATGTCGCTCATGGCCGGTGAACTCGGCGTGGACATCGAGACCGCGAAGCGCGCGGGACTGCTCCACGATGTCGGCAAGGCCGTGACCCACGAGATCGAAGGCCCGCACGCCATCGTCGGTGCGGACATCGCGAAGCGTTGCGGCGAATCAGCGGCGGTCGTCAACGGCATCGCCTCGCACCACAGTGAAGTCCCGCACGAAGGCGTGTGGGGCGTGCTCGTCGGAGCGGCGGACGCCATCAGCGCCTCACGCCCCGGTGCGCGTTCCGAAACGCTCACGACCTACATCAAGCGCGTGGAGAATTTGGAACGCATCGGCATGTCCTTCGAGGGCGTGGAAAAAGTGTATGCCGTGCAGGCCGGCCGCGAACTCCGCGTCATCGTCATGCCCGACGAAGTGGACGACACCACCGCCCACAAGCTCGCCAACGACATCGCCAAGCGCATCGAGGAGGAGTTGCAATACCCCGGTCAGATTCGCGTGACCGTCATCCGCGAAACCCGCTGCACGGAAGTGGCGAAGTAGTTTTTTGAACCGCTAATAAACGCTAATTTCCGCTAATGCTGACAGGCTGTTTTCATTAGCGTCGATCAGCGTCCATTAGCGGTTAAATACTTTTCCCGGGTCCATCTGCTCCCGCAGCTTCTTGTCCGGCCCGCCGCCGAATTGTTTCCAGTAGAGCGCCTTGAACGGATTCACGTGCGGCGCGGAAACATTTTCGTTCACCAGATACGGCTGCGTTTCGCCCCACCATTGTTCGTACGTCGATTCCAGCGCGCGGGCCGCCGTGGGGAAGCGCCGGAGCACGTTCGTCTTCTGGCCGGGGTCGCTCTGCAAATCGAACAGCTCCCAGCGCGGGCTGCTCGCGTCCTCCTTCGGCGGCACCACCGAGACGAGTTGGAAATCTTTGTTCCGCACGCTGGCGTTGCGATACGCGGACTGCGCCGCCTGCCCGCGCTCCCAGCGTCCGACGTGCGTGACGAGCGTCCGATCCATCCAGCCGCCACGCGGATTTTTGAGCAACGGCAACAGACTGCGGCCTTCCACTTGTGCGCGCGCCGCTTCGCTGATTTTCGCCTCGCCAATCTCCGCCAGCGTCGGGAACACATCAATGTGCGCCGTGAGCCGGTCGCAATCTGCGCCGCCGCGAAAGCCCGCCGGCCAGCGCCAGAAGGACGGCACGCGGATGCCACCAAGATACGGCGTGACCTTCGCCCCGCGCATCCCGGCGTTGAAGATGGGTACGCCCGCCGTGCCGCCATTGTCCGTCATGAACACCACCAGCGTGTTCGTCTCCAGATTCCACGCGCGCAACTTCTCCATCAGCACGCCGAAGTTGTCGTCGATGTTTTCGACCATGCCGAAGAACTTCGCGGCGTTCGTGCCCACGCCCGGCAGGTTCTTGTAACGGCTCTCGTATTCAGCGGGCACATCCAGAGGCGCGTGCGGCGCGTTCAACGCGAGCCACGCGAAGAAAGGCTCCGTCGCGCCGCGCCGTGCTTCAATCCACTTCAGCGTCTGCGCGAAAAAGACATCCGTGCAGTAGCCCTGCGTTTTCTCAAAGCGCCCGTTGTGCAGGATGGCCGGATCAAAATACGTGTTGCCCGGCGCGTCGCCGCAACTGCCCGGAAAGGTCTGCCCGATGCCGCCCGCGCCGTGAATGAACACTTCATCGAAGCCCCGACGGTTGGGCTGATACGCCGCCTCATCTCCGAGATGCCACTTGCCAAAAATGCCCGTGGCGTAGCCGGCATCTTTCAACACCTGCGCGATGGTCACGGCGTTCGTCGTCATCCGCTCGCGCTCGAAAATGGTGTGCGTGACGCCGTTCTTGAACTCGTGCCGTCCGGTCAGCAGCGCCGCCCGCGTCGGTGCGCAGGTAGGACTGACATTGAAATCTGTGAACCGCACGCTCTCGCCGTGGAAGCGGTCGAGGTTCGGTGTCTTGAGCACGGGATTCCCGTGGCAGCTCAAATCGCCGTAGCCCTGATCATCGGTGATGACGAAGATGATGTTGGGACGGGAAAGGTCAGCACCATGACTCGTGACACGGCAAACATGCCAGGTAGCCAAGAATAGAATTAGAATCAGATCTTTCATGGTCTGTCTCCCGGACGCTTCAGACGGGCTCGGTGCATTTGTGCTTTGCCTTCCGCAAGTTGCGCACGAAAGCCCTTGAAATAGCACAGCCACGCGCCCCGGAAGGTGTGACGCCAGACCGTGCGCTCTCGGTTAAGAAATTTTCCAAGACCGATTTTTTCCATCTGAGCCGCACGCATCGCCTGCATCGCCTCACACGCCGTCAATGCATCGTTGATGGAAAACACCCGCTTGGGCGCGGGCCACGCAGCCAATCGGTCAAGGTGGAGAACGTGGAGTTCATCCAAACTTGCATTCATTAACACGGCGCGCTCCATCAAACCGCTCAAGTCAGGGCCTCCAAACTCGTCTGCGGTCTCAACGATTCGATCTGGCTCAACAAAACTGGTGAAGATGGTCCGCCTGATGTTCACCCCAATCGTTTTACCGCCGGTGATACGCAATAGCGTCTGACGGTCCGATGAAAGCCACAATGCCATCCGGGCTTGATAGACACGTGATCCGCGATTTTGCATGAAATAGCCCGCTGGTTCAAAACCCAGCCGCCGCGCCGCTTCGTTCATCGCGAGGAAATACGGAGAACCAGTACCAGCTTGCTCCGGCGGAGCAGAAACATATTCGTGAACAAGCTGCTTCTCCAGCAACGCAGTCGTGACAAAGAGCAGAATGAAGGCTCCCAACAAAGAAAAAATTATTAGTTCAAAAAGCATGTTACCCCTGTTCCTTTTTACGAATCTCCACCGGCACCGTGTTCGTCTGCGTCGGGCCGGGCGTGCTGCGGCCGGCCCGCACTTGCTGCTCCAGCAAGGCCGTGAGACGCGTCACGATCTCGTGATGAACTGCGGCAAGGTTGTTCGTCTCCCCGAGGTCGCGGGACAAATCGTAGAGCTGCGCGGGCGGAAGTTTCTTCGTCATCCGCGTGCCGGGCCGAGGCGCGCTCCAGCCGCCGGAACTGGGGCTGAGCGCGAGTTTCCACGGCCCTTCACGAATGGCGAACGAGCCGTTAATGGAATGATGCACCAGCGAGGAACGGACCGGCGCAGTCGCCCGACCGAGCAGCACGGGCAGGAAACTCACACTGTCCTCGCCCGCGTGAGCCGGCAGATTCAGGCCGAGAATTTCCGCGCAGGTCGCCATGAAATCATTCAGGCAGACGAGTTGATCCGTCGTGCCGCCCGCGCGCACGCGTTCCGGCCAGCGCGCGATGAACGGCACCCGGTGCCCGCCCTCAAAGTGGTCCGCCTTCGTGCCGCGAAAGGTGTGGCTCGGGTTGTGTCCTTGCGCCGCAAGTTCCTTGAAGTCCGCCTCGGGTGAGCAGCCGTTGTCGCTGGTGAAAATCAGCAGCGTGTTGGTGGCGAGTCCCGTTTGTTCCAGCGCGGCGGTGATTTCGCCGAGCGTCGCGTCCGTCTGCATCACGAAATCCGCGTAGGCATTCAGCCCGCTGCGACCGCGCCATTCCTTCGACGGCACGCTCGGCGTGTGCGGCGCGTTCAGCGGCAGGTAAAGGAAGAATGGTTTCCCCGCGCGCGACTCCGCGGCACGCTCCCGCACGTAAGCCACCGCGCGACGCGTGAGCGTGGGCAGCACGTCCTCCGCCTCGAAGTCCACCGCCGCCGGGCCGCGCCGCGTCAGCTTGTTCGTGCGGTCGCCCATCATGGGAAAAGCTTTGTCCACGATGGGAATTTTTTGCACACGATCGTTCTCGATGAACGTGTAAGGCACCATGTCCAGTGAAGCGGCGAGGCCGAAAAAGTAATCGAAGCCGAAATCCACCGGGCCGTTCGTGATGCGCCGGGTGAAGTCCACGCGCCAGCCGTCTTCGCCTTTCTCGATACTGTCGTTGAAGGGTTTCGCGTCCGGCTTCAGCGGCCAATTCATGCCGAGGTGCCATTTGCCAATCGCCGCAGTGTGGTAGCCGTTTTGTTTCAGCAATGCGGCCACGGTGAGCCGGCCCGGCTCAATCAGGGGCGGACTCATGCCGCCCATGACGCCGCTCTGCAGGCGCGAGCGCCAGTTGTAGCGGCCGGTGAGCAGGCCGTAGCGCGTGGGCGTGCAGACGGCGGAACTGGAATGCGCGTCACTGAACACGAGGCCTTGCGCGGCCAGCCGGTCCGCGTGCGGCGTGGCGATTTTCCCTTGCGGATTCAACGCGCGCACGTCGCCGTAGCCCAGATCGTCGCAGAGGATGAAGACGATGTTGGGCGCTGCGGCGTGGGCCGCAGCGCCTGCAAACAGCGCCGCTAGCCAGAGCGAGAGGCGGGTCATGGCGCTGGTGTAACAAGGAGCGTGCGGGGCTGCAATGAGAGGATGCAGCACATCCAAATTGTTCAGCGTTCCGACTTTCGGGTGACATTGGGGTAACCCCGGTGTCTTTTGAAACGCTCTAAAAACCAATTATCGTCACCTTTTCGTCACACTCCGGACACTTTCAGTTCACAGTAAAGATCGTGCATGTCCGCAATGTGTCAGGGCAGTGTAGGCGTATGTTCTCATTGCAAAAATTGCTTGGTAAAGACGACAAGTTCTTCGACCTCCTGCACGCCAGTGCCGAGGAGGGCTTGCATAGTGTGACGGCCCTGAAACGCATTCTCACAAACCACTCCGTCACGCCCACGCTAGATGAGTTCGTGGCTTCACGGCGGAAGGACAAGGCCATCACCAACGAGATCAGCGAACTGCTGGTGAAGACCTTCGTGACCTCCTTGGAGCGCGAGGACATCGAGGCGTTGTCCAATGTGCTCTACAAGATTCCCAAGACCATCGAGAAGTTCGCCGAGCGTTACATCCTCTGCGCGCCGCGCGTGCGGGAGGTGAAGTTCAATGTGCAGATGGACATGCTCGAAGACGCGGTCAAGACCGTGGTCGCCATGCTGGCCGAGGTGAAGAAGAACGACCTCGCCGCCATCTCGCAGCACAACGCCAAGCTGCAAAAGCTCGAGGGCGAGGCCGACAAGATCATGCTCGACGAGTTGCGCGATCTTTACAGCGGCAAGCATGAGGCGCTGACGGCGATGGCGTTGAAAGACCTTTACGAGTTGCTGGAGAAGGTCTTCGACCGTTGCCGCGACGCCGGCAATGTCGTCTCGCATGTCGTGCTGAAACACTCCTGAGCCAGCCATGACGCTCATCATCGCAGTCATCCTCGTGGCGTTGGTGTTTGAGTACATCAACGGCTTCCACGACACCGCCAACTCCATTGCCACCGTCGTCTCGACCAAGGTGCTCACGCCGCGCGAGGCGATCATGATGGCCTCGGTGACGAACCTCCTCGGTGCCTTTTTCGGTCTCGCGGTAGCCAAGACCATTTCCAGCGGCCTCGTGGACTCGAACTTCGTCACGCAGGAGGTCATTATCTGCGCGCTGCTCGGGGCCATCACTTGGAATCTCGTCACTTGGTGGTACGGCATTCCCAGCAGTTCCACGCACGCGCTGGTCGGGGGACTTGTGGGCGCGGCCTTGGCGGCGGCAATTTGCATGCACGCGCAAAAGTCCTTGGTGGACAAGGCGGGCCAACCGGTGTCCGTCTGGAGTTCCATCAAGTGGAACGAGGTGAAGGAGAAAAAAAGTTTCAGCCTCACCACTGCGCCACCGGAACTGAGGGCCGCGCTCGGCGACGCCATCCGCACCAACGGCACGCACACCGTCAAGCTCGGCACGAACCAAGTGCAGGCCGTCGTCTTCTCGGGCCGCGTCGAGATGGTCGTCGAGAAGATGAAGGTGGACCGGGCCGGCATTCTGAACAAAGTCGTCATCCCCATGATCACGTCGCCGCTCATCGGTTTCGTGGTCGGGCTGCTGTTCATGAGTTTCCTCTACCTCGTGCTGCTCAAGGCGCGTCCGGTGTGGGTCAACCGTGTGTTCGGCAAACTGCAGCTCGCCAGTGCGGGCTACATGGGCTTCAGCCACGGGATGAATGACGCCACGAAAACGATGGGCATCATCACCCTCGCCCTCGTCGCCGGGACGAAGGCCGGCATCCTCACCGACATGTCGGGAATATTCTCCTTCCTCAAAACGCCGGAAGGCTCCGACCCGCTTTACCTCCCCGTGGGCAGTCAACTCATCGCTTTGCTCCCGTCGTGGTTGCAGTTTGGTTACATGCCGCCCATTGGCGATGCCAAGAGCCAGGTCGTGCCGGCGTGGGTCGTGGTGATTTGCGCGATCACGATGGCGGCGGGCACGGCGGCGGGCGGCTGGAAAATCATCAAGACCATGGGCCACAAGATGGTGAAGCTCCAGCCGGTCCACGGCTTCGCGGCGGAGACCACGGCGGCGACGGTGCTGGCCGTGACCGGCACGCTCGGGATGCCGGTGTCCACGACGCACGCCATCACCAGTTCCATTCTGGGCGTGGGCTGCGCGAAGCGGTTTAACTCGCTCAAGTTTGGCGTCATCGAAAAAATCCTGTGGGCCTGGGTGTTCACGATTCCGGCGGCGGCGGGCGTGGCCTTCGCGCTGGTGTGGCTGGGAAACAAAATCGGGTTCATCAAATTCTGAGTCGTTTCGACGACGAAGGCGGTTCCTTTAACGGAGCGGGAGATGTCTCTCGCTCCGTTCTGTTTTACCCGGAAGGCATCCCCCGTAATTATCCGCCCGCTCGAAGTTTGACATTCTCGTGACGGTTGTGTGACAAAGCCGCCCATATGTTCTCCCTGCAAAAGTTGCTTGGCAAAGATGATAAATTTTTTGACCTCCTTCAGGCCAGTGCCGAAGAGGGGTTGCACAGCGTCGAGGCGCTCAAGCGCATCCTGACCAACCCCTCGCTCACCCCCACGCTGGATGAGTTCGTGGCCACGCGCCGGAAAGACAAGGCCATCACCAACGAGATCGGCGACCTGCTGGTCAAGACGTTCGTGACCTCGCTCGAGCGCGAGGACATCGAGGCGCTGTCCAACGTGCTCTACAAGATTCCGAAGACGGTGGAGAAATTTGCCGAGCGTTACATCCTCTGCGCGCCCCGGGTGCGCGAGGTGAAGTTCGACACGCAAATCACCATGCTCGAGGAGGCCATTCAGATCGTGGTCACCATGCTCAAGGGGTTGAAGAAGAATGATCTCGCGTCCATCTCGGCCCAGAACGCGCGCCTCCAGCAGATCGAGGGCGACGCCGACAAGCTGATGCTCGACCACTTCCGCGTCCTCTACGGCGGCTCGCTCGATCCGCTCACCGCCCTCGCGCTCAAAGACTTGCACGAAATCATGGAGAAGGTCTTCGACCGCTGCCGGGACGCGGGCAATGTCATCTCCCACGTCGTCCTCAAAAACTCCTAAGCCCACGCGATCATGGAACTCGTGCTGATGGTCATCTTCGTGGCGTTGGTGTTCACCTACACCAACGGGTTTCATGACACGGCCAACGCCATCGCCACGGTGGTGGGCACGAAGGTGCTGACGCCGCGCGAGGCCATCATCCTCGCGGCGATCACGAACCTGTTTGGCGCCTTCTTCGGACTGGCCGTGGCCAAGACCATCTCCAGCGGACTGGTGGACGCGCGGTTCGTCACGCAAGGCGTGCTGGTGTGCGGACTGTTGGCGGCCATCGGCTGGAACCTGCTTACTTGGTATTACGGACTGCCTAGCAGCTCGAGCCACGCGCTGGTCGGCTGCCTCGTCGGCTCGGCGCTCGCGGCGGCGGTGTGCATGCACCAGGCCAAGCCGCTCACGGACAAGGACGGCAAACCCACGACCATCTGGAGTTCGATCAAATGGATCGAAATTAAGGACAAGAAAGTGAAGATCTTGACCCCGGCCACGCCGGAGATCCGCGCCGCCCTCGGCGAGGCCATCAAGACCAACGGCACCCACACGATCTTGGTCGGCACGAACCTGGTGCAGGTGGTCTCCTTCTGCGGCCGCGCCAGCACCGTGGAGACCATCACCAAACCCAAGGGCGACAAGAGCGGCATTCTTTACAAGGTAGTGATTCCCATGATCACGTCGCCGCTGCTCGGCTTCATTGGTGGGTTCATCATCATGGCGATTTTGTATTTCGTGCTGCTTGGTTGGAAGCCGAACACGGTCAGCCGCGTCTTCGGCAAGGCGCAACTCGCGAGTTCGGCTTACATGGGCTTCAGCCACGGCATGAACGACGCCACCAAGTGCATGGGCATCATCACCCTCGCGCTGGTGTCGGCCACCACGACCGGCGTGTTCGACAAGCTGCCGGACTGGGCGCACTTCCTCGTGACGCAGGAAGGGTCCAGCGCCTTTGCGCTCACGCTCGGGGATCACCTCGTGGCGGCGCTGCCGAATGCATTGCAGTTCGGATACATGCCGCACCCGGCGGACGTGAAGAGCCAAGGCATCCCGAACTGGGTCGTCGTCCTCTGCGCGATGACGATGGCCGCCGGCACGGCCGCGGGCGGCTGGCGCATCATCAAGACGATGGGCCACAAGATGGTGAAGCTGCAACCCGTGCATGGGTTCGCGGCGGAGACGACGGCGGCGACGGTGCTGGCGATCACCGGTTCGCTCGGGATGCCAGTTTCGACGACGCACGCGATCACCACGAGCATCATGGGCGTCGGTTGCGCCAAACGCTTCGGCGCGCTCAAATTGAAAGTGGTCGAACGCATCATGTGGGCTTGGGTGCTGACCATCCCGGTCACGGCGGGAATCTCCTTCGCGCTTGTGTACGCCTGCGTGAAGGTGGGCGTCATCAAACTCTGAACCCGGACGCGCCTGCGGGGCGTGCAGAGACATTCATGGGGCGCTGCGGTCAGTCGGGAAATGGCGTTTCATGATCGCGAGGCGCCGCGACCAGTCCCCCCGGCTGGCCGCCCACGCTTCGCCCGTGAACTTCGCCCCGGCCTCCGCGACAGCTTGCTCGGCCCGAGGGCGTTGCCGCTGGAAATTTTCCCGCTCCCCCCACGCCGCAAAGGACTCCAGCATCTCCAGTTGGTTCTCAGGGAACTCCGGGTGGAGCCGCACGGCATGATCGAAATGTTCCCGCGCCTTCTTCCGATTGCCAATGCTCGCGGGCCAGCCGGGCGCATCGCGATAAAGCCGGCCCAGCGAACGATCCGGCCCGGCATAATCCGTGTGCGGTTCGAGTTCGCGGGCGCGCTGAAACAGCGTCTCCATCTCGCGCACGAGCGGCAGCGCGCCGAGCGTCTTGGTGCGCGCGAGTTGGCCGAGATTCATGCCCAGCCAGTAATGCGCGGTGGCGTTGGTCGCTTCGCGAGCGAGGACGGAGCGAGCGGCTTCGATCCCGGTCTGGGCGGGGTCCTCGCGTTGGGCATCCCGGCGCGCATACTCCGCCCAAACAAAAGACGCGCGCGCCAGTTCGATGAGTCTGGCGGTGTTCGTGGGCTGGTCGCGCCCGGCGGCACGGGCTTCGCGAAAAACTTTCTCCGCCCGGGTGACGAAAGAGTTCGTCTCCGCACCGGACGAAAGTGCGCCCAGGCCGCACGCGCAACCAATCGCCAGCCGCGTTGTTAAACGCAGGATGAAAGCCAACATGACGGAATTGATCGTTGCCACCCTTCGCACCGCTCCTATAGTGCCGCCGGTGAAATGGAATTGGCAATGGTTTCAAGCGGCGAGCCTGCTCGCCATCCTCGCACTCAGCGCGGGATGTGGAGGCATTCGCGGCTCGGGGAGCGTGTCTCCCGCCTCCTTCCTCATCCCGGGACTGCTCAAGAATGACGCGCCGGCCCCGCAAGATTCCATTCTCCCCGCCCCCATGCCGGGCGAACTGTTCGCGCAGAAATAAATTATGAGGTTTCCATTGGCGCTGACCGCGAAAATCGCGGGGCACATCATCAAACACAAAGTTCGCAAGACGCCGAAGTTCGCGATGGTCTTGCAGCTCGAACCCCTCCACACCTGCAACCTGACCTGCACCGGCTGCGGGCGCATCCGCGAATACTCCACGTCGCTCAAGGACATGGTGCCGCTGGAGCAGTGCCTGGCCGCCGCCGTGGATTGTGACGCGCCGATGGTGAGCATCTGCGGCGGCGAGCCATTGATTTATCCGAAGATTGAGGAACTGATCGTCGGCCTGCGCGAACAGGGCCGCGTGATTTATATCTGCACGAACGGCGTGTTCATGCGCAAGAAAATGCGCGAATACATGGCGGCGCACTGGTCGCCCGCGATGGACGCGAAGCTCAAAACGCTCGAAGCGGAGAACCTCATTACGCCGAAGGAAGCGGAGGCCTTGCGCAAAGCAGATGAAGCCGCGCGCAGCAAAGTCACCATCAAGCCGACCAAGTGGATGTATTGGAACGTCCATGTGGACGGTCTGGAATACACGCACGATCTCATCGTAGAGCGCGAAGGCGTTTTCAAGGAATGCGTCAGCGCCATGAAGATGGCGAAGATTCTCGGCTATCAGGTCGCGACCAACACGACGGTGTACAAGGAAACCGAAGTGCAGGAGATCGAGGACATGTTCAAGTTCCTCAGCTCGCTCGACGTGGACGGCCACACCATTTCACCCGGCTACGATTACGACGCCGCGAAGAAGGACATGGTCAAGCGCCTGGGCCGCGACCCGAAGGAGTTCTTCCTCACGCGCGACATGACGCGGAAGAAGTTCGCGAAGATTCAGGAGTGGGGAAAGCACTTCACCATTTTCGGCACGCCGGTCTATCAGGAATTTCTCTCCGGCAAACGTGAACTGACCTGCACCGCGTGGGCCATTCCGACCTACAACGTCAAGGGCTGGAAAGCCCCGTGCTACTTGATGACGGACGGCCATTACCCGAGCTACTCCGAGATGCTGGAGAAGGTGCAGTGGGAGAAATACGGCGTGGTCAATGGCGTGGCGCGCGACCCGCGCTGTGAGCACTGCATGGTTCACTGCGGCTACGATCCGAGCGGCGCGCTCGGCACGAACTACCAGTCCGGCGACAACTGGAAGAACTTCGCTTACAATTTCGGCGCGAAGCCCAAGCCGTGGGCGGCCAGCCCGGCGCTGGCGAAAACAGCGTTTAACGGCGTGAGCATCGGCAAGGGCCATCTCGCGGAAGCGAAGGCGGCCATCAATCCGTCGGCGGGCGCACGCGGAGCTTTCTCCCGCAAGGAGGAAACGCACACGCACACCACCGACGATTCGTGTGCCACGGACTCTGCAAAACCGCAGCCCATTCAGTCCAAGGCCGAATAGCACGAGTGGGCGAGAGTGTTACGCTTTCAAAAAACCCGCCCGATTCAACTCCGATAAAGTTCAACACTTTCTCGGCTCGTATGAGTGAACCCTGATTTCTGCTCCGGTTAAATCGTGGTGCGCTTGGGCCGCGTCGAATACACGCCGAAAGCCGCCAGCCAGCAGATTCTTTCCATTCCACTTGGCAGCCCGGGTGACAAGGCTCATGCCAGAGGAAGGCTCAATGCTTGGACGCGCCGTGCTTCACCGGGGGATCTTTGACGGCAACAATGTGGCGCAGATGGAGCGTGGCGATCTCACCGTCCTTGTCGAGCACCGCCAATCCGCGCGGAGTCAGGGTCATGGATGCGCGACTGCCCTGGCTATCTGAAACTCAGAGAATGGTTTTCAGCAAACTGCCGGTTCCGATTCTCCTGCCCTCTCCTCAGCGCAGCAATTGTTTCTCGAGGAACTGCACGGTCTGGCGCACGTCGGGGTCCACTTCCATGCGGCCTTTTACTAGGCGGAAGGCGTGGAGCACGGTGCCGTGGTCGCGTCCGCCGAACGCTTCGCCAATCACGTTGAGCGAGCCTTCGGTGAGATGGCGCGCGAGGTACATGGCGATCTGGCGGGGGAAGGCGATGTTCTCGGGACGGCGGCGGCTGGTCATGTCCGCGATGCGGATGTCGAAGTGTTCGGCCACCTTCTTCTGAATCACTTCAATCGTGATGGTGTTGCGGCCTTCCTCCTGGAGCATCTCGCGGAGCAAACCCTCGGCGCGCTCGACGGTCATCGCGCTCTTCACAATCGCGGCGTAGGAGGCCACGCGGGTCAGCGCGCCTTCGAGGCGGCGGATGTTGGTGCGAATGCGGCTGGCGATGAAGTTCAGCACCTCGTCGGAAATCTGCACGTTCATCGCCTTCATCTTCTTGCGCAGGATGGCGACGCGAGTTTCAACATCCGGCGGCTGGAGGTCGGTGGACAGACCCCACTCGAAGCGCGAGACGAGGCGCTGTTCGAGGCCGGCAATTTCATTCGCCGGACGGTCACAGGTGAGGACGATCTGTTTGTGCGCCTCGTGCAGGGCATTGAAGGTGTGGAAGAATTCCTCCTGAATGCGTTCCTTGCCGGAGAGGAACTGGATGTCATCAATCAGCAACACATCGGTCTGGCGGTAGCGGCGCCGGAAGCGGACGAGCTGATTGTTCTGAATCGCATCAATGAACTCGTTGGTGAATTTCTCGGAGGAGACGTAGGAAACCTTCGCGCCCTTTTTATGCGCGGCGACATGCTGGCCGATGGCGTGGAGCAGGTGCGTCTTGCCGAGGCCGACGCCGCCGTAGAGGAAGAGCGGGTTGTAAGATTTGCCGGGCGACTGCGCGACGGCGATGGCCGCGCCGTGGGCGAAGTTGTTGTTCGTGCCGACGACGAAGGTGTCGAAGGTGTTGCGGGGATTGAACAGGTGTTCGCGGGACGGACTGGAAGGCCGCTCGGTGATCTCGTTCTCGGTTTTTGATGGCGCGTCGCGCATGGCGTTATCTGTCTGATTTCCCGGCAGACCGTTCCCGACTTCGAGTTTTACTTTGATGGGTCGGCCGAGCGCGAGAATCGCCTTTTCGCGAATGAGATCGAGATAATTTTTCTCGAGCCAGACTTCGGTGAACTCATCCTTCACTTCGAGCGTGAAGAGATCGTGATCGAGGGCCTTCGGATGGATGTGCGAGAACCACAGCCGGTACAGCTCGACGCTGACGAGCGGCTGAATGGACTGCTGCACGGAACCCCAGATTTGTTGTGCGGAAGCTTGCATGAGAAAAGGAGGATTTATCGGAATTATTCACCGCCGCCGCACGCCGGTTTTTCCGGCGGATGGGACGCGGTGAATTCAGGCCAAAATTCGGAGGAAACGAAACGCCACACCGGGAGACGCCAATGTTTTCCGGCTCAACGCGCAGTGGAAGTAAGAAAAAGCCTGCTAAACAAGGGCGAATCCCCTGTCGTAGAGACAGGACTGCCGCCGATAATTTTGCGATTGCTTGGTTCACCACGACTTCGAGTTTGCGTGAGAGGGTTCTAGGCGAATCTTCCGGGGAGTGACCACAGAAATTTATTGGCTTTTATCCGCAGGTTATTCACAGGCCATTTTTCGTAGAAATAAGAGGGTAATTCTGCCGTCTGGCGCGAAAAGAAAAACGACGTCAGCGAAGACCTGTTGGTGAAGAACTTGTCACGGAGCGGCGAATAAATTCCGTGCGATGAGGAGTTGAAAGAAATTCCCTGCCTCACTGCGCGAAGAGAGAAATGTGCCGGGGAAAAAATCCGGCTAAACCGCGCGCTCGCCGCGTTCCTCGGTGCGAATGCGCAGCACGTCTTCAACGGAGGAGACGAATACTTTTCCGTCGCCGATCTTCCCAGTCTTCGCGGCCTTCACAATCGCGTCCACCGCGCCCTGCACCACGCTGTCCGCGACCACGATTTCCAGTTTGATCTTGGGAAGAAAATCCACGGTGTATTCGTTGCCACGATAAATTTCCGTGTGACCTTTCTGACGCCCGAAGCCTTTCACCTCGCTCACGGTCATGCCTTCCACGCCGGCGGCGGCGAGGGCTTCTTTCACTTCGTCGAGCTTGAACGGTTTGATGATGGCTTCGATCTTTTTCATGGCGCGCGAATACTAGCGAGGTGCGGCGGGCTGTAAATGGGAAAGCCGGAACGCGGGCGGGCTGAACTCAGCCTTCGCGGCGAATCTCACGGTGCAACCATGCGCGCGCATAGGCCCAGGTCCGTTCCGCCGTGCGCGTCGGCAGATTTAGCGCCGCCGCCGCCTCGTCCATGGTCATGCCCACGAAGTACCGGAGCTTCACCAGTTCCGCCGCCGTCGGGTCTTGTTGCGCGAAAGTGTCGAGCGCCTCGTGAACGGCGAGCAGTTCATCCGGCGGCGCGGTCATGACCAGCGCCGACTCGTCCAACTCCTGATGCTCGGCGCCCGCGCCGCGTTTGAGCGCCTGCTTCTTGCGCGCGTGCTCGACGAGGATGCGCCGCATCGCCTCCGCCGCCGCGCCGAAAAAGTGCGCGCGATTCTGCCACTCCTGCTGGTTCGGACCGGCGAACCGCAGCCAGACCTCATGCACCAGCGCCGTGGGCTGGAGCGTGTGGCCGGCCGCCTCGTGCGCCATCTTGTGCGCGGCGATGCGGCGCAACTCGTCATAAACCAGAGGCAGCAGTTCCTGCGTCGCGGCGGCGTCACCACGGCGGGCGGCATCGAGAATGCGGGTCACGTCGTTGTTCATAAAAGTGCGGACGCGCCGGGCGCGTCGCAAGGTGGCGGAGTTGTAAGCGCGGGTGGAATGATTGCAAAGCGCGGAGTCATCTGGACCCGGCTTGCGACGGACGCCGGGGCTTCACTTCACGCCCAGTTGGGTGCGCGCCTGGATGACGCGCGGGTCTTTCGGGTTCAGGGCGGCGGCGTGCGCGACGTGCTCTTCGGCCTCCTCCAGCCGGCCCGCGTTGGCGAGTTCTTCCGCGAGGTTCAGATGCGCAGTGAGGTCGCCCGGACTGTGGCGCAGCGCGTCGCGGAAGGCGCGGATGGCTCTCGCCGTGTCACCGGATTGCGAGCGAGCCAGCCCGAGATTCGCGTGGGCCTGGGCGAAATCCGGCTTGAGAACGAGCGCGCGTTCGAGCACGGCGGCGGCGTTGGTCCATTGCTGCTGGCACATCAGCGCGAGACCAAGCTGCACGAGGGCGTTGAGGGAATCGGGCTGCGCCCGCAACAATCGGCGATAGGCCGCCTCGGCTTCCGGGCAACGGCGTTCGAGATAATTCAACCGGCCCAACAGCAGCAAGCCCTCGGGATCCTCCGGGATGGCGTCCAACATTTTCCGCACCACGGCCTCGGCCTCGCGAAATTTTTGCTGCTGCAGGAGGCGGTTGGCCTGCTCGGCCAGACGGGCGCGGTCGGTACGCAAGGACTGCACGTCGCGCAGCACCGGGTCCGGCCAGTCGAAGGCCCGGGGCATCCCGGCGGCGTTGCGCGCAAGCTGCGCGGCGATGTCGGGCTGGCCGTTGCGCTGGGCGATTTGCGCGGCGAGCAACAGGCTGGAGCGCACGGTGTATTGATTGGTGAAAGCGGGCTGGAGCGCGAGCGTGGCCTCCTTGAACGCGCCGCGCGCGAGATGCACACGGGCCAGTTCCACCCGGGCGGCGGCGTGGCCGGGGTTGCGGGCGAGCAAGAATTGCAAATGGGGTTCGGCCTGATCGAACTGCCCCTGCTCGACCAGCGTGCGCGCGAGTTGAAAACGCGGCGACTCGGGGCCACCGGCGGCGAGTTCCGTGGCGCGCGTGAGCAGCCGCACGGCCAGCGCCGGATCGCCCACCTGCTCCAGGATGCCGCCCAGGTACGGCCAGCGGAAATTCCGCACATCGCGCGCGGCGGCGTTGGAATAACACAGGCGGGCCTCGGGAAAAAACTCGGCAGCCTGCAACGTCTCGCCCAGCCGCCCCCAGGCCGGGCCGGACGCCGGCGCGCGCAGCACGGCCAGGCGCGACGTTTCGATGAGCGAACGCAGCGCGGGATCCACCAGCGCGAGCGCGACCACAGGCGGCGCGGGGTGCGAACGAAATTTCAAAATCCAAAACCCAAAACCCAAACAAATTCCAACGACCAAGATTCCCAGCAGCGCGCGGAAGGGAAATCGCCGGCCTGATTTTGCCACGCCGTTTTTTTTCTTCGGGCCGCGCTTCATTTGCCACCGCCTTTTCGGAGTGTGATTTGCTGGTCCGCCGCGCGGCCGGGAAAAGTTTCTTTCGCCCCGTCCGGCCAGAGAATTTCTATCGCCTCCACCGTCGCCGCCGCCCCCAGTCCGAAGTGCAGCGCGGGATCGTGGCTGGCGAGGTAGCTGGTCGCGGGCTGGAGCACGGCCCAATGTTTTTTGCCGCCCGCGTGAACGACCGCCTCCGCGCCGATGGCCTCACGGTTTCCGTGCTGCGGCAGGAGCAGGCGCAGCTTGAGCCAGTGGCCGCGGTCCGGCGCGACGTTCCGCAGCACGCGCGCCGGACCGCCGAGGCCGCAGAGGATCAAGTCCTGCGCGCCGTCGTTGTCGAGATCGCCGAGGGCCAGGCTGCGCGCGACCTGGGCCTCGCCGCAGAGCGCGGACTGCGCGGGCGAGAGGTCGCGGAATTTTCCGCCGCCCAGATTGACGAAGAGTTGCGACCGCTGCGCGTAGCGCGCCCACCAGGGATGCACGCCCGCCGCGATGGGCGTCTGATTTTTCAAGAGCCGCCGCACCAGCCCGTTCGCCGAGACGAGGTCGGGAGCGCCGTCGCTGTTGAAATCCGCCAGCACCGTGCCGAAGCCCGTGCCGCGCCACGCTTGCTGCTGCAAGCCCGCCGCGCCAATCTGATCGAGGAAGACACCGCGCGGGCCTTGCCGGTAGAGCGAATGATATTCATCCGTGAGGTGCGTCACGAACACATCGCCCAGGCCATCGCCGTCCACGTCGGCGAAGGCGGTGCCCATGTTTGCTGCCGTCGCGCCCATCGCGTTGAAAGCCAGCCCGCGCTGCGCCGCCTCGTCGGTGAAGGTGCCATTGTGCCGGTTGATAAAGAGGCGATTGGGCCGTCCGTCGTCCGCACAAAAAATATCCGGCCAGCCGTCGCCATCGAAATCCGCGCAGACCAGCCCCAGCGCCGCACCCGGAGCGCGAAAGAGGCCGCTCGCCTCGCTGCGATCTGCGAAGCGCGGTTCGCCGCCCACCTGCGCGGTGGTGTTCCGCCAAAGCCGGGTGGCCGTGGCCCCGAACGCCTGGGGCGCACAAAAATCCTGCTCCCCCTGCACGTCATGGCAGACCTGCGTGGGATCGTAATCCACGTAATTGCCGACCACGAGATCGAGCCAGCCGTCGCGGTCGTAATCCAGGAAGCTCGCCGGCCCGGCCCAGCGCGGATTGTCCAGCCCGGCGGCGCGCGTGACCTCACGAAATTTTCCGCCGCCCAAATTTTGAAACAGCCGCGTCGCGCCGTACTCCGTCACCACCACGTCGGCGCGTCCGTCGTTGTTCACGTCGCCGGCAATGGCACCCATGCCGCGCCCGCTCACGTCGAGACCCGAGTCCGCGCTCACGTTTTTGAACGCGCCGTTTTCCTCCTGATGAAACAGTTGGTTGCGCGCGTCGGAACCGGCCCCGCCGTGCTGCACGAAATAGACATCCAGCCGTCCGTCGTTGTCGAAGTCGAAGAGCGCCACGCCGGAACCGACCTGGTCGGCCATGAAATAATTCGTGCCGGCGGCGTGCGTGAAGGCCAGTCCCGAGGACGCGGTGATGTTTGTGAACCACTCGCGCGCAGAGGACGACGCGGGGGCTTGCTCCGACGACGAACGTCCGCACCCGCCCGCGAGCAGCGCGCTCGCGAGCATGAACCAGCCAAGAATTTTCCAACGCGGCATGACCAACACGCTACGCAGCGCGCGGGCGCGGGAGAAGTTTGAAATCTTCGCTTGGTGGAACGGGCTACCAGCCCGTTCCGCTGGGCAACCTGCCCAGCGGAATGAGAGTGAGCCTCCTTGGTTCAAGTCAGGCCAATATGATTTGCGTCGCCCTCACCCTTCCGCCGGGCTGGTAGCCCGGCGGCACAGGCCAGTGGCCTGTGCTACCCATGTTTGTTTTTCAGACAGGCTCTAAGCCTCACGAATGCGCCCAGCCGCGGTCCGCCAGAATTTCCTGCCCCGTGACACACGCGCTCAGATCGCTGGCGAGAAACAAAATCACATCCGCCATTTCCTCCGGCTGAATGAAATCAGGAATGCACTGGCGCTCCTGCACCAGCCGCTTGTTCTCCTCGGTCAGATAATCGCGCACCTGCCGCTCGGTGAAAACCCAACCCGGCGAAACGCAGTTCACGCGGATGCGCAGCGGCCCCAGTTCGCGCGCGAGGCAGCGCGTGAAACCGATCACCCCGCCCTTCGTCGCCACGTAGGCCACCATCTGCGTGGGCGTGTTGTAAATCGTGACCGAGGAAAGATTCACGATGGCACTGCCGCGCGGCATGGTCGGCGCGCACTCGCGGGCCATGAGAAAGTAGGCGCGCACATTCACGGCGAACAAATCGTCCCACTGCTGCGCCGTGGTTTCGAGGAACGGAATGCGCGGGTCCCACGCCGCGTTATTGATCAGCGCATGGATGGATTTCACCTCGCGCTTGATGGCGGCGATCCACTCCACGATGGCGTCCTCGCTGCTCAGTTCAACGGGTTGAAAGGAAACCGCCGCGCCGAGTTCCTGCGCCAGCGCCGTGCCGCGCGCCGCGTCCTTGTCACAAAAAAACACCCGCGCGCCCTGCGCGTGAAACGCGCGCACCGTGGCCGCGCCGATGCCATTCGCCCCGCCGGTGATGATGACCGCGCGATCTTTCAATTCTGGGAAGTGTGCCATGCGGCGCATCCTGTGAAGCGCGGGGCCGAATGCCAGAACGAATTTGCCGCGTCACTTCTCCAACGTCACATCCCCGCCGATGATCCGCTCCAGATGCCCGTAGTCGCCGCGCAGCAACAGCGCGCCATCACTGTCGAGCGACTCCGCGCGGCCCGTCAGCGTGCGGTCGCCGATGTGGATGACCACGCGCCGCCCGAGCGTGATGCACTGCCGCTCCCATTCCTCGGCGAGCGCGGCGAATTCACCGCGCACCACCCGCGCGTAATCCGCGTCCAGCTCGCGCAAAATCGCGGCCGCAATTTCTGCACGCACAAATTTCCTCCCCGCCTCCGCCGCCAGCGAAGTCGCCACCGCGCTCAGTTCCTCTGGAAAGTCCGTCACGTTCACATCCACGCCGATGCCGATGATGACGTAGCGCACGCGATCCACCTCCGCGCTGAGTTCCGTGAGGATGCCCACGACTTTTTTCCCCCGGAGCAGAATGTCGTTCGGCCATTTGATCTGCGGCGCGAGTCCAGTCTCCAGCCGGATGGCGCGCGCCACCGCCGTGGCCGCTGCGACTGTCAATTGCGTGATGAACGCTGGAGATAATGCGGGTCGCAACAGCACGGAAAACCACAGCCCCTGCCCCGCTGGCGAAAGCCACTTGCGTCCGAGCCGACCGCGTCCCTTCGTCTGCGTCTCGGCGAAGATCACGACGCCTTCCGCCACGCCGTCGCGCGCCAGTTTCTCCGCCACGTCATTCGTGGAACTGGTTTGTTGAAACACCTGGATGTCGCGGCCCACGACGCGTGGCTCGGGCAGACGCGCGAGCAAATCATCCGCGTGCAACACGTCCGGCGAGCCGAGCAGTCGCCAGCCCAGGTGCGGGGTTGTTTCAATCTCGTAGCCCAGCGCGCGCAACTCGCTGAGGCGCTCCGTCAGTTTTTCCGCCGTGACGCCCGCGTGCGCGGCCAGCGCCGCGGAACTGAGTCCCGCGCGCAGGCCACGAAGAATTTTCGCATCCACCGTCATCAGATAAAATGTTCCACCAACCCGCCGCGTAGTGGGGCAGGCGTCCCGCCTGCCTTAGTCCTTTGGCCGTCCCGGCTGAAGTCCACCAGCCGAGACGGCTGCCCCACTACGGATTTGGTCGCAACGCGACAAATTCCACTAGTCTGCTTCGCCTTCATCAAAAGAAATCCAGCCCGATGTCCACCGCGCGCGCCGAGTGCGTCATCGCGCCCACGGAAATAAAATCCACGCCCGTCTCGGCGATGCCGCGCACCGTCTGCAAATTCACGCCGCCGCTCGCCTCCGTCTGCGCGCGCCCGCCCACGACGCGCACGGACTCCCGCAATTGTTCCAGCGTCATGTTGTCGAGCAGGATGATGTCCGCGCCCGCGTCCGCCGCCTGCGCGACTTGCGCGAGCGTGTCCGCCTCCACTTCCACTTTGAGCGCGGGATATTTTTCTCGCGCGCGGCGCACGGCGGCGGCAATGGCGTTCGGCGTGGCGTCGCGCAACGCGGCCAGATGATTGTCCTTGATGAGCACCATGTCCCAGAGGCCGACGCGATGATTGCGCGCGCCGCCGCAGCACACCGCGTACTTTTCCAGTTCACGCCAACCCGGCGTGGTCTTGCGCGTGTCGAGAATCACTGCGTTCGTCCCCCGCACCGCTTCCGCAAATCGCGCCGCCGCCGTTGCGACGCCGGACAGACGCTGGACGAAATTCAAAGCCACCCGCTCGCCCGTGAGCAGCGCGCGCGCCGGGCCGCTCACTTCCAACAGCTTCTCCTGGCTCGTGAGACGACAACCATCTTGCGTGAAACATTGCACCCGAAGTTCAGGAGAAACTTCCTTGAACGCCGCCTCGGCGAAGGCTAGCCCGCACACCACAAGTTCCTCGCGCGCCATCATCGCGGCGCGTGCCGTGGCGTCCTCCGGCACCGTGGCCAGCGTGGTGACATCGCCGCTGCCGACATCCTCCGCCAGCGCGGCGCGGACGTGGCGCGTGATCAATTCCTGCGGGAGCAAATCCATCCCGCGCAGCATGGCGAACCCCGCCGCGCGGCGCGAAGCGAAAATTCACAGGAGCGCGGCGATGGCCTGGGGGTGTGATTCGAAGTGGCGGTCAGGAGCGCGGGCGTCCCGCCCGCCTGAATGGAACCAGAGGCCATTGCGCCCAGACCGCGTGGGGCGGTGGAAAACCTTCGGCGCGCACCGGAGGGCGTGCCCGCCACTTCTAATCGCACCCGTGGCCTGACCCGGTCGCAGCACGCGGATTGATTCCAGAATAGACTTCATCGGCCACGCCCGCGACAGTGGCGGCGTGAACGAATTGACCCAACGCCCGAACGTCTGACCCATCATGCTGCCGCGACTCGCCACTCGAATCATCCGCACCGTGGACAAGCGCTGCCTCTGGAAGGCCGCGTGGAACTTTGGCGTGAAGGGAATGCTCTCCGTCGAGCGCTTCAAACGTCGCGTGAAGCGTGGCGAATACTTTCCGCCGTTCCTCTACCTCTCGATCATCAACTCCTGCAACCTGCGCTGCCAGGGCTGCTGGGTGGACGTGGAAGCGGACCGCAACGCCATCGATCTCGACACGTTGAACCGCACGATCACCGACGCGAAGGCGCACGGGAACGCATTCTTCGGCATTCTCGGCGGCGAGCCGTTCATGCACCCGGAGTTGCTCGACCTGCTGGAGGCGCATCCCGACTGCTACTTTCAAGTTTTCACCAACGGACAATTCATCACGGAGAAAATCGCGAAACGTCTCGCCGCCATCGGCAACACCACGCCGCTCGTCAGCATTGAAGGGCGCGAGATCACCAGCAACGTGCGGCGCGGGAACAAGGAAGTGCTCAATCGCACCTTGCGCGGACTCGACCAGTGCATCCAGGCGGGCCTGCTCACCGGTGTCGCGACCAGCGTGTGCCAGTCGAACATTGATGAGTTGCTCACGGAGGAATGGTTGAACGAACTGATCGCGCGCGGCGTTCACTACGCGTGGTATCACAGCTATCGCCCGATGGGGCCGAAGCCGAACTTCGATCTCGCGCTGCGCCCCGACCAGCTTGTCCGCATCCGCAAGTTCGTCGTCGAGCAGCGCGCGAAAGCACCCATCGCCATCATCGACGCCTACTACGGCCACGACGGGAAGGCGCTCTGCCCGATGGTCACGGGTGTGAGTCATCACGTTAGTCCGAAAGGCGACATCGAACCGTGCCCGATCATCCAGTTCGCGACCGAGAACATCCGCGACTCGCGCGGGGTGTTCGCGACGATGCGCGACTCGGCGTTCCTGAAAGATTTCCGTGAACTCTCCGGCCAGGCCACGCGCGGCTGCGTGGTGCTGGAGCGTCCCGACCTCGTGAAGCAACTCGTGCTCAAGCACGGCGCGCGCGACACCACCGTGCGCGGCACGGCGATGGCGGAACTCGACGCCATGACCCCGCGCTTCAGCCAATGGCTGCCGGGCGAAGAAGTGCCGGAGAAGCATTGGATGTATCGCCTCGCGAAGAAGCATTGGTTCGGAGATTTCGGCGCTTATCGCACGGAGCCGGCGGGCGCGGAGAAGGCGAAGAAGCTGCAATCCTCCGTAGCGGAGTCACGGTAGATGGCCTCCGTTTCTTTTTAATCAACGGCGCTCTCACGAGACGCCGCTACAAACTCAGCCACCCGTCGGCAGCACGATGGCGCTCCACCGCCAGCGCAGGCCCGAGCGCAACAGGATCAGTTCCGTGACCTCGCCGTGGCGTCCGGTGAGGTACACGACGAATTGATCCAGCCCGCGATACTCCTGCAACGAACTGCCAAAGGCTTGGTCCAGTTCGGCCGTGCTGGGGGCCCGACCGGCGACGGCGTCAGCTTTGGACTCAGGTTTCGCCGACGGTTTCTGGCCGGACAACAACTTGGCCAGTCCCGCCGGCGTGACGTGCTGCTTGACGAGGTGCTTCACCACTCCGTCAGCGAGCGCCCGGGCCACGGGATTCACCTGACCGTCCGGCGCGTCTTGCGCCATTTTATTGGTCACAATGGTCGTGACCTGCCCGAGCAGACTTTGTTGCAAGGCTGGAAAATCAATGTCGCGCGCCAGCGTGTTCGTGTCGGACTGCCGCAGCGCGAGATGAATGCGCCCGACGGTCCGGTGCGGCGCTTGATACAGCCAGAAGGCCGCGCCGCCCACCGTCAACAGCATCGTGAACAGCAGGAGCACCAGCGCGACGCGGAGAGATTTATTCATCAGACAACACGACGCGCGGACACGGGGGAATGTTACCGGCTCGTCCGGCTTGGCAGCGTCCCGGCAGCGCACGGCCATTGTCCGGCCAAAATTTACGGCGCTCTGCCGAGACGCCGCTACGCGAACGGAAGAAACATTTGCCGCTGGCCCTTCGCTTCCGCAACACTTCGTCCGTCAGCAAGCTCCGATGAGCATCACGTATCTGGAAGCCATTCGCGAAGCGCAGGCCACCGCCCTGCGCGCAGACCCGCGCGTCTATATCTACGGGCAGGACGTGGGCGCGTTCGGTGGCGCTTTCAAGGCCACGAAAAATCTCGCGGTAGAATTTCCCGGACGCGTCATTGATTCGCCGATCAGCGAAGACGCGATGGTTGGCTCGGCGGTGGGCGCGGCGATTCAAGGGATGAGGCCCATCATCGAGATGCAGTTCGCGGATTTCTCGACCGTGGGTTTCAACCAGATCGTGAACCAGGCGGCGACGCTGTTCTGGCGCACGCAAGTCCCCTGCCCCTTGGTCGTGCGACTGCCCTTCGGCGGGACCTCCGGCGGCGGGCCGTTCCACAGCCAGACGATGGAGGCGATTTACGCGCACTATCCCGGACTCGTCGTGATGACGCCCGCGACGGTCGAGGACGCTTACAGCATGTTGCTCGAAGCGGTGGCCATTGATGACCCGGTGATTTTCTGCGAGCACAAATTTCTCTATTACCATCTCAAGGCCGACAAGTTGCCCACCGAGGCGCTGCCCACGGGCAAAGCCCGCATCGCGCGCGCCGGCCGCGACATGACCATCGTGGCCTACAGCGCGATGGTGCATGAGGCACTGGCGGCGGCGACGGAATTGCAGCAAGACGGCTGGGAAGTCGAAGTCGTGGACTTGCGCTCCGTGAAACCGCTGGACACGGACACGGTGATCGCGTCGGTGGCGCGCACAGGCCGTTTGCTCTGCGTGGGCGAAGCATGGCCGTGGGGTGGCGTGACGGCGGAAGTCATCGCGCGCGTGGCGACGGAAGCCTTCGACCTGCTGGATGCGCCGCCGCAACGCCTGAACGCGAAGGACACGCCGGTGCCGTATCACCCGAATCTCTGGGCCGCGCATCGCCCGACAGCGCGATCCATCGTGGACGCCGCGAGGAATCTTTTGAGGACGTGATGTGAACAAACTTCAAATCCCAAATCTCAAATCCCAAAGAAGCTCCAAACACCAAATTCCAAATTGGTGCGCGCCGAGTCACAAGCGTTGTTTGGAGTTTGGAGTTTGTGATTTGAAATTTGATTTGGATTTGGATTTTGGACTTTGGAATTTCTCCTGACCTATGCCGCAAATTCCCATCATCATGCCGCAGCTTGGCGAGTCCATCGCCGAGGCCACCGTTATCGGATTTCTCGCCAAAGCGGGCGACACCGTGGAAGCCGACCATGACCTCATCGAAGTGGAGACCAACAAGGCGACGATGAACGTCTCCAGTCCCGCGCGCGGCCAAGTGCAGGAATGGATCGCCAAGCAGGACGAGAGTTACGCTGTCGGTGAAGTGCTGGGCTATCTCGAAGTGACGAAGGAAGACGCCGAGCGCTCCGGGCTGGACGTGCCCTCGCCGCAACAGCCCGGTTACGTTGAAAACAAACCGGCGAACGGCGCAACCAGCCCGCCGCGTCACGGCGTTGAACCCACCGTGCGCGGACTGCCCGTGCCCGCACACGCGGCGGGCGCGAGCTACATGTCGCCGCGCATGAAGGCGCGCATGAACGAACTCGGCCTCCATGCGGCGGACATGGCGGGCATCGCGGGCAGCGGCGCGGCGGGCCGCGTGACCATCGAAGATCTCGAGAAGTTCATCGCGAACATCGACAAGCACAAACTCACCGAAGCCTCGACCATGCGTGTGGCCGTGGCGGATGCGATGCGCCGAAGCTGGACGCGCCCGCTCGCGACCGTGGGCCTGCCGGTGCAACTGGACGCCATTCTCGCGCACCGCAAGAAAGCTGATCCCAAGCCCGGCCCCGCGCTCTACGCCCTGCGCGCGCTGGCCCTCGCGCTCGCGGAAAATTCCGCGCCCGCTGGCCGCCTCGTCGGCAGCAAGATTGTTCACCCGCCCGCCATCGACATCGGTGTCGCCGTCGAGGCGGAGGATGGCGTGCTCGTGCCCGTGCTGCGCGGCGTGGACAAGAAGACGCTCAAAGATTTGGTCGTGCGCTACAACGAACTCGTGGCCCTCGCGCGCGAGCGCAAGCTGCCCTTCGACGCCACGGGCGGCTCCATCGCCACCATCACGAACTTCGGCACCTTCGGCCTGACGTGGGCCACGCCCATTCCGCTTCCGGAACAAACGCTCGTGCTCGGCATGGGCGCCGGCAAGCGCGTGCCAAACTGGGACGAAACGAAGCAGCAGTTCGTGCCGGTGATGGAATGCACGCTCACGTTGAGCTTCGATCACCGCGTACTCGACGGCGGCGCAGCGGGAAGATTGTTGCAACGCATCAGCGCACTGATGCAGGAGCCGGAGAAGTTGTAAATAGAACAGGCTGGTTCAAGTCTCCAACCTCATTGGCCCTCGCGCTCCGCCGGAAGCGAGCCCTTGCTCGACAGATCAAAATGCGGGGCTACAGTCGGCGCATGTCAGCGAAAATCATCACTACGGTTAGCCGCGAATTCTCTCTGTTAGGCTCCCAGACCCTCTCCCTCTCCAAAGCGATATGAACACACAAAAGCCCTACAGCGAATTAGTAAGTCAGGCAGAACGCTCTGTTTCCGCCGTGAAAGACCCTGAACTCCGCCGAGTAGCATTTGAGAAGATACTCGACGACTTGCTACTCAGTGCAGACGGCCAACCAGCGCGTTCTGCACCAGCATCCGCAGCCATTCAAACGCCAAAGCAAAGATCATCGTCACGGCCAAAAACAAAGCATAGCGGCCCACAAGCGCATGTTGAGGAACTCATCGCAGAGGCATTTTTTAGAAAACCAAAGTCGATTGCGGAAGTCAAAGCGGAACTTGAAAATCGCGGCCATCACATACCGCTCACCAGTCTCAGCGGCCCTCTCCAAAAGCTGTGCCAGAAAAAAGCCTTGAGGAGGCAAAAAGCCGGCGGTAAGGGCAATAAAAAATCTTTTGCGTACTCGAACTGGTAATCAATGGCTGCTGCATCCACACCAACTCAGAAATCTGCCGCAGAGAAGCTAGAGGAGCTTGCATGTGCTGCGCTTGATGTTGCCAAGAAAGCAAAGCGTCACAGAGCAGGTCTGGGAGGTGACAATTTTTACGCAAACAAATTAGCCACACTTCGCGCTGACGCGACGAATGCGTTTCGATCGTTATCTTCTGCAAGCGCTACGGACTCATCAGCCATTGCGAAACTAATCGAAGCGGTTTTCGCCACTACTTCGGTTGGTGGCTCAAGAACGAAAGCTGTACGAGAACTATGTTACAACCTCCGCACCACATGGCGTTCCACGCCCGCCCCGCGCGAAGATGATGGTTTATTCCCATTGGGAATTCTCTCCAACGCCAAGCGCGGTTATCTTGTCACTATTGGCCGACAGATGAACGGCTGCTTCACCTCAGGATGGCATGATGCCGCAGCCGTGATGATGCGACGGCTCGTCGAGATTGCGATTATTGAGGCGTTCGAGGGCAAAGGAATTGCCAACAAAATCAAAGATGGAAGTGGTAACTATTTTCAACTTAGCGATCTAGTGGCGGCCACGCTCGCTGAGACTGCATGGACCCTTTCGAGGAACACAAAGAAAGCCCTTCCAAGCCTTCGGGATGTGGGCCACATGTCAGCACACGGTAGATACTTCACGGCGCGTGCAGAAGATTTAGAGTCGCTAAAGCCGGGGTGCCGAATCGTCGTCGAGGAACTTCTTCATCATGCTGGCCTTTTGTAACTAGGCGCAGCCCTCGCACGTAACAGAGAACTCGTTCCCATTACTTCTACTTCGCCATCACCACTTCGGGCAGGCGGGCGGCTACGTTCTTCTGCTCGAACTCCTTGCACCAGCCTTTGATTTCCGTGTCGTTGAAGATTTTGCCGATGACGCGGCGCAACAAGCCCTTGAGGCTGGCGTTCTCCAAATCACGCAGCGAGCGGATGCCTTCCTCCTTGTAAGTCTCCAGCAACGTCCGGGCGCGCTCGTCGGCTTTCAGTTCCGAGTAGAGCGCCTCGATTTGTTCGAGGGTCACGCCTTCGGGCAGCTTGCGACGCCAGACGGAGGCGAGCGTTTCCTTCTGCGCGTCCTTGGCTTTTTCGTGGGCGACGGCGAGCAGGAGGCTCGGGCGCAATCCGGCGAGATCGTTCGTCTCGCCGCTCGCGCCAAGGTCGCTCAGGTCGTCGCGAATCTGATACGCGATGCCCAGCGCTTCGCTGTAATTCTTCAGCACATCCTCCACTTCCTCGTGCAAATCATTGCCGGCGTAAATCGCGCCGAGCCGCAGCGCAACCTCGAAGGCCGGCGCGGTTTTCTTGCGGAAGATGTCCAGCACTTGCAGTGACGTGAGCGGCTGCGGCGTGCGTGCCCAGCACAACTCCGCGCCCTGCCCTCGACACAATTCCCGTTGCCCGCGTGATGCCGCGAGCAGCATCTCCACCTTCTGCTCCGAGCTGATCTTGCATTCGCCGATGAGCCGGTAGCCTTCGCCAATCAGCAAGTCGCCGATGTTCAGCGCCACAGCCACGCCGTATTCCTCGTGCAAGGTCTTCTCACCGTAGCGTTGCGCGTCGTTGTCCTCGATGTCGTCGTGGATGAGCGACGCCTTGTGGAAACATTCCACGGCGACGGCGATTTTCTTCAAATCATCTGGCGGTGCGCCCGCAGATTTTTCCTTGAGCGCCTGATACGCCGCCACGACTAGGAACGGACGCCAGCGTTTGCCCGCGCGCATCAGCCATTCGCGCGCAATCTTCTCCGACTCGCCTTCCGCCGCGCCGCCCATGACGAGATCGAGCGAGGCCGGCGTGAACCAAAAATCCACTTCCTCGCGCAACGCCCCGAGGTCGAGCCGCCGCGTGGTGTCGTCGCTGCTCAGGTGGATGTAATCCCACACCCAGTCGAGATCGACGGTCGTGTCGATGCAATCATCCTGAAGCAACGGCACGGCCACGCCGGGAATCGCCGCCGCTTCCATGTAGGGAAACGCGCGTTCCAAAACCGGCAGGCAACTCACGCCCACGATGGCCTCAATCTTCCCGGTCTGAATCAGCGACATGACGATGGCCGAGCCTTCCGCCACGAGCACCGCGTAGCCGAGCTTCTCCGCTTCGGCCTGCAAATCCTGAATGGTGCAAAGCCCGCATTGCTTGCAGAGCAGACCAAATTCATCGAACGGCGCGGGGCACTTCGCCTCCACACGCAGACATTTCGGCAGCAACAGCAGCCGCTTCTCGAACGGCACCTGCGCGAGGGTCTCGCGCCACATTTCGTTACTGAGGAGCACGCCGATGTAATCGCGGTAGATGGCGTCGCAGCCGATCATCTGCACGAGGCGGTCGGCGTGCGTCTTCAATTCATCCGACGGCATGGGCGGCACAGGATTGTGCTCGGCCACGTAATTGCGGATCAGGTGCAGAATGCGTGCGCGCTCGTTGGCGGTCTGCGGGATGTTTTTCTTGGGCGTGCGGAAACGCTGCTGCACCGCGTGCTTCGGTATCGCGAACGAGATTGGTTGCATACTTCGGATAAATTTCCGTCTTTCCAGACGCTACCCGCAAGAATTGGATTCGTTTTTCTTGCCGACAAGTGTTTGCCGCAAAGAAGGCGTGCGAGTTTCTACGCACAGTCGGATGGCCCAACCGCTGGGGACTGAAACGGCACGTAGGGTTTTCGGAAAAAAAGCGGCACCATTTAATTTCACCCGTACAGGGAAAAGGGACCGACTTGTAGATTTAAGCGCCGGCCCCCTTTTCTTTTGGAGCGTCCACCGGGAATTGGCGGACACTTTAGTGGTCGTAGTGTGGCCCAGTTTTCCCGGAGCGCAACCAATTCTTCCCCGGAGGAACGGTCTTCAACCCGGAGCGTTTGCAAGCATCGCATCGAGCCGGGTTGGCAACCAGCGTTCCCTACATCTGCTCCAGCACTTCGATGCCGAGCACATCCAGACCCTGCTTCAGCACGCGCGCGGTCACGTCGCATAGGGTCAAACGGGCGGCACGGTCGGAACCTTCCGCTTTCAACACCGGACACGCCTCGTAGAAGGTGGCGAAGTAGCCCGCCAGTTCGTACAGATAATTGCAGAGCAGGTTCGGGCGGTAATCATCCGTGACCGCTTCCAACGTGAGGCCGAAGTTCAGGAGATGCTTGGCGAGCGCGAGCTCCTCGGGAGCCTTCAATTCGATGTTCGATGTTCGATGTTCGATGTTCGATGTTCCCTCTCCTGACTTCCTGAAAATCGAACGGATGCGCGCGTAGGCGTATTG
>JAYVQC010000077.1:0-8781 GCA_043757045.1 Akkermansia sp. | reverse complement strand
TCCGCAGCAACGTGAAATAGAGAACGGCACAGGAAAGTTCTCGCGCCCACGTCTCGGTTAGGTTGCTGCGGACTGGAAAGTCCGCGCTCCGCCAGATGAGGACACGGCCAGAATTTCCCGTTGCTTCAAGAACATCGCCGCCTAGCCTCAGCGCACAGACCAACGACGGTATGAAATCGAAAACACTTTTCCTCGGCGCAGGCGCCCTCCTCGCGATCACCCTAGTCGCATGTGCGGAAATCAAAATCTCCATCGTGCGCAATCCCAGTGACAGCGCGAGCGCGCGGCACAAGTTCGACGGCGTGCCCGTGCCGGCGAAGAACGACGCGGCCACGACCGCGAAGTTCACGCTCGTGGACGGCGTACGCGATGCGAACGGCGGCTCGCTGGACCAACTGCACGACGGACGGCTGGCCACCACTGGGGATCAGCCCGCCGCGAATTTTTTCTTCAACGCGGGCACGGAGGGCGGACGCATTCAGATCGATCTTGGTAGCGTGATTGAAATCAAGCAGGTCAACACCTTCTCGTGGCACGGCGGTTCGCGCGGGCCGCAGGTGTACCAGCTTTACGCCAGCACCGGGCGGCAGGAGGGCTTTGAACCCACGCCGAAGCGCGGCACGCTTCCGGACCTCGAGCAAACCGGGTGGACGTTCGTGACCAACGTGGACACGCGTCCGAAGGAGGGCGACGGCGGCGGTCAATACGGCGCGAGCATTTCTGATTCGAGCGGCGCGCTTGGCAAGTATCGTTTCCTCCTCCTCGACATTGCGCCCACTTCGGCCACGGATCGTTTTGGCAACACCTTCTTCAGCGAGATTGACGTGATTGATCGCCACGGGCCGGAACTCGTCGAGGCCGCGGGCGGCCCTGCGAGCGTCACGCCCATCACGAAAGGTTTTGCCACGGCGGACGGCCAGTATCATTTCACGATCAACACCACCGTCGCGCCCGACCTCACGGACTGGGCCGACGCGCAACTGCGTCCCGTGATCCTCGAATGGTATCCGAGGCTTGTGGAGATGCTGCCGAGCGAAGGTTTCAAACCCACGACGAACATCACGATCCTTTTCCGCGATGACATGGCGGGCGTGCCGGCGTCGGCGGGCGGCGGGACGATGAATTGCAACGCGGGCTGGTTTCGGCGCGAGCTGAAGCGCGAGGCGCTCGGCTCGACGGTGCATGAGATGGTGCATCTCGTTCAGCGTTACGGTGGCGGGGAACGGCGCGGCGGCGGCGACACGAATTACACGCGAATGCCCGGCTGGCTGGTCGAGGGCATTCCCGATTACATCCGCTGGTTTCTCTACGAGCCGCAAACGAAGGGCGCGGAAATCACGCGCCGCAATCTGGAGCGCGCGCGTTACGACGCGAGCTACCGCGTGACGGGGAATTTTCTCAACTGGGCCGCGACGACCTACGACACCAACCTTGTCGTGAAACTCAACGCCGCCGGACGTCAGAGCAAATACCATGAGGCGCTTTGGAAAACGCTGACCGGCAAAACCGTCCAGGAACTCGGCGACGAGTGGAAGAAGGCGATGGAGCAGAAAATCGTGGCGGCGGAGGCGGCGAAGGAAAAAGAGACGCCGAAGTAGCCAGGAGCGCGGACCTTCCTGTCCACCGCAATGTGCGAACGGCGGGCAGGCTGAATTTCCGACGTGGCAGCTCTCCGACAAAATCAGTCCTTCGGATTCGTCGTGGCTTGCTCCGGACAGGAATGTCCGCGCGCCGGGGAATTCAAAACTCTTTCACCCACTGCAACGCCGCTTCGTAGTTGTAGAAAATACTGAACTGCACCGCGCTGGCCTCGGCGAAGACCGTGAACAATCGCGCCGTGCCGTAAAGTTCCGGCGAGCTGACCACCACCGCGCGCCGCGAGCGCCACACCGGGCCGGGCCGCGTCAGTTGGATGTCCGCGAGTCCGCGCAGCTCCGTCACGTTCAGCAGGTTCGCCATCTCACGGCAATCCACGAGGCCGCAAAGATCGTCGTGATAATCTGGGTGGGAGAAAAGCTGCCGCAAGGACGCGGCGGATTCCTCCATCGTGACCACGCCCGTGATCTTCATGTCCAGCCAGCGGCGCTCCGGGTCAATTTGGAATGTGATGGGCATCTTGGGCGCGGCCAGTTGACCCGCACTTTTTTCCGCTGTCGAGCCGGGTGATAAGGAAATTTTCCCGGTGAAACGGCCCGCCGCCGAGCTTGCCAGCCACAGGGTGAATGCCTAAGTTCCGCGCTCTTGTTTTCTAGCAACACAAATTAACAGCGCACTCTTTGATTCATGAGCGTTCTCATTGTCGGTTCCACAGCCCTCGATTCCATCAAGACCCCCAAGGCGGAAAACCCGCGCCTGCTCGGCGGCTCGGCCAGCCATGCGGCGGTCGCGGCCAGTTTTTTCTCACCCGTAAATCTCGTGGGCGTGGTCGGAAAAGATTTTCCCAAGAAGTATCTCTCGCTCTACCGCAGCCATAAAATTGATCTCGAAGGCTTGCAGGTGGAGGACGGTCAGACCTTCCACTGGAGCGCGGAATACGAGGTGAACATGAACCATCGCCGCACGCTGCTCACCGAGCTGGGCGTGTTCGAGAAGTTCACGCCGCATCTCCCGGCCAGCTACAAGAAGTCGCGCTTTGTCCTGCTCGCGAACATCGCGCCGCAGCTCCAGCACCACGTCCTCGACCAGATGAGCAAGCCCAAGTTCGTCGTCGCCGACACCATGGACTTGTGGCTGAACATCGCGAAGGACTCGCTCGTGAAGCTGCTGCCGCGCGTGGACGGCTTCGTCCTCAACGACAGCGAGGCGCATCAGCTCACCGAGACGGACAATGTTTTCACCGCGCTCAAGCGCATCCACAAAATGGGGCCGCGCTATGTCGTCATTAAAAAAGGTTCGCACGGTTCCATCCTTTCCTCGCCCGGCGGCATCTTCATCTGTCCGGCGTATCCACTGCAAAACGTCCTCGACCCGACGGGCGCGGGCGACAGTTTCGTGGGTGGAATGATGGGCTACCTCGCCAGCGCGCGCGGCAGCATTGATGCAAACATCCGGCGCGCGATGATTTACGGCAGCGTGACCGCGAGCTTCTGCTGCGAAGGCTTTGGTCTGAAGAAGACCACGACGGTGAAACGCGCGGACATTGATCGCCGCGTGAAGGAACTGGAGAAGTTCACGAAGTTCTAACGCGCCACCGGCAGCCGCAGGCACGCGGCCTCGCGGTCGTTGCGGATGAACAGCAAATCTCCGGCGAGCGCGGGCGGGTTCCACGTTTTGGCGGTGAAGACTTTGTGGCGAGTCAGTTCGCGTTGCTCAGTGGGGTTCGGTTCGAGCAGGACGATGTCGCCACTCTCCGCCATCAGCAGGATCAATTTTCCGACCAGCATCATCTGACCGTGGCCGTAGCGGTCGCCTTTCCATTTCAATTCGCCCGTCGCCGCGTCAATACACGCCAGCGCGCCGTCATCGAGGCCGTACACAAAACCATCGAGTTGAATGAGCGTGCCGAACTTGGATTTCATGCGGATGGATTTCCACACCTGCTTCGCGCGCCACTTGTTCGTCTCGTGCGTGATTTGGATCAATTCGCTGCCCGCCGCATAGCCTTGCGAAACCAGCACACGGTCGCCCGTCAGCATCAAAGGCACGCCGACGTGCGGGAACGGATTACTCCAAGGATACTGCCACAACACCGCGCCGGACTGCTCGTCGTGCGCGGTGACGTTTTGCGAGAAGATCAGAATCTGCGGCACGCCCGCCAGGGTTACGCGCACGGGTGAACTCCAGTGCGCGTCGTCGTGACCGCCCTTCCACAGCACGGCGCCCGTGTCGCGAGCGTAGGCCACGAGCGACTGCTTGTTCCCACCCACCGCCACAATGACGGCGCGCTCCGTCACCAACGGCGAGGAGGCCACGCCCCACTCGGGGACTTTCGCGCTGTGTTCCTTCAACGTGTCCTTGCTCCAAAGCTTTTTCCCGGTCGCGAGTTCGAGGCAGTTCAACACCCCGGCCCCGCCGAGGGTGAAAACATGCGCGCCTGAAATCGTAGGCGTGGCCCGCGGTCCCTCACCGGCGATGACCGTGGCGTAGCGCGAAGCATCCGCGTGCGACCAAAGTGCGGCGCCGGTGAGCGCGTCATAGCACATGACCAGTTCTTCCGCGCCGCGCTGTTCCTGCGTGATGGCGCGCGGACCTTCCACCGCGAAAGCCGACCACGCGGAACCCACCGCGTGCCGCCACAATTCCTTCGGCGGATTCAGTTTCCAGTCGCGCGCGAGCAGCGGGCCGGGCAACACGCCGTCGCGCGTCGGCCCGAGGAATTGCGGATAACGATTCGTGAGCGCGACGGACGCCGGGGCGTTCGTGGCCGCGACCTTCTCCACACTCACCACCCGCGCCTTCTGCCAGCGCCACTCGACGATGGGCAGCAAGTCGCCGTTCACCCCGCTGATGCGGAGCGTGAACCGGCAAATGATGAGGGCGAGAATCGTCCCGAGAAAAACCATCCACCGCGCGCGCTTCTGCCAGCGCGCCGCGAACAACACCCACAACAGAAAGCCTCCGTAACCCGCCATCAACATCACGACCGTAGTGATGAGCTTGTTCTGCCGCGAGACATCGCGAAAGCCCCAGACGTAAATCAGCCCGCCGATGAGTGCGACCAACAGCACGGCAAAAATCCCGCGCAGCACGCGTTGCACCCGCCCCAACTTTTGTCCTTCAGCCATGATGCAGTTGAACGGCGGATGGCACGTGAGGCAAGCCCGCCGCTACGGAGCGCGGACTTTCCAGTCCGCAGCAAGCTAGAAAGTCAGAGCGGTTTTAGCCACGTCCATAGGACTCGTCATTCGCACGTTGCTGCGGACTGGAAAGTCCGCGCTCCGTCCAAGCCAGTTCCCTCTTCTCACGCGAAACTTTTCCCCTATCTTTCGCGCGCATGAATTTGACGGAACAGATGACGTTGCTTGGCCAACAGGCCAAGGCGGCGTCGCGCGAACTGGCCAAGCTGACCACGGACGAGAAGAACCGCTGCCTGCTCGCCATGGCCGAGGCGCTGGAGAAAAACGCCGAAGCCATCAAAGCCGCGAACGCGAAGGACATGCAAACCGGCGCGTCTCTCGGCCTCAGCACCGCGATGCTCGACCGCTTGAAGCTCGACGACAAACGCATCGCCAGGATGGCGCACGGCTTGCGCGAAGTGGCCGCCCTGCCCGACCCGATTGGCAAAGTTCTCGACGAACGCACGCGCCCGAACGGCTTGCGCCTCAAGAAAATTTCTTCGCCCATCGGCGTCGTCGTGATCATTTACGAGTCGCGACCCAACGTCACCGCCGACGCGGCCAGCCTGTGCTTCAAGTCGAGCAACGCGACGATTCTGCGCGGCGGCAAGGAGGCCATGCACTCCAATCAAATCATCGCGCAGACCATGGTCGAGGCGGGACGTGCGACGCTCGGCACCTTCCCCGCGCACGCCATCCAGGTCGTCGCCACCACGGATCGCGACGCCATCAAGGAACTGCTTTCGCTCACGCAATACGTGGACCTCTGCATGCCGCGCGGTGGCGAGGGACTGATCCGCGCCGTGACCGATTGCTCGAAGGTGCCGGTGATCAAACACTACAAAGGCGTCTGCCACGTCTTCGTGGATCGCGAGGCGGATTTGGTGATGGCCGAGAACATCGTGATGAATGCCAAGGTGCAACGGCCAGCCGTGTGCAATGCGATGGAAACACTGCTCGTGGATCGAACCGTGGCCGCAAAGTTTCTTCCCGCCATCGCCACGCGGTTGAACGAGAAGAACGTGGAATTGCGCTGCGACGCCGCGTCATTCTCTCAACTCTTAACCTTCAATTCTCAACTCCGCCTCCAGCCCGCCACCGAGCAGGACTGGTCCACGGAGTACAACGACTACATCCTCAACGTCCGCGTCGTGGCCGATGTGCAACAAGCCATTGACCACATCAGCACCTACGGTTCGGCGCACTCGGACAGCATCGTCACGCGCAACGAGGCCACCGCGCAGAAGTTCCTCGCCGAAGTGGACTCCGCGGCGGTCTATTGGAACGCCAGCACCCGCTTCACCGATGGCGGCGAATACGGCATGGGCGCCGAGATCGGCATCAGCACCGACAAAGTCGGCGCGCGCGGCCCGATGGGTCTGGACGAGCTGACGACTTACCGGTGGCTGGGCTACGGCACGGGACAGGTGCGGGCGTAGCGCGACCCCGGCGCTTTGCATCAGCACGCCGCCCGCTCCTACCGCCACAGCTTCCACCAGCAACCCACCGCCACGACGACCAACGCCACCAGCGGCAACAGCATCACTTTCAGCGCCGCGCGAAATCCAGCGGGCAAAAGTTCCCCGCGCTCCCTGAGATGTGACCGTCCAAGTTTGCGCTTGTGATTGAATTCCGTATCATCGCGCGCGTGAATCTGAGTGAGGCGGAATCAGCGGCGGACATTTCGGCGGCGAAGGCGCGGGCGCAGTTCATTCGCGACGCGTTGCCGAAGGAGGGGTTGTTTGCGGGAATGTCGTGGCGGATTTCGCCGGAGCCATTTCTGTTGAGCGCGGCGCAGGTGGATGAACTGAACTGGCTGGGGCGCGTGTCGCTGCAATTTTATCGCGGCGTGAACCAGCTCTACCGGCAGAGCGTGCAAGGGAAGCAGCCGAAGTGGATCGCAGAATTGCTTGAGGCGGGCAAGCCGGCGGGATTGATCGAGCGTCAGCGCTCGGCGGCGTTTAAGAACGAGCTACCGCGCGTCATCCGACCGGACCTCATGCTCACGGAGAAGGGATTTGCGATCACGGAGTTGGACAGCGTGCCGGGGGGGATTGGGGTGACGGCGTGGTTGAACAAGACTTACTCAGAAAGCAGAGGGCAGAAGGCAGAGGGCAGAAGCGAAGAAGTCATCGGCGGGGCGGACGGGATGTTGCGTGGGTTCGAGAGCATCTTCGGAAGTGCGGCGCGGGTTCACATCGTGGTGTCGGAGGAATCGGCGACGTATCGGCCCGAGATGGAATGGATGGCGGCGCAACTCGGGAGTTCAAAGTTCAAAGTTCAGAGTTCAGAATTCAACAGTTTCCAGGAAGGCGACGCCGTGTATCGGTTCTTCGAGTTGTTCGATCTCGCGAACGTGCCGAACGCCGAGCAGATTTTTTCCCTCGCGGCGGAGAAGAAGATTCGCGTGACGCCGCCGCCGAAAACGATTTTTGAAGAGAAGCTGCTCTTCGCGCTGTTGTGGAATCGCAACCTGCGCGAGGTCTGGCGGCAGGCGCTGGGTGAGGGATTCTTCAAGCGCCTGCTCCCGCTGGTGCCGTATTCGTGGGTGCTCGACCCGACGCCGCTGCCGCCGCACGCGGCGATTCCCGGACTGGAGCTGACGAACTGGGAGCAGTTGAAATCGTTGTCGCAGCGCGAGCGGGATTTAATTTTGAAAGTGTCGGGATTTTCAGCGGAGGCATGGGGCGCGCGCGGCGTGTATCTGGGCAGTGATTTGTCGCAAGGGGAGTGGAGCGCGGCGGTGCAGAAGGCGCTGGTGGAATTCCCGCTGTCGCCGTATGTGCTGCAACGCTTCGAGAAACCGAAGACGGTGACGGCGCGGTGGTATGACTTCGAGGCGGACGAATTGAAGACGATGCCGGCGCGCGCGCGGCTGTGTCCGTATTATTTCGTGGGCGGCGAAGGCGACGCGGCGCGGACGCAGCTCGGCGGCGTGCTGGCGACGTTGGTGCCGGCGGACAAAAAGATTGTGCATGGCATGACCGACGCGATTCTCGCGCCGTGCGCGATGGCGGTGGTGGGACGGGCGCCCCGCCTGTCATTAGTCCACCAAGCGCCTCCGCTGGGTGATCTGCAAGCGGAGGCGCTTGCAGGACCAGCGACAGGCGGGGGCGCCTGTCCCACTAACTCCGGCGCGCTCACCGACGATAAACCATGACGCTGATTGAATACACGCTGCTGGCGGTGAGTTCGCTCTTCGTGATCGTGGACCCGATTGCGATTGTGCCGACCTTCCTGGCCATGACGGCGGACGACACGCCGCAACAGCGCGTGCGGATGGCGCGCGTGGCCTGCGTGATTATGGTGCTGGTCCTGCTGGCCTTCGCGATTCTCGGGGAATGGATCTTGAAGTTCGTCGGCATCAAACTTCCGGCCTTCCAAATCGCGGGTGGCATCGTGCTGCTGCTCGTGGCGCTGGACATGTTGCGCGCGCAACGCTCGCGCGTGCAGGAAACCCAGGAGGAGACGGCGGCGGGCGCGGCCAAGGACGACATCGCGGTGACGCCGCTGGCCATTCCGATGCTCGCGGGACCGGGCGCGATCTCGACGGCGATCCTGCTGCACAACAAGGCGGCGGATTTCACGCAGGAAGTTTTTCTGTGCCTTTCCATTCTCATCGTCGGCGTGGCGAGCTACGCCATCCTGCGGCTCTCTGCACACGGCGCGAAGTGGTTGAGGCCCATCGCGATGCGCATCACCACGCGCATCATGGGCCTGCTGCTCGCGGCGGTGGCGGTGCAGTTCATCGTGAACGCGCTGACCGAACTGGGCTGGATGAAGGGCTTGTGAGGTGGCGCGCAAAAACAGGGCTTGCAAAGGCGGGAAGTTCTTCTAAGTTCGCGCCCGCATTTGGAAGCGAGCGTAGCTCAGCCTGGTAGAGCATCACGTTGCCAACGTGAGTGTCGAGGGTTCGAATCCCTTCGCTCGCTCCATTTCTTCTCTCCCATCACCTTGTCTTCATGCGAAGAAAAAACCGGCTGACACGCGCCGCCTTTTGTGCAAA
>JAYVQC010000076.1:0-31665 GCA_043757045.1 Akkermansia sp. | reverse complement strand
CTAACGACCCAAGCTCACCGACTGCGCCCACGGTGACGCCCGAATTGGAACAGGAGCGTGGGGGCGCAGTTCGGTGCAGCGCATGGTTAGGCGGCGTTTCTACGACAAAAGAACTCGGAGCTTGCTGGCCGCGTCTTGCAACTTCTGCACTTGAAGCCACGAAGTCTCTGCATGAGCTAGAACTTCTGATTTCTCGGCCTCAGATAAATTTGGGACGTGTTGAGCAATGAAATTGGCAATACTCATTTGTGCTTTTCCGATTTCTGTCGTGTGGACAGCTAAATCCGCCAATGACTTGATGATGGCTTTTTCTATTTCAGTCATAAATTTATGAAAACCAAGAATGTAACTACGACGCCTAACGACCCAAGCTCACCGACTGCGCCCACGGTGACGCCCGAATTGGAACAGGAGCGTGGGGGCGCAGTTCGGTGCAGCGCATGGTTAGGCCGCGTTGACTCGCCCAAAGTGTAATAACTGGAGATATGAAAAAATACAAAGTCACACAAAAGGATCTCGACCAAGCAGTAAAAAGAGCCGCTAGGTCTGCTTCGGCGACTCGGACTGGCCTCGCTGACGTAACTCGGAAAACGCGCTGTCAAAACAAGCCTGCCAATATTTCTCGGCGGTCTGTCCTTCAGGAAAGGTGAGTATCTTGCCCGCCAATAGAATCAGTAATTCTTTTGTCGCTCTGCTTTCGGCGTGAATATTCAAGACGGTATTTAGTATCCGTTCTTGGGATGCAATCAGGTATTTTTCTTCTTGTGGTGTCATGGCTATTTTTTGGGTTTTAGAAAATGACTTCGGCAAGTAGGGCAAAACTCGGATTCTGGCTCAACTCTATTTCCGCAGTCTGAGCAGGCGTAACGAATGAATAAACGAGGCAAAGCCGCAGCAACAACCCCCAAAGTGACCTTCAAAACGCTACTCAAGCGATATTCTTCCGCGATAAAGAACCCGATAATCGCGATGAAGACTGTAGCCGTCCATCTTGACGGGAGGTTTGCGTCTTTTTTTGTAGCCATAGATGGAATGTTGTTCAGCGGCCTAACGCCCCAAGCTCACCGACTGCGCCCACCGAAACGCCCCGCTTGCCAACAGGAGCGCGATGGCGCAGTTCGGTGCAGCGCATGGTTAGGCGTCATGTCAAAGTAAGCCGATAAAATACGCATCCCATGTCTCGCATATCCTGAAAAGACCACTGATGGAAACGAAAAACATCGACCAAAATATCCTCGTTCGGATTCATAATCCAAACAGCGTCCGCATTGGGAACAAACTCTTTGAATCTGACACAATGTATCCAAGGGCTTTGAGGGTTTTCTTTTTGGTGTCGGGTAGTGATAAAAAGAGTCTGTATGTCGGTGAGCGCAATCTCGCGAATGTCGGTATCGGCGGGCAACTCCTCTGTCATAAAGCCAAATCCAAAAGTAGGGTGGATTTTTATTCGGGTGCCAACGGCGCAAAGACCGCCCAAATCCATCGCCCCAATCCTTGGGGGTTTCTGAGAGTCATAAACAAAGAAAAGGTCTGGAAAGGCGTGAATCAACAAATTCTGTGTAACTAACTTATGATGGTCACTGAAAAACGACTGGATGCAGGCGATGATGCAAGAATAGCAGTAGATTTGCTTGATGATAACCATAAGCCTCTAATTTGCGGGACGCCTCCGATGTTTCCTGATTTGAAAAAGCTTCATCTTCCAATGCGTGTAATGATGACGCCTAACAGTGAGTAGGCGGCGCGGGTTTCAGCCTATCTAGTTTCATGGTGGAAAACTAAAAGGGACGCAACTGGCCGGTCGAGAAGATTTTCCCTCCCGCCTTGGACTTGATCCGTAGCCGGGAAAGGCGGCGCGGTGTCCGGCCCGGGCGGGAGCGGCGGTCGCAGGAGCCGAGCGGCGCGCCGGTCGTGGACGGAGTTCCGCGTGGGGTGTGAGGTGGGCCGACGGCGGACAGGGCTGTCCGCCGCTCCGACCGGCTCAGGCAGGACCGGGATGAACTGGGGCGTGGGCGGGATACAGTCCGGCGGCACCGGGACACACTCTGACGGCACCGGGATGAACTCCGTCGGGGGCGGGATGCGTTGGGGCCGGACCGGGATGCACTGGGAAACCACCGGGAATCTGTTCCCGGTGGTTCCCCAGTGCATCCCACCCTCTACCCAGCTCGTCCCGGTGTCTTCCCAACGCATCCCGGTCTGGCCGGAGTGGGTCGGATAGCTTTCTAAGCCATGTTACCGCAGTTACTTGGAACCAAGTAAGCCTTTTTATCCGGGCTGAGTCCGATAAAAAGTGAGGGCCAATTGCATTTTGCACTCTGGAAAGGTCTGGGACCTGGTGGAGGCCGCGGCTGAATGGGGGGAAAACGGAACTTTGAACTTTGAACAGTTGAACTTTGAACAGTTGAACTTTGAACAGTTGAACTTCGAACTTTGAACGCAGACGGCGTCCGTCGTTCGAGGCTTCCCCGTTCAAGGTTCAGAGTTCAGAGTTCAAAGTTCAAAGTTCCTCTCGCCTCCTGCCTTCCAGCGTTTGCAAGCCGGTTGACACGCGGCCAGTCCAGCCGAGTGTGGGCCATGCGTTCCCGAAGACCACCATCCCACCCGGCCGCGCCGTCGCGTCTGGCGCGGTGGGAGTATGTGTTCTTTCCCAGCAAGGGCGGCCCGCACGCGCACCTGAGCCTGGAGGAATTGAAGGAAGACGGGTGGGTCGTGCAGAGTTCTTCCGCGAATGAAAAGGGGCAGACGATGCTGCTCTTGCGGCGGCCGAATCCTGCGGCGCACGGCGGGCAGGCCCTGCCGGAGTAGGCGGAGCGGGCAAAACCCGGCGCGAGGTAGGGCGCGGTGTCCTCACCGCGCCACGCGTGAATCGGCAGGACGCGGCGGAACTCGGGAACGCCTCAGTCCGGCGCGCTGAGGACAGCGACGCCCTACCCGCGCCCGGCGTGTTCAGCGCCCGTTCCCCTCTTTCTGCTTTCGCTATTTCAGCTTTTGCCACACCGCCCCACCTCGCCAGCGGGCGGTGCAATTTCCCCTTCAACTTCTCACCCGATTGCGCCGATGGGTTTGGAACGATGAAACCATTGATTTTGATTATTGAAGACGACACCACGCTGAGCGAGGCGATGGCCGAGACACTGGCCGATCTGGGCTGCCGTGTCTTGTGCACGGAATGCGCCGAGGAGGGCTTGCGCCTGGCCTTGGAGAAGAAGCCGAGCCTCGTGCTCTGCGATGTGGTGCTGCCGGACGGCGCGGGCTACGACACGGTGACCGCGCTGCGCGCCAACCCGGTGACGGCGCAGACGCCGGTGATTTTGATGACGGGCCATCAGGAGGAGAGCAATTACACCGGCGAAGGCAAGAGCCTGCTGCTGCTCAAGCCCTTCTCGCTGGACATGCTCGTGGAAGTGGTGCGCGGCACGCTCGCGGCCCGGGGCATCGTGCTGAAGCGCGAAGCGCTGGCGGCGTGAACGGGTAGGAGAGGTTTGATTTCGGAAGGAGCGCGGCTGAAAGGCCGCGCTTCTTTTTCCCCCCGAGGGTACGCAGCGCATCACCCGAGGCTCACCCGCACTGCGCCTTCTGCCGCAGCGCGTGGTCCACGAGCACCAGAGCGGTCATGGCCTCGACCATCGGCACGGCGCGCGGGAGCACGCAGGGGTCGTGGCGGCCGCGGCCTTTGAGCGTCGTGTTTTTCAAATTCACGTCCACGGTTTCCTGCTCGTGCATGACCGTGGCCACGGGCTTGAACGCGACGCGGAAGTAGATGGTCTCGCCGTTCGAGATGCCGCCCTGCACGCCGCCGGAACGATTGGTGAGCGTGTGGACTTTCCCGCCGCGCGCGCGGAAGGCGTCGTTGTGCTCGCGGCCCGTCATCAGAATGCTGCCGAAGCCGGAGCCGATCTCGAAGGCCTTGGACGCGGGCAGGCTTAACATGCCTTTGCCCAGATCCGCTTCGAGCCGGTCGAACACTGGCTCGCCCCAGCCCGCCGGCACGCCGCGCGCCACGCCTTCGATGATGCCGCCCACGCTGTCGCCCGCGCGGCGCATCTTCTCGATGAGGCGAATCATCTTCTCCGCCGTAGCCGTCTGCGGGCAGCGCACGATGTTGGACTCGATGTCCTTGACCTTGACGGTCTCGGGATTCACGTCGGCGATGAGGCGTTGGACCTGTTTCACGTAGGCGAGGACTTCGACACCGAAGCGTTCGCGCAAAATCTTTTTGGCAATGGCCGCCGCCGCGACGCGCCCGATGGTTTCGCGCGCGCTGGAACGTCCCCCGCCCTGCCAGTTCCGAAAGCCATACTTCGCCTGATACGTGTAGTCGGCGTGCGACGGGCGGAACTTGGTGGCCATCTCGCTGTAGGCCTCGGGACGCTGGTCCGTGTTTTTCACCCACATGCTGATGGGCGTGCCGAGGGTCTGCCCCTCGAAGGTGCCGGAGAGAATTTGCACCGTGTCGCTCTCCTTGCGCGGCGTGACGATCTTCGACTGGCCGGGCCGGCGACGGTCGAGGTCGGGCTGGATGTCCGCCTCGGTGAGCGCGAGGCGCGGCGGGCAGCCGTCCACGACGACGCCCACGCCCCCCCCGTGCGACTCGCCCCAGGTGGTGATGCGAAAGAGTTGACCAAACGAATTGCCCATGCGCGGAGCGTCGCAAAAAGATCGGGGGCAGGTCAAATCAGGGAAGAGCGCGCGAACGAGGCGCGGGGCTGCGGTGCGAAAAGTTTCTTCCCACCCGCTTACGGCGGGAACCCAAAGGACAGTTTCACCGCCGCGTATTCAGGATGCACCGTGCCATCCCGCGCGCGGATGATGAGCGGCGGTTCCTCCCACGTCCGCACGCGCATGGCCTCGGGCAAGTCCACCGCGCGCATCATGCCGAAGAGTCCGAGCAAGGGCCGCTCACCCTCGCGCAAGACCACAGGACGACGGCGCACGATGACGAGTCCCGCTTCGCGCGCGCCAGCTTTCACCCGCTCGTGCTGTTCCTCTGGCGCGATGGGGAAGACGCACGCGAAGAATCCAGCGGGCGCGAGATGCCGCGCCGCCGTGGTGCAGTAGTCCGCAACATTCCCGCGCATCTCGAAGCGGCAGGCAATCTTCTGCGGATGATCCCCTTCCACGCCGCTGCCGGGCGGAAAATACGGCGGGCTGCCGAGCACCAGATCGAACTTCTCGTCCTCACGCAACACACCCGCGTCGCGGAAATCGCCCTGGCGAATGTCGTAGCGGTCGGTGAGTCCGTTCCATTGCGCGGACTTGCGCGCGAGCCGCACGCTGTCCTCCTGCGCCTCAACCGTCACGAACCGTGCGCCGGGCAAGCGCCACGCCGCGATCATTCCCACGGTGCCGAGTCCGCTCCCCAGATCGAGCGCGGCCCGCGCGCTCGGACACCAGTGCGTGCCAAACCACGCGGTCAGCACGTCGTCAGTGGAGAAGCGATGGCCGTGGGCGAGTTGGAAGAGCCGGAAGAATCCACTGATGGCGTCGAGCGTCTCGCCCGGTTCCACGTTCGGGCCGTGACCGAGCGCGCCGGGCGGAATGGGGCCGGGCTTGGTCCAGCCTTTGAAAACGGGTTCGTCATGTCGCACGCGCGGAGCGTACGGCGCGCGGACATTCCTGTCCGCAGCAATGTGCTGACGACGAACGCTCCTCAACTCGTCCAGAGCCTGCTGACGACTGTGAGTTGCTGCGGGCTGGAAAGCCCGCGCGCCGGAACTCATTTTGAACTTTCCCCACGCCTCTGTTACCACCGCCGCATGAGTTGCCGGCCGCACTTCCTCCCCGCCCGCGCCGCGAATAGTCCCGCGTGCGCCGCCGTCCCATGCCCGTTCGGATTTTCAAGGAGTTGAATGGCCCTCAAGGCAGGACAAATTTTTGCCGGTTACGAAATCCTCCGCGAACTCGGGCGTGGCGGAATGGGCGCGGTCTATGAGGCGCGGCAACTCGCCTTGCAGCGCACCGTGGCGTTGAAAATTCTCCCGCCGCACCTCGCCAGCGAGGAAGGTTTCGTCGCGCGCTTTCAGTCGGAAGCCATTGCGGCGGCGAATGTGAACCACGCGAACATCGTGCAGGTGTTCACCGCTGGGGAGAGCGAGGGCATCGAATACATCGCGATGGAGTTCATCGAGGGCGAGACGATTCAGCAGCGCTTGAAAAGGCTCGGAAGGCTCCCGCTCACGGAGGCGCTGGACATCGCGTATCACGTCGCGGCGGCGCTCGATCACGCGTGGCAGACGGCGCAACTCATTCATCGCGACGTGAAGCCGGACAACATTTTCCTCGCGCAAAACGGCACGGTGAAGCTCGGCGATTTCGGTCTCGCGAAAATTCTCCGCGAAGGCGCGACCAGCGCGACCGTGACCGGACTCGTGCTCGGCTCGGCGCATTTCATGAGTCCCGAGCAGGCGCGCGGGCAGCGCGATCTCGACGCGCGCACGGACATTTACAGCCTCGGCTGCACGCTGCATTACATGATGACGGGACGCACCGTCTTCGAGGGTCCAGACTTCATGAGCGTGATGTACAAGCACGTCAATGAGACGCCCGCGCCGCTGCACACGCTGCTGCCGCACTGCCCGGCGGGCGTGAACCGTCTGCTCACGCGGATGATCGCCAAGGAGCGCGAGGCGCGTCCGCCCAGCCACGCGGAACTCGTCGGGGAAATTTTGCACGTCCGTGAAGAAGCGCGCGTGTGGGAACACAGCGATGAAAGCCAGCGCCGCCGCATGGCGCGGGACGAACCGGCGCGGAAAAATTCCCGTTGGGTTGTTGCGCTGACCCTGGGCGCGGCGCTGGTCGTGGGGGGCAGTTACCTCTATGCCACGCGCATGGAGCGTCCCGCGCGTCCGGCCGCCAGCGCGTTGCTCGCCGATCCCAGCGACCGGCGCGACTTCCTCCGCCGCGTGGAGAAACTTCCGGTTGAAGAACGCATCGAGCGCGTGATGGCGACCCTGCAGGAGGCGAACCCAAACTTCGCCGGGAAGAAAGAAGACTACCGCGTCGTGGATGGCGAAATCACGGAACTCACCTTGTCGAGTGTGGGGCTGGAAAACATCTGGCCGCTCTGCGCGCTAGAACATCTGCGCGTGCTGAACCTCGCGGGCGATCCTGCCGCGCGTCGGCGCGGCGCGCTCGCGGATTTGGCCCCGCTCGCGGAGCTGCGCCTGGAGGAACTTGATGTGAGTTGGACCGCGGTGGAAGACCTCGCGCCGCTGGCAAAGATGCCGCTGAAAATTCTGCGCGCCGCGAACACGCGCGTCCGCAGCGTGACGCCGCTGCAAGGCCTGGCGCTCACGGAACTAGATCTGTCGTTCACCGACGTGACCGACCTCGCGCCCTTGAAAATGATGCCGCTCACCGAGCTTCGTTTGCACGACACGAAAATCAGCGACCTGTCTCCGCTGCGCGGCCTTCCGCTGCAAACCGTGACCGCCGACGCGCGCCCGCTCCGCGCGCAGTCCGACGTCGTGCGTTCCTGGTCGCAGTTGGAAACGATCAACGGAGCGCCCGCCCGCCACTTCAGCGGGCGCAAGTGAAGGCAAATGACCTGCGCTGCTCGCCGTCGTTCCATCCCATGGAAAACAAAAAGCCCGCCATCGCTGGCGGGCTTTTGAAAATGCTGCGGGACGTCAGGCGCGTTCCATGTATTTGCCGGTGCGGGTGTCCACCTTGATCTTCTCGCCCGTCTTGATGAAGAGCGGGGCCTGCACGGTGATGCCGGTTTCCAAGATGATCGTCTTCTGCACGTTGTTCGCCGAGTCGCCGCGCACGCCGTCCGGCGCGTCGGTCACGGTGAGGATCACGCTGGAAGGAATTTCGATGGAGACGGGCTTCTCGTTCACGAAGGTGACGGTGACGGCGCAGTTCTCGACGAGGTAATTCTTCGCGTCGCCGACGAGGTCCATCAGCAGCGTGACGGTCTCGTACGTCTCTGGGTTAGAGAACACGAAGTCTTCGCCGTCCTTGTAGCTGAACTCCATCTTCGTGGTCATCATGGGGATGACCTCGACCTTCTCGGTCGAGCTGAAGCGCACGTCGGCGGTCTTGCCGGTCTTGATGCTGCGGAGCGAGGCCTGGACGAAGGCGCGCAGGTTGCCCGGCGTGCGATGCTGCGTCTCGAGGACCACGGCGACGTCGCCATTGTGAATGATCGCCATTCCGCGGCGAAGATCGTTTGCTGTAGGCATAAAATTCTAAGTTGTCTATTACGCCGCGCCACGGCACGGGCCGGATGCGGGACGGGGAAGTTAGACAACGAAGTCTCCTTTGCAAGAATGGAGTTGGAGAATTTGGGACGGGCTGGAGCGCGGGTTTTCAACCCGCAGCAAGGTTCGACCGTCGAGCGCCTCCAGCTCAAAAGAATGCCTCCTGCCATTACCCGTTGCTGCGGGTTGAAAACCCGCGCTCCGGGGCGGGCGGTAAATTCAGGTTTCTCCCGTTGACACCCCGACCTTCGTTGCTAAGGTTTGCCCCCTTTTCCGGGACGGTTCACGGAGAGGAACGCCGCGCAGCGGCCATTGAATATGAAACGCCAGTATCAGCCATCGAAAATTCGTCGCCAACGTCAGCACGGCTTCCGCAGCCGCAACGCGACGAAGAGCGGTCGTGCCATCTTGAAGAACCGCCGTCGCACCGGCCGCAAACGCCTCACGCCTGTCGGCACCTAGCCGCCCTTTCCGTTATGACCGCGCCGGCCCGCCCGCTGCGCCTGCGCCGGGCGCAGCGCATCCAGCAGACCCGCGATTTCCAGCGCGCCAAGAATCTCGGCCAGCGTCTCGCCGTCGGCTCTCTGGCCTTGAACTGGATGGAAAAGACCGGTGGCATCACACGCCTCGGCGTCATCACCAGCAAGAAAATCGGAAGCGCCGTGGTGCGGACGCGCGCCCGCCGCCTGTTGCGCGAGGCGTTTCGATTGCATCAACATCAGCTCGTGTATCCGGCGGAACTTGTGCTGGTCGCGCGCAATTCGATTGTGGGAAAGTCGTTCGCCGACGTGGAGCGCGATTACCTGACCGCGCTTCAGCGGGCGAAATTACTCAAACCAGAATGAACCTGGCCCAATGGATCGCGACGGGGGCGCTGCGTGTTTACCAATGCGCGGTGTCGCCGGTGTTGCACGCGCTTGTCGGGCCGTCTGGCGGCTGCCGGTTTCATCCCACTTGCTCGGAGTATGCGCGTGAGGCGATGGCGCGGCACGGCGTGGGGCGCGGCGGTTGGCTGACCGCGAAACGTCTCTGCAAATGCCAGCCGTGGGGACCGTGCGGGCATGACCCGGTGCCGGAAAGAAAAGCTGGCCTGCCTGCGGAAACTAAACTCAACCCCTCACTTTCACCGCGCCACTAGCGCGCTCAAATTTCATGGATCGAAAAACAGTTCTTCTTCTGGTCGCGTCGTTCGGCGCGTTGTTCCTCTGGCAATGGCTCGTGGGCGTCTGGTATCCGCCCACCAAGGTGCCACTGCGCGGCACCAACCTGGTAGCGTCCGCTAATAACACGCTCGCAACCAACGCCACCGGAATCGTGACCAATGTGGTCGCGCCGGTCGTGGCCGCCACCGTGAGCAGCACGAACCAGGTCATCGCCATCGCGGCGGACGCGCCCGAGACGGTCGAGGTGTTTGAAACGGGCGAAGCCATCTACTCGTTCACGTCGCGCGGCGGCGGCTTGAAGCAGGTGCAGTTGAAAGGCTTTCTCGAAACCGTCGGTTGCGACCGTGCGCCCGGCACCAACCAGTTCGCCACGCTGAACGAGCACGCGCGCGTGCCGGTGCTGGCCATGCAGGCGGGCGACCTCCTCGGTGATAATCAGTTCAAGCTGGCCCGCACTTCCACCACCACGCTCACAGCGGAGAAAACATTGCCGTCGGGTTTGCGCGTCGTGAAGCAGTTCGACCTCGGCAGCAATTACCAGATCACCGCGCGCGTCCGCGTCGAAAACACTTCCGCCCAGGCCGTGCTGCTGCCCGAACAGCAAATCAGCGGCGGCACCGCCACGCCCATGAGCGCGCACGACGACATGACCACGATGGGCGTGTTCTGGTACAACGGCCAGAAGCCGGAGCACACCGATCACGCGTGGTTCAGCGGTGGTGGCTTCGGCTGCAACCGCACGGTCCGACCGGATTATTCTTCCGGTCCCAACCGCATCTTGTGGACCGCCGCGCATAACCAGTTTTTCACCATTGCGCTGGTGCCAGCGAACACCAACACCTACGGCTCACAGTTTGCCGCGCATCGCATCAATCTGCCGCCGCCCACCGGCGCGGAAATCGCCGCCGATTCCAAGGTGGTGCGCGAGCCGCACGGATTGGAAACGTCCCTGAGCTACCCGGCGGTCGCGCTGCCGCCTGGCCAGGCCGTCGAACGGCAGTTCACGATTTACGCCGGGCCGAAGAACGAGAAACTGCTCGCCAGCGTGGGCCGCGGCACCGACGCGATCATGGACTTCGGATTCTTCAGCATCATTTCCAAAGTCATGCTGCGTTTCATGAACGGCATCCACTCCGTCATCGCGCCAATCATTCCCCACAAGCTCGGCGAATACGCGATGTCGCTCGTGTTCATGACCATTCTCATCAAGCTCGCCTTCTGGCCGCTCACGGCCAAGAGCACGCGTTCGATGAAGAAGATGCAGGCCTTGTCCCCGGAGCTGAAGAAGCTCCAGGCGAAATACAAGGATGACCCCATGAAGATGAACAAGAAGGTCATGGAGTTCTGGCGCGAGAACAAAGTCAGCCCCATGAGCGGCTGCTGGCCCATGATGATCCAGATGCCGATCTTCTTCGGGCTGTTCTACATGATTCGCAGCGCCATCGAGCTGCGCGGCCAGCCGTTCCTCTGGGCGTGCGACCTCTCGAAGCCGGACACCCTGATGCTGATCGCGGGCTTCCCGCTGAATCCGCTGCCGCTCATCATGGGCGTGACGATGTTTTTCCAGGCGCGTCTCACGCCCGCCACGCCGGGCATGGATCCCGCGCAGCAGACGATGATGAAGTACATGCCGCTCATCTTCATGGTCTTCCTCTACAACCAGCCGGCAGGGTTGACGCTTTACTGGACCGTCCAGAATTTGCTAACGATTTTGCAAACCAAGCTGACGTCCACCAAAACTGCGACCGAAGCAGTGGCCGTGACCGTGGTGCCGCCAAAGAAAAAGAAGTGACGCGAGGCGCGACGGGCGGGTGGCGGTGACGAACGCAGCACTAAAAACTTTATGGCAGCCCAACCGACCGAGACCTTGTTGAAATTGCTTCACCTCCTTGGCTTCGAAGCCAAGGTCGAGGAGCATGTGGAAGACGGACTGTTGCTCGATGTGATCGCCGAGGACTCGGGCCGGCTCATTGGCCGCCAGGGCCAGACGCTTGCCGACCTCCAATACATCCTGAACCGCATCCTCTTTCAGCAAGACCTCACCGCACCGAAAGTCACCGTGGATGTCGGCGGCTACCGCCTGGAAGCCCGCGAAGTGCTGATCAAGAAAGCGCACGAAGCCGCCGAGAAAGTTCGCCGCTGGGGAGACGTAGTGGAACTGGAACCGCTCTCCGCCTTCGACCGCCGCATCGTCCATCACGCACTCAAGGATGACCCGGACATTACGACGCAGAGCGTGGAAGTGGACGGGACGAACAAGAAGGCGATGCTGCTGCGGCTCCGGGAATCGTGAGCCCGGCTGGGAGCCCGTCCTAGTCGCCGGGCTGCTCCGCGCGAATCTTCTGCGTGACGCTTTCGAGCTGCGCTTTCGTGGCGGCTCCCGACCACTGCGCGATGACGGCCCCGTTCGTTCGCACCAGATAAATGTTCGCGACGTTCGGCACGGGGTTGAACAACTTCACCACCGCGCCGGACCAGTCGAGGAGCACGGGGTACTTCAAATCTTTCACAAACGCGCGGCGGACCATCGGACGAAACGGAGCGGGAACTTTGGCCACGTCCGCCACACCGAGAATCGCCACGGTGCGGCCATGCCGGTCATGGACGGGCTGAATCCATGCCTCCAACTGCTTGGAACCTTTATGATCCGCGACCACGATGAAGCTCAGGTTCGTGCTCGGCAGCGTGAAACGGTTCGTCACCTCAAACTGATCCGTGAGCGTGAAGCCCGGCACGTTCGTGATCACACCCATCCCCTGCCCTGCGAACGCCAGCGTCGAGGTCAGCGCCAACAACAGTGCAGCGGGTTTCACGTAGCTGCGTCCGCGCCACTCCGCCGGACGCCCGCGCCAGTGTTGAAACAGCGCGCGCCACTGAATGAGGAGCAACACGGCCACGCCGAGCGGGTGTAGAAATGCGCTGACGACGGGCTGCGCGAACCGAGAGCAGGCGACGAAGCGTGGCAGCCATGCGAGCAATGCGGCCAGCGCCGCGATCAGTTTGATCGCGAATGGCAGGCCCGGAACCGCCACGAGTACGAACGGCAGAATCTGCCCGAGACCGAGCAACACCGTCACCGGGACGATTCGCCCCGGCGCAGCGAGACCTTCAATCGCGTTCTTGCCAAGGCCGGAAAACACTTCGCGCGCGGTGTGATACATGCGGCAGGTTGCCAGTGTCGTCGCGTCAAATAAATCTGTTTTGCAACCGTGCCGGCGGAAGACGCGCGGCAGTTGCACGCCGTCGTGCAGCGACGCGCGAATCGCGCCGTGACCGCCGCACGCGTGGTAATCAGCGGCGCGCGCGATGAAAAGCTGCCCGCAACCAGCGGCGTAGGCCGGCTCCACGCTGCGGCGCATCCGCGCGATGGGCAGAAAGCCGATCAGCACGAAATGAATCAGCGGGATCAGAATTTTTTCCCACGCGGTGCCGAGTTCCTGACGCGGCACGCCGCTCGCCAGCGCCACGTCTTGCTCGACGATGAAGTTCGCCAGACGCGCCAGCGCGTCCGGCGCGAGGCGCACGTCGGCATCCATGAACACGAGCAGCGGCGCGGAGGTGTGTCCGGCCAAGACAGCGCAGGAGTGCTGCTTGCCGCACCAACCCTGCGGCAACGGTGGAGCCGTTTCCAACCGGACGCGCGAATCTCGCGCCGCCATTTCCCGCACCAGTTCCGCCGTGCGGTCCGTCGAGTGGTCGTCGAGCACCACCACTTCAAACTCCACGCCGCGATTTGCGAGCACCGAGTCCAGCGCGGCGGCGATGTTCGCCTCCTCGTTGCGCGCGGGGATGAGCACGGACACGCGCGGCAATTTTTTCTCCGCCTGCGCCGCGGCGGGCACGCGATACATGCCGAGGTTGCGGAGGAACAGCGCGCACGGGAGCAGCGCGCAGAGCAGGCCGAGTGAGGCGAGGAGGATCATCGATCCCGTCTCCTCTGTTTTCGTTCACTAGAATGGATGAAGTGGCATTCTCCCTCACCCCGGCCCTTTCCCGCTGGGAGAGGGAGCAGGGCTTTCAGTCTCACTGACATCCCGTGCGTCCGGCTCGCCGAACGCTGGCTGACTTTCTCCCTCTCCCCGGGGGAGAGGGCCGGGGTGAGGGTGGACGTGAAACATGCCAGAGGCACCGATTTCACGGAGGGCCAAACTGATTCTCGCCACACTGTTTTCATTTCAATCCATGCTCTGGCTGGAATTTCTCCCCACGGCACGCCGCCTTCGCGCGCCGCCACACGTCATACATTCCGCCCACGCCGCCGCGCGAACGCTCCAGCACGCGGAATTTCGTCACGTCCCGGCGTATCACCGCCTCGGCCAGTTCGTCCTGTGCCGACCGCAGGCGGCTCTCGAAAAAAAGCGCGGGCGCGTCCGCGCGCCGCCGTACGCTCGGCGAGTCCGTGATCAAAAACGGCTCGCCGAAGCTCACAAAAATCTCCGGCCGCTTCTCCTCCCAAAACGAATACTCGACGGCCAGCGGCAGAAACGTGGCGGTGCCGACACGCTCGGCAAGATGCGCCAAGCCGCTGCGAAAGTGCACGGGCCGCTCGCGCGCATCGGCAAAGCGGCCTTGCGGCGTGAGCCAGAGCGCAGCATTCGGACGCGCCAGCACGTCCGTGGCCCCGCGCAAGAATTCAACCGCTCCGCGCGCGCTGTGCTGTTCGACGGGAAAGAAACCTAGTTTGCGGAAGAACGGATATTTTGCCAGCGCCTCCGCATCAATGGGCGCGAACGATTCGCGCTGCATGAAGAAACGGTTGCGCAGCACGAGGCACGTCATCGGATCCCACCACGAGGCGTGATTTAGAAAAACCACGAGCGGCGCAGACGACAGCGGCGGTGGCGGTCGCAGCACGCGCACGGCGTGAAAGTTTTTCCGCACGTACCGCTCGGCGTAGGCCGAGAACCAGCGCATCCAAAGCGGCGAGACCGCCGGGGCCGGGCTGGTGGTTCGTGCGGAGGTCATGGCGCGAATTGCTAGACTGCCGCGCGCTCGGGCGTCGCCGACTCCGTTTCGGTCGTCGGAAATTTTTCCCGATCTTGATGGAACGCATCCGCCGCAATCCACCCTGACATCAGCGCCATGGGCATGCCGGGGCCGGGATGCGCCGAGCCGCCCGCGAGATAAAGTCCGCGCACGTCCGGGCTGCGATTCGACGGTTTGAACGCGCCGAGAAATTTTCCATGGCTGGCCAGTCCGTAGATCGCGCCGTGCAACACGCGGTAGCGATCTTGGATGCCCTGCGGCGTGAGCGCGTCCTCGCACACGATGCGTTGCTCAATATCCTCCATCCCAGCCACGCGCTTGAGCTTCTCGATGATGGTCTGGCGGTAGCGCGGGAGCATCTCGCGCCAGTTGTGATGCGGGCGCAAATGCGGCGTGTGAACGAGCACGTACAACGCCTCGCCGCCGCGCGGCGCAACGCCTGGCTCCGTGCGCGCCGGAGCGCAGACGTAGCACGTCGGGTCAGGCGCGGGTTCGCCCTTCTTGTAGATGAAGTCGAACTCCTCGTGCGGGTCGCGCGAGAAAACAAAGTTGTGATGCAGCAAATGATCGTAGCCGCGATTCAAGCCCAGGTAGAGCACCACCCCGGAACAGGCGGCCTCGTAGCCGCGCCGCTTCTCGAAACGCTGCCGGGGAATTCCGCCGATGAGTTCGCGATGCGTGCGCACGGTGTCGCAGTTCGAGACCACGGCGCGCAACGGCACGAACCCATCGGCGGCGGTCTCCACCCCAATTGCTTCACTCCCGCGCAAACGAATCTGCGTCACCTCGGTTCCAGTGCGGAACTCCACGCCAAGCTCCTCCGCCAACCGGCGCAACACGCGCGGCACCGCGCCCGTGCCGCCGCGCGGATACCACACGCCTTCCTTCGTCTGCATGGAGGCGATGCCGCACAGCACGGCCGGCGACTGGTCCGGTGCTGAGCCGACGTATTGCGTGAAATGATCAATCATCTGCGCCACCCGCGCGTCCGGCACGTAGCTGCGCACCATCGAGGCCACGCTGCGGCCCATGCGCATTGAGAGCACGTCGCGCAGCGTGCTGAGGCTGAAAGAATTGGACACATCGAACATGTCGCGCAATCCGCCGATGGATTTGTAGAAATAAAATTTGTCCGAGATGTGGTGCAGGATCTCCGCATGGCGCAGGAACTTGCCGTAGCCCTCCTCGCTGTCCGGCGCGAACGCGGCCAATTGCCGCGTCATGTCGTCGAGGTTCTCGCGCAGGTCGAGCGTCGAACCGTCCTCAAAGAAACAGCGCCACTGCGGATCGAGGCGCACGAGATCGAGGTAATCTTCGAGACGACGGTTCGCCTCGCCGAAGATGCGGTGCAGCACGGAAGGCACGGTGAGAATGGTCGGTCCCATGTCGAAGCGGAAGCCGTCGCGCTCCAGCACCGCCGCCTTGCCGCCGAGCCAGTCGTTGCGCTCGAAGAGCACGACCGCGTGGCCGCGTGCTGCGAGGGTGCAGGCTGCGGCAAGTCCGCCGAGTCCGCCGCCGATGATGCCGATTTTGTCCGAGGTGGGGTTCATGATTTTCTCCGTTGGCGCGCGGCGCGGAAGAGCGCGAGCGCGGATTTCAGCCGGGTGCTCCACTTGGGAGCGTGGGTCAGGGAAAGAAAGTGCGTGAAGAATTCCGCATCGCCATCGCGCGGCGCGGCGTAATGCGGACGCCAATGGCCGCGCCGCGTGCTCACGACTTTCGGCACGGTGAGATCGAGCAGGCCCTCCGCGCCGCGCGTCACGCCGAAGCCGCTCTGCTGCCGACCGCCGAAGGGCAGGCGCGGATCGGCGGTAGGGGCGATGAGGTCGTTGATGACCACGCTGCCCGCGTTGATGCGCGCGGCAAAGGCGCGCGCGGCCCCTTCGTCCACGGAGAAAACGCTCGCGCCAAGGGCGTAGGGACACTCGTCATTTGCGGCCAGCGCGTCGCGGTCACTGCTCACGCGGACCACGGCGGCGACGGCGGAGAAATGATCCTCGCGCAGCAGGCGCAGGCCGGGTTTGGCGTCGATGACGAGGAGCGGCAACGTGACTTCGCCGAGAGAATTCACTTTGCCAATCAGCACGCGCGCGCCTTGGGCCGTGGCCTCGATGACGAGTTTGGCGATGCTTAAAAATTCAGCACCGGCTTGGTTGCTGGACAAATTCTTCGGCGAAGTAGAGTCGCGTTTCCCCTTACCCCGGCCCTCTCCCTCGGGGAGAGGGAGACAGTCATTCAGCGTACGAATAAAGGGACGCGCCAGATTCTGGTGAGGCTGGATGCCGTTCTCCCTCTCCCCGAGGGAGAGGGCCGGGGTGAGGGGCACCGGCCCCTCATCAGTCCGTGAGTTCGGTTTCGGATTGGAGCCGGCACCAGGCTGCGTCCATGTCGGACCCTCGGCAAAACAATGCAGGCACTCCGCCTCGAACTCCGCCGCGCGCGACTCGTGGACGAAGACGCGACGCGGAGCGATGCAGGTCGCGCCGCGATTCAGGCGCAGGCCGAAATGCAGAGCGCGCGCCGCCAGCGGCACGTCGGCGTCGGCGCGCACGAACATCGCGTCGCAGCCGGAGAGTTCCATCGTCGCGGGCACGAGTTGCTGGGCGCAGGCGTGAAGAATTTTCTGACCGGTCGCGGCGGAGCCGGTGAAAACGACCTTGTCCACGCCCGCAGCGAGGGCGTCGTGAACGGCACCGGCGTGCTCGTCTAGTTTCGTCACCAGCGCGACGGGCAGTTCTGCGGCGTGGAGCAATTTCAGCAGCGCGTCCGCCGCCGCCCCGCCACCGGGCGCAGGTTTGAGCAGCACGGCGTTGCCGGCGGCAAGCGCCTGCACGAGCACCACGCCGGGGAGGAACACGGGATAGTTCGACGGCGCGACCACGAGTACGACGCCACACGGCTCACGATGCACCTCGGCGCGCGTGTCGCGCAGCCAAAGCGGGACGGAGCCGTGTGGACGGCGATTGGGCGCAAGAATTTTTTCCGCCTCGCGCTCCAAAAACCGGCACGCCTCGGCCAGCGGGATGATTTGCGCGGAGAGAATTTCCGCCGCCTCCGTCTCGCCCGCCGGTCGCAGCGCGCGCACCAGTTCCGTCGAACGGGTGGCGAGGGCGTGGCGAAAGTTTTTAATCACGCGGAGCCGCTCACGCACGGACGTGGAGACCCACTGCTGCTGCGCGGCGCGCACGGGCGCGAGGTCCAGTTCCCCCGTTCGTTCCAGCGCGACCGCGGACGACGGCTCGCCATCCAGCACGTCATTGAAATGAACGATGGGGATTTGCATCACGCGGTCTCCAGCAGGGCGGTGCGTTCCTCGGACATGCCAAAGGAACGGTTCTTCGGCTCGGCCAGCGGCATTCCAAAATCTTCGAGCACCAGGCGCGAACTGATCCGGGCGGATTCAAAAATCACCGGCAGGCCGCTGCCGGGATGCGTGCCGCCGCCGACGAGATAGACGCCGTCGAGGTCTTCAAAACGGTTGCGCGGGCGCAAGTGCAGAAGCTGATCAAGGGAGTGCGCGAGGTTGAACGTCGCGCCGAGATGAATCTCGAATTGCTGGTCCCAGTCGTTGGGCGTGATGACGCGCTCGACACGGATGCGCCGCTCGACATCGGTGAAGCCGGCCTTGGCGATTTGTTGCAGCGCCAACTTGCGATAGCGCGCCGTCTCGCGCCGCCAGTCCACGTTCGGATGCTGATGAGTAACGGGCAGCAGCACGTAGAGCGCGCTCTTCCCGCGCGGCGCGAGCGTGGCATCGGTCACGCTGGCGTTCTGGACATAGAACGACGGCTCGTCGTTGAGGACGTGGCGGTTCTCGATGTCGTCGAGGTTCTGCGCGTAATCTTTCGCGATGAAAATGTTGTGATGCGGCAGGTCGTATTCGCCATCGAGGCCGAGGTAGAGCATGAAGGTGGAACAGGAAAATTTCTTCTTCGCAATTTTCTTGTCGCTCCAGCGCGAGCGCAGATGATCGGGCACGAGCCGTTGCATGGCGCGGGCGAAATCACCGTTCATCACCACGGCGTCGGCGCGGTGAACTTCCGTCGCGGTGCGGACGCCGACCGCGCGCTTGCCCTCGAAAAGAATTTCTTCCACCGGTTCGTTGAGCAGGATTTCCACGCCACAACGCTGGGCCACGCGGGCCATCGCGTGACTGATTTCCGCACAACCGCCCACGGGGTGAAACACGCCGTGCTCGTACTCGAGGAAGGATAGAATTGAGAACAAGCTCGGACAGCGGAACGGCGACATGCCGAGGTATTTTGACTGAAAGCAGAACGCGAGGCGCACGCGCTCGTCGCGGAAGAAGCGTTTCAGATACGCGTCAATACTCTGATGCGGACGGAGCATCGGGAGCATTTTCAGCAACCGCGCTGAGAGCAGATCGCGCCAGCCGTGATAGGCCTGCTCAAGACAAGGTTCCATCGCGACCATCTTCGCGCGGTTCTCATTGAGGAAGCGCGCGAAGCCCGGCGCGTCCGCCGGGGCGAGGCGGCTGATTTGCTGCTCCATGCGGGTGATGTCCGGCGTGGCATCCATCTGGCCGCCCGCGCCAAAAAGAATGCGATACTGCGGATCGAGGCGGATGAGTTCGACCTCGTCGCGTAAGTTCGCGCCGGCCATTTGAAAAATTTCCTCCAGCACGCGCGGGTAGAGAAAGAACGTGGGGCCGACATCGAATTTGTAATCGCCCAATTCGAGACGGCTGGTGCGTCCGCCGAGTTTGTCGGCGCGTTCGAGAATTTTCACCCGCACTCCGGAGGCGGCGAGGAGAATGGCGCTGGCCAGCCCGCCGGGGCCGGCACCGATGATGATGACTTCTTTACTCATGGGCGTGGGGAGTTTGGTTGAACGAAGCGCGGTTGCACAGAGCCGAGTCCGCCGTCCACGGCGATGACCTGTCCGGTGACGAAATTATTTCCCGGCTCCAGCAGCCAGCCGATGGCGGAGGCCACGTCGTCCGCTTCCGCAATGCGTCCGAGCGCGTGCATCGCCGTGGACGCGGCGAGTGAAGCGGGGTTCGCCGTCAGGGTCGTGGTGAGCGGCGTGCGGGTGAGTCCGGGCGCGACGCAGTTCACGCGCACTTTCTGCCGTGCATAAGTCGCGGCGGCAGAACGCGCGAGTCCGATGACGCCAGCTTTCGCGGCGGCGATGGCTTCGTGATTGGCGATGCCGAACTGCGCCGCCGAAGAGGAAACCAGCACGATGGAACCGCCGGACGGACGGCGCATCATCGCCGCCGTGGCCGCGCGCACGATGTGGAAAGCGGACGTGAGATTGGTGAGCAACGTCGCGCTCCACTCGTCGTCCGTGGTCAGGTGCGCGGGCTTGAGCAGGAGTGAGCCGACGCAGTGCGCGACTCCATCCAAGCCGCCGAATTTTTCCGTCGCGATTTCGAACACGCGCCTCACGTCGTCAGGGATCGTCGCATCGGCCTGGACCGTAAGGATGTTCGGCAAAGAATCCGCGAGCAGGCGCAACGACTCTTCCGAGCGCCCCGCGACTACAAGCTGCACGCCGCGCGCATCGAGCAGACGGCAAAGCGAGGAACCGATTCCTCCTGTTCCACCGAAAACAATGTTGACTGGGGCTGTGGTCATGGGTCGCAGCGACGTTCGTTGCGACGGGAGATTGTCTAATCAATCCCACTTTGTCAAATACTTGTCTCACTTTTTTTAATCCGACACGTAACAGAGTATTTAAGAATTAATCCTGCATTTTATGAAATCTGTTGAACTGTGTTTAGTTTATGTCTAACTGTATCGCAATGTCTGAGGCACATCATTCCATCCAGAGCGCGGTCCGGCGCACGGGGCTGACCGCGCACGTCATCCGGGTCTGGGAGAAACGCTACGGGGCCGTGCAGCCGAGCCGCACGGGCACGAATCGGCGGCTCTACACCGACGCCGAAATCGAGCGCTTGCAACTGCTCCGGCGCGCGACGGAAGTCGGCCACAGCATCGGCACGATCGCCACACTGGCGAACGCGCGGCTCACGGAACTCGCCGGACCCGTCGCCGAATCGCCACGCGCCGCCGCCGCGAACTCGCGGGGAAAAAGCGCGGAGGAATTTGTGGCGCAGTGCATCGCGGCCACCCGGCAACTTGATGCGCTGGCCTTCGAGGAAACGTTGCACCGCGCCTCGGTGTCGTTGGGCCAGCATGGGCTGGTCGAGCACGTCGTCGCGCCCGTGGCGCAGGCCATCGGGGATTTGTGGCGCGATGGGACGATCACGGCGGCGCACGAACATTTTGCGAGCGCGGCCATCCGCGTTTTTCTCGGCCACGCTTCGCGACCTTTCGCCCTGCCCGCCAACGCACCCCATCTCGTGGTCGCGACGCCCGCCGGACAGTTGCACGAACTCGGCGCGGTGATGGTCGCCGCGACCGCGACGGATCTCGGCTGGCGCGTGACGTATCTGGGCACCAGCCTGCCCGCCGCAGAAATCGCCGGGGCCGCCACGCAGCATCACGCCCGCGCTGTGGCTCTGAGCATTGTTTATCCCGCGGATGATGAAAATTTGCCGGAGGAATTGAACAAGCTGCGTCGCTACCTGCCCGCTGAGGTTCAAATCATCATCGGTGGGCGCGCGGCGGTCGGCTACGATGAGGCCATCAAACGCATCGGCGCGACGCGCTCCGGCAGCCTCACTGAGTTCTGCGATCAATTGACCGCCTTGCGCACCCTCGCCAAACGAAAGACCCTCGGCTGATGAAAAAGTTCTTCTCTCCCAACCTCACTTCCGCCGGGCGCTGGATGCGTGCGGCCATCGGGCTGGCGTTGCTCATCGGCGGAGTCATCGCGGTCCAACAACTCGTCTGGCTCGGGGTGGTGCTGTTTCTTTCCGCCGGGTTTGTTTTGTTCGAGGCGGCGCGCGGCTGGTGCTTTCTGCGCGCGTGCGGCCTCAAGACCAAACTCTGACGCACGACCATGCACGAGGTCGTTTTCCATTCTGAACTGTGGCTGCCCCGCCCGCGCTCGGAGGTCTTCGCGTTCTTCGGCGACGCGCTGAACTTGCAGGCCATCACGCCGGACTTCCTGAACTTTCAAGTGCTCACGCCGCGCCCCATCGAGATGCGGGCCGGCACGCTCATTGACTACAAGCTGCGCGTCCGCGGAATTCCGCTGCGCTGGCGCACGCTGATCCGCGCGTGGGAGCCGCCGTTTCGTTTCGTGGACGAGCAATTGCGCGGCCCCTACCGCCAATGGATTCACGAGCACACCTTCGAGGAACGCGACGGTGGCACGCTGGCCCGGGATGTCGTCCGCTACTCCGTGTTCGGTGGCGCGCTTATTGACCGGCTTTTCGTACGCCGCGATGTGGAGAAAATTTTCGCGTATCGCAGCAAGCGATTGCTGGAACTGCTTGGCCCCGCCCTTGCCAGCCCTGCTCAATAAAACAAAACAGGCCGCCCGCGTGAGCGAACGGCCGCGTGTCCCGGACGCTTTTCAAAGCGCAGTCATCCGGTTAGTCGGCAAGGCCGGCGGCAGAAGCCCCGCAGCCCTCGCATAGAGCGCGCGGCGGCGGCAACTGGTGAACACCGCCAGGTTGAAGAAGTGCATCGCACCCAGCACCAGCAGCACGAGACCGACCTTGGTGCTCAGGCTCTCCAGCGCCTCCTTCATGTCTCCCGCCAGCACGCCGAAACGCAGCGCCAGCGTCACGAAGCCGACATTGACGAGATAGAACCCCACCACGAGCAGGTGGTTCACCGAGTCCGCCAGGCCCTCGTTCCCGTGAAAGCAGTCCACGAGGAAGATGCGCCCGTTCTTGTGCAGGGTGCGCGCCACCCAGACGGTGAGGGCAATGCTGATGGCGAGGTAGGTCAGGTGAGTCCAGAGGATCAGTTTCATAAGGTTCCATTCCAGTTGCGTAACAGTTATTTCTGTTACGACAGAACTTTAGGAATTGTCCGCCAAGCTGGCAAGCCCAAATTTGCCCGCGCCTGCGGCCCGACCTTTCAGGAAGCACGCCGGAGGGTGCATCTTGGCACGGTTGTCTGAGGCGGTGGCGGCGGGCATCCTTGCCGGCCAGTGAGGGCCGGCTTCCAGCCGCCCGGCCCAAGTGTGAATAGGCCCGACGTGCTCGAACCTTTTCCGCGTGTCGGCGCAGAGCGGCCTGGCCCGCCGGGCTGGAAGCCACGGCTCACTGGCCGGCAAGGATACCCGCCGCCACAGCAACAGTGGCCAGAGGCACCCCGATCGCACTCGCGCCCGTCTGCGCGCTTGTATCCCATCCGCCTCTCCGGTTTGCTTGGCCGCATGAAATCCCTTCCTCTGTTGCGCGTCGCGCTCGCCTTGCTCATTACGATCGGCTGCGCCCGTGCCGATCATTTCGTTTATTTCGGCACCTACACCGGTGCCAGGAGCAAGGGCATCTACTGCTGGCGCATGACGGATGAGGGCAAACTCACCCGCGTCGGTCTGGTGGCCGAGACGGCGAATCCCACGTATCTCGCGCTGCATCCGACCGGGAAATTTCTCTACGCGATTGGCGAACTCTCTCAGTTCAACGGCCAGAAGGCTGGAGCCGTCAGCGCCTACGCCATTGACGCCTCGAGCGGGAAACTGACGCTGTTGAACCAGCAGACCTCCGGCGGTCCCGGGCCGTGTCATCTGGATGTGGACCGCGCGGGGAAATGCGTGCTGGTCGCGAACTACGGCGGCGGCAGTGTCGAGGCGCTCCCCATCAAGGAGGATGGTTCGCTCGGCACGCCCGGAACCTTCATCCAGCATCGGGGCACGGGCGACTACGAGAAGCGAGCACCGCGCGGACACGCCATCATGGTCGCGCCGGGGCAGCGCTTCGCCGTGGCCTGCGACTTGGGACTCGATCAAGTGCTGGTCTATAAACTCGATGCCGCCGGGGCGATGCTCACGCCGAATGCCCCACCGTTTGCCACCGTGGCTCCTGGCTCCGGCCCGCGTCACATCGCGTTCCGTCCCGACGGCAAGTTCGCTTATGTCATCAATGAAACGCTGCTGACGATGACGGTCTTCGTGTGGGACGGCGTGCGCGGGACGTTGCAGGAATTACAGACCATCAGCACGCTGCCGGGCGCGGTGGAGAAAGGTTTCAGTACGGCAGAAGTCTATGTGCATCCGTCCGGTAAATTTGTGTACGGCTCGAATCGTGGCCACGACAGCATCGTGGTTTATGCCAGCGACGAGAAGACCGGGAAGCTCACGCTGGTCGAGCATCAAAATACGCAGGGCCGCACGCCGCGCCACTTCGCGATCCACCCCTCCGGGAATTTTCTTCTCGCGGAAAACCAGAGCACGGACAACGTCGTCGTTTTCCGTATTGATCCACAGACCGGCCGGCTGACGCCGACCGGCGAAAAGCTGGAGGTCGGCTCGCCGGTCTGCGCCGTTTTCGTGCCCGTCGTGGAACCGGGTAAATAAATTCCGCCGCCGCGCGTCGAACCCTGCACTCTATTATCATGACCAGCATTGAGCGGACAATTTCGGTGACGTGGCGGCACCGCGTTTATTTCACGCGCGGCGTCTTCGGCGCGCAGAGCGACTTGCTCCGCCAGGTGCTCGCGCTCGACCGCAGCAATGCCGTGGCGAAGGTGCTCGTGGTCGTGGACGAGATGCTCGCGCAGTCGCAGCCCGCCTTGCTGCACGACATCGAAAGCTACTTCGTCCGTCATGCCAGCGAGTTGAAACTCGTCTGCGCGCCGATGATTATTGAAGGCGGTGAGCGCGCGAAAAATTCCTACTTCCACGTCTCGGAAATCCAGTCCCACGTCGAGAAACACCACATTGACCGCCACTCCTACATCATTGCCATTGGCGGCGGCGCGCTCCTCGACGTGGTGGGACTCGCCGCGGCCACCGCGCATCGCGGCGTGCGCCACGTCCGCATCCCCACGACCACTTTAAGCCAGGACGATTCCGGCGTGGGCGTGAAGAACGGGATCAACGCTTTCGGGAAAAAGAATTTCATCGGCACGTTCTCGCCGCCCTTCGCGGTCATCAACGACTTCGACTTGTTGGCCTCGTTGCCCGACCGCGACAAGCGCGCAGGCTACGTCGAGGCGGTGAAGGTGGCGCTCATTCGCGACTCCGCGTTCTTCAACCAGATCGAACGCGACGCCGACGCCCTCGCGGTCTTCGAGCCGGAGTCCATGCAACGGCTCATCACGCGCTCAGCGGAATTGCACATGAACCATATCGCGACCAGCGGCGACGCCTTCGAGTTTGGCTCGGCGCGTCCGCTCGATTTCGGCCACTGGTCGGCGCACAAGCTGGAGCAGATTTCCGATTACCGCATCCGGCACGGCGAGGCGGTGGCTGTCGGCATTGCACTTGATGTCCTGTACGCGCGCCTGATGGGCTACCTCGACGCCGTGAGCGCGGAGCGCATTTTGGTTTTGCTGGAACGCCTCGGCTTTGAACTCTTCGCCAACGAACTGTTGCACGAGGATTCCAACGGCGAGCTCGTGGTGCTGAAAGGGTTGGAAGAATTCCGTGAACATCTCGGTGGCCAACTCACCATCACGCTCTTGCAGGGCGTGGGGCGCGGCTTCGAGGTGCATGAAATCGAAATGGGCGTGATGCGCGGTGCGCTCCAGGAATTGCAAGCCCGCCAGCCGTCCGCCGCCGTGCACCTCGCCGCTCGGGCGTGAGTTCCCGCCGCGCGGCCGTGCGCCCTCGTTCAGTGGGTGGGACACGAGACTGGAAAGTCTCGTGTGCGCGGGATTCCCATGCGGGATATTTCCCCGGCGAGTTCCTTGACAGCTTTCCGGGCGTTCGCCAACGTCCCACCGAACTGAAGCGCGTTATTTCCCTTGCCTCCCTGGTGGATGGCTTTTCCCCTGAACGAATTTGGGATGGGTTCACGTTTCAGCCAACCAGTGCACCGCGCGCGGGCCTAATCTGTCTGACGCTCCCGCACTGAAAAAAGAATTACTGTATGCCGAGAGTTGCCAAACCGAAAGAAGCCAAGGAGCCGAAGGAACCGAAAGTCGCCAAGGCGAAAGCGGCCAAAAAAATCGCCGCCCCGCCCGAAGCCGCCACTCCGCCGCAGCAGGAAGATCTCAGCCTCGCGCCGCCCGCCCCCGTGGAGAAGCGTGAGTCGGACACGGATCGCTTTGAGCGCGAACGCGCCGCCGCCCCGCGCGCGCCGCTGCCTTCCCAGGAGCCGCCGCCCGACGCGCCGATGGACGCGCCGATGGACGCGTCGTCGCAGGCCGGCAGCGACCACGACACGGAGATGGTTTTGCGCCCGCCGACCCACGCGGTCGAGATGAGCGAGAGCGACACGGACCACGAACGCCGCGAACGTCGCGTGACCGGGGCCGAGACCGCGCCCGCGCTGAAAATTAACATCGCGGAGTTGCAAGCCATGTCCATGACGGACCTAAATGGCATGGCGCGCGAACTGGGCATCGAGAACTACGGCACGATGCGGAAGCACGAGATCATCTTCCACATTCTCCAGAAGAACGCGGAGCGCAGCGGTGTGCTGTTCTCGGAAGGCGTGTTGGAAGTGTTGGGCGAGGGGTTCGGTTTCTTGCGCTCGCAGAGTTTTAACTATTTGCCGTGCCCGGAAGATATTTACGTCTCGCCGTCGCAGATTCGCCGGTTCGATTTGCAAACGGGCAATCTGGTCGCCGGACAAATCCGTCCGCCGAAGGATAAGGAGCGTTTCTTCGCGCTATTGAAGGTCGAGGCCGTGGACGGCGCGGACCCGGACAAGGCGAAGGAGAAGACGCACTTCGACAACCTCACGCCGCTCTTTCCGACGAAGCGTTTCATCCTCGAGACGAATCCCGAGGAGCTTTCCACCCGCACCATGGATTTGGTCTGCCCCATCGGCAAAGGTTCGCGCGGCATCATCGTCGCGCCCCCGCGCACCGGCAAAACGGTGCTGATGCAGAAGCTCGCGAACGCGATCCTGAAGAACAATCCCGAGTCGTATCTCTTCATCCTTCTCATTGACGAACGCCCGGAAGAAGTGACGGACATGGAGCGCACCTGTATCGGCGCGGAAGTGATCAGCTCGACCTTTGACGAACCGCCGGAGCGCCATGTGCAGGTGGCCGAGATGGTCATCGAAAAAGCCAAGCGCATGATCGAGCACAAGCGGGATGTCGTCATCTTGCTCGACTCCATCACGCGTCTCGCGCGCGCCTACAACACGATTCAACCGCACTCCGGGAAAATTCTCTCCGGCGGCGTGGACGCGAATGCGTTGCACAAGCCGAAGCGTTTCTTCGGCGCGGCGCGCAACATTGAGGAGGGCGGCTCGCTCACGATCATTGCGACCGCGCTCGTGGATACCGGTTCGCGCATGGACGAAGTTATTTTTGAAGAGTTCAAGGGCACCGGCAACATGGAGGTGCATCTCGACCGCGCGCTCGTGGACCGCCGCATCTTCCCCTCGATCAATATCGAGCGTTCCGGCACACGCAAAGAGGAACTGCTTTACCATCCGCAGGAACACAGCCGCGTGGTCATCCTCCGCCGCGCGCTCACCGGCGTCCCGCCCGTCGAGGCGATGGAACTCGTGCTCGGCAAACTCAAGAAGACGAAGACGAACATCGAGTTTTTGTTGGGCATGAACTTGGGGTGAGTCCCTGGGCAGTTCCCTTGGGCATAAGTTTTGCAGCACCGGCGTAAAAGCCGGCGCTTTTTTCTCCGCTTTCGAGTGATGCCAGCCTCAGGAATCTCCGTGGGAATAAATTCCTCTCTGGTCACGTCCAACCCGTCCCTTAAAGTGCGGAACTCTTTGAACATGCGAATGGTAATGCGAAATTTGTTGACGGCTGGCGCTTTGCTGGCCGTGCTGACGGCTTGTGACAAGCCGGAGATCACGTCCTACCGCGTAGCAAAGGAACGCGCCACAGCCGCCGACCCGCACGCCGGTCACGCGCACAACGACACCACGGAAACTCCCGCGCCGCGCTCGCGCCCAAAACTTTCCTGGACGCTGCCGTCCGGTTGGCGCGAAGCCGCGCCCGGCCAAGTGAATCTTGCCGCGTTCAACATCCAGTCCGCCGAAGGCAAGGACGTGCAAGTTACCGTGGCTGCGCTGCCGTTTCTGGCCGGGCGCGAGGCCGACGTGGTGAATCTCTGGCGCGGCCAGCTCGGCCTGAGCGAACTCAGCGCGGAGCAGGCGCGCGAGCAGTTGCGCGATCTGCCGATCAACGACGAGAAGGCGAAACTGTTCGAACTGTCGAGCGGCGATCCCGCGAAGCCCGACAAAATCCTCACCGTGATGATTCATCGTCCCGGCGCGAGTTGGTTCTACAAATTGTCCGGTGACGCCGTAACCGTGGAGGCGCAACGCGCGGCGTTTCTCGACTTCATCAAGTCCGTGAAGCTCGATGAATCGGCCACGCCAGCGGTGGCCTCGGCCAAGGCCGAGTCCGGCAGCAGCGAGTTTGCGAAAGTCGCACCGAAAGACTGGCAGGTGTTGCCCGCCGGACAAATGCAGTTGGCAAAATTCGCCGTGCCGGAGGTGCAGGGCGCGAAGGCGCAGGTCTCCGTGAGCATGTTCGACAACGACACCGGCGGCACGCTCGCCAACGTCAACCGCTGGCGGCGGCAGATTGGCCTCGGCGAAATCGCGGCGGCGCAACTTTCCGAAGTGACCGGCCCGTTGGATGCCAAATTACCCCGCGCCGTGCTGGTGAATCTCACGAACAACGATCAGCAGATTCTCGGAGCCATCGTGCCGCGCGGCGGGCAGTGGTTTTTCTACAAACTCATGGGCAGCGCGCCGGCGGTGGTCGCGCAGAAAGAGGCGTTCGTCCGTTTCGCCGCGTCGGAGCTTTGACATGAATCGCATTTGGAAAAATCTAGTGGGGCAGCCGCCCTCGGCTGTCACCCGTCTTGCAAGCGCCCCCGTTTGCAGTTCACCAAGCGGGGGCGCTTGGTGGACTAATGACCGGCGAGGGCGCCGGTCCCACTATCCTGAGTTGCATCCTTTCCGCTTTTGACATGAATCGCATCTGGAGATTTTTCACCTCGCTGCGGCTCACGGTCACGCTGCTCGCGCTGGGCATCGTGCTGATTTTCATCGGCACCGTGGCGCAGGCGGACGAGGGGCTGTATGTCGCGCAGGAGCGTTACTTCAAGCACTGGTTCATCTTTGGCATCAGCTTCTTCGGCCACAAGGTGCCGCTGCCGTTTCCCGGCGGCTACCTCATCGGCACGACGCTGCTGGTGAGTCTTACGGCGGCGTTCATCCATCGCTTCCAATGGACGACAAAGAAAATCGGCATCCACCTTACGCACGTCGGCATCATCCTGCTGCTGACCGGACAACTCGTGACGGATTTGCTGTCGCGCGAAACGCAGATGCGCATCTTCGAGGGGCAGACGCGCTCCTACTCCGAAAGCCCGATGGACTACGAACTGGCCTTCGAGTGGGAGGCGGATGGCAGTTCCAACGAAGTCGTCGCCATCCCGCAGGCGATGCTGACGAAGGGCGCGGAGTTGAAGCCCGAGAAGCTGCCGTTCACGGTGCGCGTGAAGGAGTTTTTGCCGAACTCGAACCCATCCTTTCGCGCGCCGATGCAACAAAACGCGCCGCCGCTGACCACCAACGGCCTGGCCAACTCGTTCGATTTTGCGCCCAGCGCAGTGAAGCACGACATGGACAGCAAGAATGTGCCGGTCGCATTGATTGAACTCGCCGGTGCGGATGGTTCACTCGGCACCTGGGTCGCGCCGGGTTGGGCGGCGGACGAAACGATGTCGGAAAGTTTGTGGCGTTATTATCAGCGCGAGATGGGGCCGCAACTTGGAGCGAGCATCAAGGCGCGCCTGGCGCAGGCGCAGTTCGTCACAGTAAATGGCAAAGAAATCACCTTCGCGTTGCGCCCGGCTCGTGCCTACAAGCCGTTCGCCTTCACGTTGCTCAAGGCGACGCACGATGTCTATCAGGGCACGGACACGCCGAAGGATTTCCGCAGCCGCATCCGCATCCAAAACGCGGAGCGCAAGGAAGACCGCGAGACGGAAATCTACATGAACAATCCGCTGCGCTATTCCGGCCTGACATTTTTCCAGTCCGGCATGATTCAACGAAACCTGATCGAGGCGGGTGAAACGCCGTGGACGGTTTTGCAGGTGGTGCGCAATCCCGGATGGATCACGCCTTACGCTGGCTGCGTCATCGTCGCCGCCGGGCTTATTTTCCAATTCATGTTTCATCTGGTGAAATTTTTGCGAAAGAGGACTGCATGACCGATTCCAAATTATCCAAAGAGGCTGCGCCGAAAGCGGGCGGCTGGCGCGTGTGGGTTTCGTGGTTCCTGATCGCGGTCTTCACCGCCGAGGTGCTGGCCGCTCTGTTCATGCCGCCGCGCGACAAGACTTTTGCCGTGTCCGAGTTCGCCAAAATCCCGCTCGTCTTCGAGGGTCGCGTGCAGCCGATGGATTCACTGGCGCGCAATTCCCTCCTGCAAATCCGCAGCATCACGCAGGTGCCGCTGGAAGGAAACGGCGCGAACGGCGCTTGGGGTGCGTGGGAAGAACTGGCGGCCAAGGGCGGCGAACTCAGCGAGCGCCGCTGGTATCAGTTCAGCAAGCATCCGAAGAAATTGAAGCCCACGGAATGGCTGCTCGAAGTTTTCCTCAACGCACCGAAGGCGGATGATCGCTACATCTTCGTCATCAATCATCCCGACGTGCGTTCGCTGCTGAAACTGGAAGGCGGCGTGGAGAAGAGCGGCCTGCACTTTTATCGCTTCAACGATCTGCGCGATAAACTGGACAGCCTCCGCCCCGAGGTCGCGCGCGTGCAGGCCCTCAAAGCTCCCGAGCGTTCTCCCTACGACAACGCCGTGCTTCAGCTTCATCAAGCGTGGATCAGCTTCTGGCGCTTGAAGAACACGCTGCTGCCCGAGGACGCGACCGATTTCACCAAGGAGCTCGACACGTATATCACGCAAGCCACCGCGGTGCGCGCCACGCTTCAGGCGGCGCAGGCGCGCGGCGAACAACTGTCCGAGGAAAAGGTGGACGAGATGATTGCCCCCATCCAGCGCATCGCCGCGCGCTACAATATGATGGCGCGTCTGGAGCCGCCGCTCGTCGTTCCGCCGCAGAAGCACGGCGATCATCAGCACGACTGGCAGCGCACCGGCGACGTCTTGCTCGAAGCGCCACAGAGCGGCCTGCCAGAAACGATCCGCCAGTACGCGACGCTCGCGGGCGCGTATCGCGCCGGAGACACGGTGAAATTTAATGCCGTGTTGGCCGAGTATCGTGGCTCGTTGGAAAAGCTGGGTCTGACCAAGGAGTTGAAGAAAGGTTCGAGCGAAGAATTCTTCAACCGGATGCTGGCCTTTAAGCGGGCGATGTATTTCTACCTCACGGCCTTCCTGCTCATCATGCTCTACTGGGCGAACGCGAAGGAAATCTGGCGCGTCACGGCGAAGCGTTTGATTTTCATCGGTTTCATCGTCCATACGGCGGGGCTGATTTTCCGCATGTGGCTGGAAGGGCGTCCGCCGGTCACGAATCTTTACTCGTCGGCCATCTTCATCGGCTGGGGCGCGATTGTGCTCGGGCTGGTGCTGGAAAAGTTTTATCGCGATGGCATTGGCGCGGTCGTGGCGGCGGCGGTGGGATTTCTCTCGCTCATCGTCGCGCACAATCTCTCTCTCGAAGGCGACACCATGATCATGATGCGCGCGGTGCTGGACACGAACATCTGGCTGGCCACGCATGTGGTCATCATCACGCTCGGCTACGCGAGTACGTTCGTCGCGGGATTCCTCGCCATCGTTTATGTCGCACGCGGATTGTTCACGCGTTCGTTGAGCGAAGTCACCGGCAAGTCGCTGGCGCGAATGGTTTATGCCATCGTTTGCTTTGCCACGCTGTTCAGCTTCGTGGGCACGGTGCTGGGCGGCATTTGGGCCGACCAATCGTGGGGCCGCTTCTGGGGCTGGGACCCGAAGGAAAACGGCGCGCTCATCATCGTGCTCTGGAATGTGCTCATCCTGCACGCGCGCATGGGCGGTCTCGTCAAGGAACGCGGCCTGATGAACCTCGCCATCGCCGGCAACATCGTCACGGCTTGGTCGTGGTTCGGCACGAACATGCTGGGCATCGGTTTGCACAGCTATGGCTTCATGGATTCCGGATTCAAATGGCTGATGGCTTTCGTCGGCAGTCAGCTTCTGCTCATCGCGCTCGGGTTGACGCCGTGGCGTCATTGGAGAAGTTTTCGTTCCACGGTGCCGCCGGGTGGCGATACGCCGACTGCGACGGGCAGTGGAACGCAGTTGAAGCCCGCCTGATCGGAGCGCGGTCTTTCCACTCCCCAGCAAACTGCAGCGGCC
>JAYVQC010000075.1:0-9025 GCA_043757045.1 Akkermansia sp. | reverse complement strand
CGCCGTGCTCGAACCTTTTCCACGTCTCGGCGCAGAGCGGCCTGGCCCGCCGGGCTGGAAGCCACGGCTCACTGGCAGGCAAGGATGCCCGCCGCCACAGCAACAGTGGCAAGATGCACCCCCCCAGGCTGCAGGGCAGTATCATCCCTTGCCGCTGCCGGGCCATTTTCCTAGCCTCGCGTTCATGGCTAAAATCCTCATCGTTGATGACGAGATCACGATGATCCAAATCATCTCGGAGCTACTGCGCGCGGAGGGACACGAGGTGTATTCCGCCAGCAACCTCGAGGCGGCGTGCGCGCTGCTCGAAACACAGAAGCCCGAGTTGCTCATCACCGACTTGTATCTGGAGAAGGCGCGGCCCGTTGGTCTCACGCTGCTCGCGAAAGCCACCGCGCTCCATCCGCCGCCCGTCGTCATCGTCATCACCGGCTTCGCCACCGTCGAGACGGCGGTCGAGGCGATGCGGAAGGGAGCCTTCGACTACTTGCAGAAGCCGTTCAAGCTCGACGAGTTCAAACTGAGCATCCAGCGTGCGCTGAACTACAATCAGGCCATCTCCGAAAACGTCTATCTCCGCAAGCAGCTCAAACACAAATTCCAGTTCGACCAGATCGTCGGTCTCGCGCCGAAGATGCAGGAGGTCTTCAAAATGGTGGAGCGCGTCGCGGACACGGACAGCACGATCCTCATCCTCGGCGAGAGCGGCACGGGCAAGGAACTGGTCGCCCGCGCACTGCACTTCAACAGCCGCCGCCAGTTCGCGCCGTTCATTCCGATCAATTGCGCCGCGCTGCCGGAGAATCTTCTGGAGTCAGAACTGTTCGGTCATTGCCGGGGCGCCTTCACCGGCGCGCTGAATGACAAGAAGGGGCTGTTCGAGGAGGCCGACGGCGGCACACTTTTCCTCGACGAGATCGGCTCCATGCCGCCGTTGCTGCAAAGCCGCCTGCTCCGCGTGTTGCAAGACCGTGAAGTCCGACGCGTGGGCGAGAACACCCCCATCCATGTGAACGTCCGCGTGCTGGCCGCGACCAACGAACCGCTGGAAAAGAAAATCAAGGACGGCACCTTCCGCGAGGATTTGTATTACCGGCTGAACGTCATCCCCATCCAACTGCCACCGCTCCGCGAGCGGCGCGATGACGTGCCGCTGCTCGTCGCACGTTTCCTGCGCGACCGCGTTCACGCGCGCACGGGGCTGGCCTTTCACGTCACGCGCCAGGCGATGCAGGCGCTCACCGCCCACGACTGGCCGGGCAACGTGCGCGAACTGGAAAACGCCATCGAGCGTTCCTGCGCGCTTTCCGACACCGAGGTGATCAAGGTGGACAGCCTGCCGCCGACGGTCGTGGCGGCGGGCCGCGCGCAGCCGCTGGATCAGAACATGACCGACACCAAATTTTTTGATCTGCCCGAGCCAGAACCTTCTCTGAAGAACGGGAAGACGGCGGCGACCAATCCCGCCGCGCCGTTGGTGAACCTGAAATCGTTCATGCGCGATCAGGAGCTGGCCTACATCAACCGCGCGCTCGCGCAGGCCGGCGGAGACAAGGAGAAAGCCGCGCAGGCGCTCGGCGTCAGCCTGGCCACGCTCTACCGCCGGCTGGCGGAAGAGTGAACGCGGAACGCCGGACCGAGCGGCCCGGCGTCACTCGCCTTCCACGCGCTCGATGCGCGCGCCAAGGTTCTTCAGCTTCGTATCGATCTTCTCGTAGCCGCGATCCAGGTGGTAAATGCGGTGCACCTGCGTGGAACCTTTCGCGGTCATGCCGCAGATGACCAGCGCCGCCGACGCGCGCAAATCGCTCGCCATGACCGGCGCTCCACTGAGCGGACGTCCGCCCTTCACGATGGCGCTCGGGCCTTCGATGGAAATGTCCGCACCGAGCCGCGCCATCTCGGGGACGTGCATGAAGCGCGATTCAAAAATGCGTTCGGTGATGATGCTGATGCCCGGCGTGAGCGCCATGAGCGCCATCATTTGCGCCTGCACGTCGGTCGGGAAACCGGAATACGGCAGCGTAGTGATGTCCACGGGCTTCAAGCGGCTGCCGCGTTTCACGAGCAGGTTCGGGCCGGAGCGTTCAATCTTCACGCCCGCCTCGCGCAGCTTGTCGAGCACGGCGTGCAGATGATCGGCGCGCGCGCCTTTGATCAGCACTTCACCGTTCGTCGCCGCCGCCGCGATGATGAAGGTCGCGGCCTCGATACGGTCAGGAATCACCTCATGCTCCGCGCCGTGCAATTCCTTCACGCCGGTGATCGTGACCGTCGGGCTGCCCGCGCCAGTAATTTTTGCGCCCATCGCGATGAGGAAATTCGCCAGGTCAATCACCTCCGGCTCGCACGCCGCGCTCTCGATGATGGTCACGCCTTCGGCCAACGACGCCGCCATCATCACGTTCGCGGTGCCGAGCACGGTGGGGCCGGAGCGACCGCCGAGAAAAGTTTCCGTGCCGAGCAGACGCGGCGCTTTGGCGATGACGTAGCCCTTGTCGATGATGATTTTGGTGCCGAGATCGCGCATGCCCTTGAGGTGTAAATCAATCGGCCGCGTGCCGATGACGCAGCCGCCGGGTAGCGAGACCTGCGCTTTCCGCAGCCGCCCCAGTAGTGGCCCGAGAATGCAAATGGAGCCGCGCATCTTGCGGATGAGTTCGTAGTCGCCGTGGGCCTTGAGCTTCGCGGCCTGCACGGTCACGGTGTTGCCATCAATCTTCACCGTCGCGCCGAGCGAGGCGAGGATCTTGCCCATGAAGCCGACGTCGCTCAGGTCGGGCACGTTGCGGATCACGCACTTGTCCTTCGTGAGCAGCGTGGCTGCGAGGATGGGGAGCACGGCGTTTTTTGCGCCGCTGATTTGAACTTCGCCGTGCAACGGCACGCCGCCTTTGATGAGCAAACTTTCCATGGAAACAATTTTAGAAACCCGCGTTCAGACGACGATTCATTCGCCGCGCCGCGCGATTAGAATTCTTGGCCGCGAACTGTAGTCAGCGACGATCCCCTCGACAATCCACTTCTCGTCAAAAAACAATTTCTCCAACGCCGTCTCCTGGCCATCGCCAAATTCGAGCATCAGTTTGCCCTGCGGTTTCAGGAACGCGCCCGCCTCCGACGCGAGCCGACGGTAGAAATCCAGCCCGTCCGCGCCGCCGTCGAGCGCCAGCCGTGGATCGTAATCGCGCACTTCGGGCGAGAGCGTGGCGATTTCCTCGGCGGCGATGTACGGCGGGTTGCTGACGATGAGGTCGAATTTCATCCCCGTCGGAAGTGCGGCGAAGGCGTCGCCGAAATGAAACACGATTCGTTCCCCGACTTCATTCGCCTCCGCGTTCACCCGCGCCAGCGCCAGTGCCTCCGTCGAAATGTCCACCGCGTGAACCGCCACGCCCGCCACGTTCTTCGCGATGGCGATGGCGAGGCAGCCGGTGCCGGTGCCGAGGTCAAGTGCGGTTGAGATTTGAGAGTTAAGAGTTGAGAGAAACTGCCACGCCCTTTCCGCGAGCAACTCCGTTTCCGGCCTCGGTATCAGTGCCGCGCGCGAGCATTTCATCTCCAGCCCGCAAAATGACGTGCCGCCCGTGATGTGCTGCAACGGCTCCCGCGCCGCACGCCGCCTCACCATCTCGCGCACCGTGCTCAATTCCACCTCGTTCAACACGCGCTCGAAGTTCAGGTAGAGCTTCAGTCGCGGCATGTTCAGCGCGTGGGCGAGCAACAATTCAATGTTCAAGCGCGGCGACTCCACGCCTTTCTTCTCAAGGAATTCGCTGCTGCGCCGGATGATTTCCAGGACGGTCACTGCGAGAAGGGAACGGCAGGCCCGGAGGAGTGGCAAGCGTTCCTTTGGTGCCCCCGGCGGGACGCCGGGGACATCGGGGCGCATTGCCGCCATTTCTCAATTTGAATTCCCTCCTCCCGCTCCCTAACGTCCGCGCCGGTGCATCCCATCGCTTTCAAAATCGGCTCCTGGCCCGTCCACTGGTACGGCGTGCTCGTGGCCCTCGGTTTTCTCGCCGGCCTCTGGACGGCGGGCCGCCGCGCGCCGCGCACGGGCCTCACGTCCGAGCAAGTCGGCGACGCGGGACCGTGGCTGATTCTCGGCACGGTGCTCGGCGCTCGCTCGCTCTACGTCGGCAGTTATTGGAAAGAAAAATTCGCCGGACACCCGTGGTGGGAAATGTTCATGGTCCAGAACGGCGGGTTGGTCTTTTACGGCGGCCTCATCGGCGCGTCGCTGGCGACGATTTTCTACTGCCGCTTCCGCAAAATTAAATTGTGGAAATTCGCCGACGTCCTCGCGCCCAGCATCGCGCTTGGCTACGTCTTCGGACGGCTCGGCTGCCTGATGAACGGCTGCTGCTACGGCAGCCAGTGCGCCTTGCCTTGGGCCATCACCTATCCGCGCAGTGCGAACGACACGTTTCCGGTGGACGCGGAGCGTGGACTGCCCGTGCATCCCACGCAGATTTACGATTCGCTCCTGAACCTCGCGCTCTACTGCCTTCTCGCGTGGCTCTATCGCCGCAAGAAATTCGACGGCCAGGTCTTTGCCGCCTACCTCATCTGCTACGCGTTCACCCGCTCGTTCGTGGAATACTTTCGCGGCGACTACACGGCGGCGCACTTGAGCGCCGGGCTGATTACGCCGGCGCAACTAATCAGCGTGGGCATCCTCGTGGCGGGTGTGGTGCTGATGACGGTGTTGTGGAAGGCAAATTCCAAAACTCGAATCCCAAACTCCAAATAAGCTCCAAACACCAAGAACCAAGCTCCAGAAAAGCTCCAAGTTCCAAACATCAAACGGGCGCGCGGCGGATTTGGAGCTTGGTGTTTGATGTTTCTCTGGAGCTTGGAGCTTGGAGCTTGGTCTTTTTTTCCTTCAGGCAAACTTCATCACGCTGATGTCTCCGCGCCCATCCATCTTCCTCGTCGGTCCCACCGCCTCCGGCAAATCCGCCGTCGCGCTGGCGCTCGCGGAAAAACTTGGCGGCGAAATCATCTCCGTGGATTCGATGCAGGTTTATCGCGGCCTCGACCTCGGCACGGCCAAGCCCGGCGCGGACGAACGCGCGCGCGCGCCGCATCACCTGATTGATGTCGTGGAACTCACCGCGCCATTTGACGCCGCGAAGTTCGTCGAGCACGCGCGGCGGGCGGAGCAAGAAATCCAGGGGCGCGGGCGCATCCCCATTTTCTGCGGCGGCACCGGCCTCTACTTGAAAGCTTATCTCGAAGGCCTCGGCGAGGCGCCGCCCTCCGACGCCGCCGTGCGTCAGGAACTCGAAGCCACGCCGCTCGACACGTTGCTCCGCGAGCTTCAGCAACGCGACCCCGCGACCTACGAACGCATTGATCGCCAGAACCCGCGCCGCGTCGTGCGCGCCCTCGAAGTCATCCGCCTGACCGGCCAACCGTTTTCAGAACAGCGTGCCGCTTGGAACCACGAACCGCGAATCGCGAACCACGAGCTACCCCTTCTCGGCCTGCTACGCGCTCCCGCCGATCTCCACGCCCGCATCCATCAGCGCGTGGACGAAATGTTCGCGCGCGGACTCGTGGCTGAAACCCGCGCCCTGCTCGCCCACGGTCTCGAAGAGAATCGGACCGCGATGCAAGCCATCGGCTACCGCCAGGTCGTCGAGCATCTGCGCGGCGCGCGCCCACTGGCCGAGACCGTTGAGTTGGTGAAAATCAAAACGCGGCAATACGCCAAGCGGCAGATGACGTGGTTTCGCCGGCAGTTGTCCGTGCGCTGGATTTCTGTTTCCCCCCACGACACGGCCGCCGAGTCGGTCGAAAAAATCACGGGCTGATGATCACGGACGCGGGCTTTTTGTGACCCGAAGATTTGCTTTGGGCGGAGCTTTCATGCCGTCGCCGAGATGGAAGCCGGGGTGCGGCGGTTGGTTGTAGCCGACGTTTTGCCAGGCGATGGCGAGCCGGTATTGCGGGTCGTGCATCAAGGTGACGAGGCGGTTGGTCGTGGGAATGGTGGTGGAGTAGAGGCGCAATTCCGTGCTGTCCGGCGTGCGAAAGATCACTTCCTCGCGCCAGTCGCCGAGCAGGTCGCCGGAGAGAACGGGCGTGGCTTTGCTGCCGTTGTTCGAGGTCGCACCATCGGCGGTGAAGAGCGGATCGAGCGTGGCGTTCGTCCAGTTCCATTTGGAGATGCGGTTGCGGTCGAGGATTTCGCGAAGCAGGTCGCCGTCCCACCAGATGGCGAAGTTCGCCGAGCGCGGCGCGTTGCCGATGCGTTCGCCCGTCGCGGTGCGGAGACCGGACGCACCGCCCCACATTTCGGAACCGGAATGGCGCGGGTCAATGTCCGCCGCGAGTCCGCGTCCGATGTCCTGGTCAGGACCAAAGCTCCAGAGAATTTTCCCGGTCTTCGCATCGTAGCAAGCTGCGCCCGGCGTGCCGAACCGCTTCTCCTCGTTCTCGTGAATGCCGAAGACTTCGAGGCCGGGCCGCGCGGGATTGAAATCGCTGACATGCAGGGCGTCGCCGTGACGGAGGCCGGTGGAGAAGCGTCCGGTGCCGTCCGAGTTCACGACCATCGAGTGATAAACAATTTCGTCGCGGCCATCGCCGTCCACATCGGCGACGCTGACGGAATGCGCGCCCTGGCCGGAGTAGGGATTGTCCTTGTCCTTTGAATCGAAGACCCAGCGCGAAGTCAGCCGGCCGTCGCGCCAGTCCCACGCGGCGAGCACGCTGCGGCCGTAGTACCCGCGGCACATCACCACGCTCGGGCGCGCGCCGTCGAGATACGCGACGCAGGCGAGAAAGCGATCCACGCGATTGCCCACGCTGTCATTGCCAGCGTTGCCGCCGTTGCCGCCCCACGCACCGAGGTCGCCGCGCGCGGGAAGGTAGTTGGTCGTGGCCAGCGCCGCGCCGGTGCGTCCGTCGAAGATGGTGAAGAACTCCGGCCCGCGCAGCACGCGTCCGAAGGTGCGCGAGTTGCGGTTCGTGTCGCGCCAGTCGGCGTTCGCATCGCCGATGATTTTGCCGCGTCCATCCGTCGTTCCGTCCGCCGTCTTGGAGGCGATCTCGGCGAGGCCGTCGCCGTCGAGATCATAGACTATGAACTGCGTGTAGTGCGCGCCCTCGCGGATGTTTTTGCCGAGATTAATCGTCCACAGCAACGTGCCGTCGAGCTTGAGACCTTGGAGAATCGTTTCGCCGGTCAGTCCCGTCGAAGCCGTGTCGCGCGGGCTTCGCTCGCACTTCAACACGATCTCGTATTCGCCATCGCCGTCGAGGTCGCCGACCGAGCCGTCGTTGGCGGCATAGCCGGGCGGAAGTTTCAGCGGAATGGTGAGGTAAGCCTTCGCCGTCGCGTTCGTCATGAACTGGAACGGCGCGCTCGCTTCCAACTCTTGCCCCGCCACGACCGCGCGCACGAAGTAGCTCACGGGCTTCGCAAAAGTCACCGCGTCGTCCGTGAAGCACGACGCGTTCGTGATCGCCGCGCGGTTCAACTTCACCGCCGCGCCCGTGCCGCTCTGGCGATAGACGTTGAAGGCAATTCCCTCCGGCTCCGGGCCGAGCAGCCGCCACGAAAGAAAAACTTTTTCCTCGCCGGTGCGCAGCGCGACCAGTCCACGCCCGAGGAATTCCATCTGCCGCTGGCCCGGCGCGGCCCACGCCAGAAAACACAGGCTCGCCATCACCGCGATGACGCACGCACGTTGGCTTGATCTCACGGTTGCGGTGGACGTTGGGGAGGACACGCAGGTTGCGACGAACATCGCCCGCCCTGCCAGACGCGGGTTGACGTTGCCAAATCACGTCGCCGCCCGTTTCAATCCGCCCGTGCCGTTCAAGTTCCTCTTTCGTGCCCAACGTCCGACGCCTTCGGCGGGCGTCGTCGTGGTCGTGGACGGTCGGAGCGTGCCGCTGCTCTTCGTGCGGCATCCGCGCGCCCGGCGCTACGTGCTCCGCTTGCGGCCGGATGGCACCGCGCGCGTGACCGTGCCGCGCGGCGGCTCGGAGGTGGCGGCCCAGCAGTTCGCGGAGAAAAACGCGGACTGGCTGCGGCAGCAAATGCAACGCGTGGCCGCCCGTCCGGCAGGAAAAACCGCGTGGCCGCTCGGCGCGGAAATTTTCTACCGGGGCGAGGTGGTGATGATCACCGAAAGCGAACACGGCGTCTCCTTCGCCGATCAGGTTCTTGCGCCCACGCTCGCCGCACAGGATTGCCGCCCAGCGATTGAACATCACTTGCGCCGCCTCGCCACCGCGGAATTGCCACCGCGCGTTTTCCACTTCGCCGGGCAGCACGGGCTGACCGTGCAACGCGTGACGGTGCGCGATCAGAAATCGCGCTGGGGTTCGTGCTCACGCCGGGGAACGATCTCGCTGAACTGGCGGTTGATTCAGACGCCCGCCTTCGTCACCGACTACATCATGCTCCACGAGCTGATGCACCTCCGGCAGATGAATCACTCGCGGAAATTTTGGCAGGAAGTGGCGCGCGTCTGCCCCGAATACCCCACCGCCGAAAAGTGGTTGAAGACGCACGGACGCGCGCTGCGATGAACATCAACCGACACGAAGATGAATGAGTTCAACAATCCCTTCGCCGGCTTGAACAGCGCCGGACTTCCGCCCGGCCAGTCGCCCGCCGAGCCGGAAAGCAAAGCGCCGCGCAAAAGCCGGGGTCGCGTGGACATCCTCCGCATGACCGCCGGACGCGGCGGCAAGACCGTGACGGTGGTGAAAAATTTTGTCGGCATCGGACTGCCCGAGAAAGAAAAGCTCGCCAAGGAAATGCAGAGGACCTGCGGCACCGGCGGCACCGTGAAAGACGGACGCATCGAAATCCAAGGCGACAAGCGCGAAGAAGTGGCGCGCATCCTGACCAAAGCCGGATTCACCCCGGTGTTCGCGGGCGGGTGAACGGAGCGCGGGCTTTCCAGCCCGCAGCAACGTGTTGCGGAGAGGCGTAACAGAATTTTTTCGAGCCTGCTTCCTTGCGTGAGTTGCTGCGGGCTGGAAAGCCCGCGCTCCG
>JAYVQC010000074.1:0-9037 GCA_043757045.1 Akkermansia sp. | reverse complement strand
CCATTGCCAATCCACGCTCCCACCCTTCCGCCCGGCTGGTCGCCGGGCGGGACGGGCTGGTAGCCCGTTCCACCCGTTCCGACTTCGGAGTTCGGGTTTAATCCTCCTCTCGAACGGGCCGATGGCATGGAGACATGGTTTTGGCCTGTTTCACTTCATGAACGCCCCGAGGCGATCATCGGCGCGGCGCGCGTCTCCGTGGTGGATTGTCACCGTCGGCGGCATTGTGCTGTCGCTCGCGGCGTTTTTTCTGGCGCGGCAGCAGGAGGAATTGCGCGCCGAGGCCGAGTTCACCCGGCGCGCGGATACCCATTACGCCGCGTTGCAGGCCAGTCTCGCGCGGCATTTGGAAATCCTGCACAGCCTGCAACGGCTCCTGCAGCTTTCGCCGCAGGTCAGCCGGGCGGAGTTTCGCGACTGGGCCCGCGAGATCGTGGCCGAGCAGCCGGAAATCCAGGTGCTCGAATGGTGTCCACGCGTGCCGCACCCGCGCCGTGCCGCCTTCGAGTTCAATGCCAGCCGGAATGCGCCGGAGCCATTCTTCATCATGGATCGTGATGCGGCCGGACAAAACCAGCAGGCCGCAGAACGGGACGAATATTTTCCCATTCTCTTTTTTGAACCGGTCCAGGGCAACGAAGTGGTCCGCGGGTTCGATGTCGCCGGAGGGCGCGCGGCGGAGTCGCTGGTCATGGCGCGGGACACCGGCCAGCCCGCCGCGTCCGCGCCCCTCCGGTTGGTGCAGAACATCGGCAACCAGCAGGGCATCATCCTGACGCTGCCGGTGTATCGGTTCGGCCCGATCCCCGAGACGGTGGAGGGACGGCGGGAGGCTTTTGTGGGCTGCGTGCGCGGAGTGTTCCGGATGCGCGATCTGTTGAAGGCCGCGTGGCGCGACCTGCCGGTGACGGGCGTGGACACGCTGGTGCTGGACGCGCCGACGATGAATCCGACGAACCGGTTTGTGCTGTTCGACGGCGTGATTCTGCGCGAGCCGGGCGATTTGCCGCGGACGGAAAGCGCCTACCGCGCCGCGCGCCATCATGAGGCGCAACTGCGCGTGGGCGGGCGCAAGTGGACGTTTCTGTTCCGCCCCGTGCCGGCGTGGTGGGAATCGCAGTTGAGCTGGCTGCCGCATTTCATTCTCGCCGGCGGCCTCAGCGCCACGCTGCTCATCGGCGGCTACGTGCGGATTTCGTTGCGGCGCACCGAGGTCATCGAGCAGACGGTGGCGCAGCGCACGGCGGAGTTGCAGCACGCCAACACGTCACTCGGACGCGAGGTGGCGGAGCGGCGACGCACCGAGCAGCAGTTGCGCGACACGCAAAACATCCTGGTGCACGCCCAGCGGCTCGGCCGCGTGGGCAGTTGGGAAATGGAGGCCGGCACGAATCAACTGGTGTGGTCCGAGGAAACTTTCCGCATCTTTGGCCGTGACCCGGAAACCTTTCTCCCGACCAACGAGGCATTTTTTCAAAGCGTGCATCCCGAGGATCGCGCCCGCGTCCGCGTCGCGTCCGAAGTCGCACTTGCCACCGGCACGCGCTACGACATCGAACACCGCGTCCTGTGCCCGGGCGGCGCGGTTGCGCACGTCCACGAGCGCGCCGAGATCGTGCGCGACGAGGCGGGCCGCGTCATCCGCATGGTCGGCAGCGTGCAGGACGTGACCGAGCGCCATCGCCAGGAGGAGGAGCGTCAGGCCATCGAGAAAAAATTTCGCGAGGCGCAAAAGCTGGAGAGCCTCGGCGTGCTCGCCGGCGGCATCGCGCATGACTTCAACAATTTGCTCACCGGCATTCTCGGCAACGCCTGCCTGGCGCGCATGGAACTGCCGCCGGATTCACCGGTGCACAGTTACGCCGAGCAGATCGAGCTTTCGTCCCAGCGCGCGGCCGACCTGTGCAAGCAGATGCTCGCCTACTCGGGCAAGGGCCGCTTCACCGTCAAGCCGGTTCATCTCAGCGAAATGGTGCGCGAGACCGTGCATCTGCTGCAATTGTCCATGAGCAAAAAAGCCGCGCTGCATCTGGCGCTGGCCGACGACCTGCCGTGCGTGCTGGCCGATACCACGCAGCTCCGGCAAATCATCATGAACCTCGTCATCAACGCCTCCGACGCACTCGGCGACAAGGTCGGGACCATCACCATCCACACCGCCGTGCTGCGCGCGGATCGGAATTATCTGAACAGCCTCGTCGGCGCAGACGAGCTGCCCGAGGGCGATTACGTGTCGCTCGAAGTCACCGACACCGGCTGCGGCATGAGCGCCGAGACGCAGGCGAAAATTTTCGAGCCGTTCTTCACCACCAAGTTCACCGGACGCGGCCTCGGCCTCTCCGCCGTGCTGGGCATCGTGCGCGGCCATCAGGGCGCGTTGAAAGTACGGAGCGAACCGGGACGCGGCACGACGTTCAAGCTGCTGCTGCCGGTCGCCACCAACGCCGAGAGCGACGCCAAGGTGGACAAGATCGTCACCCCGAAATGGCGCGGCACCGGCACCGTGCTGGTCATTGATGACGAGGAGAGCGTGCGCCGCGTGGCGGGAAAAATTCTAATGTCCATGGGCTTTCAAGTCGTGACCGCGAGCGACGGTATCGAGGGCCTGAGCGCCTACCGCACCTGCTCGGAAACCATTTGCGCCGTGCTGCTCGATCTCACGATGCCACGCATGGACGGGGAGGAAACCTTCCGTGAGTTGCGCGCACTGCGGCCCGACGCCTGTGTGGTGTTGATGAGCGGCTACAGCGAGCAGGAGGCGGGCGCACGCTTCGTGGGCAAAGGTCTCGCGGGATTCTTGCAGAAGCCCTTCACGCCGGATGAACTGCGCGAGCGGCTGCTGGCTTTCGGGGCCAACCTGGAAACGGTCGCGGAAAAGTAAGGCGCGGTGGAGCGAGATTCCGTCGAGCACCATTGGCCGACGCAGGAGGCGCGAGCGGAGCGAGCTTCTACGAGTTCAGAGCCGGTCTGAACAGGGGTGGAACGGGCTACCAGCCCGTTCCGCTGGGCAACCTGCCCAGCGGAATGAGAGTGAGCCTCCTGGGCTGGAGTCAGGCCTGTTGGCCCCGCGCCGCTCTCACCCTTCCGCCGGGCTGGTAGCCCGGCGGCACAGGCCAGTGGCCCGTGCTACCCAGGCGGAAGTTTCAGACAGGCTCTCAGGAAGAATACTCACTTTGTTCGCCTCGCTGTGCTCGTAATGGTTGGCTCGACGGAGTCTCGCCCCACCCAATCACTTCGACTTCTCCGCCGGCAACCGTTCCAGCGTGGCGATCTCGCGATCAATCTTTGCCGACTTGAGCGACTGGAGTGACTTCAACAATTTCAACGCCTCCGCGTTTCTTCCGTGGTCTATGTAAATCAGGGCGAGGCGGAAGCGCGCGTTGTCCACGGACGCGGTGCGCGTGCTGCGGGCCAGGATCGTTTGGTAGGCGCGGATCATGTTGTTCGTTTCGCTCGCATCGCGGAAAGCCAGTTCGCACAGCGCCATCACCGGCTCGTGAGTTGACCCCGCGCGATTCGTGGCCGTGGCCAGGGAGGGCCACAAGTAGGCCTCGGCAATCCGCGCACTGAGCCAGAAGTCGAGCGCGTTGGTGCGCGCGTAGATGCTCGCCTCGCCCGCCAGCGCCAGCGCAGTGAGTTCCCGCGCGGCATTGGTGCTGCCGAGCACCGCGTCCGCCGCTTTCAATTCCTCGCCGATGAAGCGGTACATCGCGTCGTAATTCGCGGCGAGCGCCTGGTTCGTGCGGAAGTATTCGGACAACGTGGTCTCAGGCAAATCGAGCGGGCCACGGCTGCTGCGCGCCACGGCGCGAACGCGGGCTGGCCGGTTCGTGGTGGCGACGGAGATCGGCGCGGGAATTCCTGTTCCCAAAACGGTCGCCGCCGCCGCATCCGCGGGCAGTGGAAATTTTTTCGTCCTCGCCTGTTTGCCGAGATGTTTCCAAATCACCCGCTTGGTCTGCGCGATGGAGAGCGGGCGACCGCTGAACTTCACCCAGAGATGCCAGCCGCCCCAGCCCAGCAACGCCAGCCCGAGCAGTGCCGCGAGCGCAATGGCTGCCGTCCGTTTGGTGAGCGGTTCGTGCAGGTGACGTTTCATGGCGTGGCCCCGATTCAGCGCGGAAGAGTTGCGGGTGGGAAGAGCAGAATGGTAAAAAATTATGGGCGCGTACGAATCAGCCTGCGGCGGTGGGTCCGCAGGACTGACGCAGCAGAAGGTGGAACGGCTCGCGTTGCGAACCTTCTCGCCGTCCGCTTGGCGCGGGCTGGTTTCGTCGCCCCGCGACCAAACCCACTCCATTGGTTTCATTGGCCGTTTTCATTTTGCCGCGTCAGCCCCGAGTTGCGCCCACTATCGCATGGACAACCTTCCGCCCGCCCGTTTTCATCCGCGCACAAATGCAAAAGTGTCTGGTCACCGGCGCGGCGGGTTTCATCGGCAGTCATCTCATTGACCGCCTGCTCGAACGCGGCTGCTTCGTCCTCGGCGTGGACAACATGAAGCTGGGCCGCCGCGCGAACCTCACCCGCGCGCTCGAACATCAGAAATTCAAGTTCGTGGAGTGCGACGTGAATGATCTCCCGTCCTTCACGCGCGCCGTGCGGCAGTTGTCGCACGACAAGCTCTTCGACATGACGTGGCATCTCGCCGCGAACTCGGACATCCGCGCCGGCGTCGTGGACCCCGAGGTGGACTTGCGCGACACGTTCATGACCACCTTCAACACGCTCAAGGTCATGCGCGAGTTGAAGATTCCGAAGATCGCCTTCGCCTCGACCTCGGCGATTTACGGCGTGCTGCCGGGCCACATGCAGGAGGACATGGGACCGCTCTTTCCGATTTCCAATTACGGCGCGATGAAACTTTCCTCCGAGGCCAGCATCTCGGCGGCGGCGGAAGCGTATCTGCAACGCGCGTGGATTTTCCGGTTTCCAAACGTAGTGGGCAGCCGCTCGACACACGGCGTCATTCACGACTTCGTGCAGAAGTTGAAAGCCAATCCGCAGGAACTCGAAGTGCTCGGCGACGGCACGCAGGAGAAGCCTTACTTCCACGTCTCGGATCTGCTCGAAGCGATGTTCCTCATCGTGGACCGCGCGGACGCGAAGCTGAACTACTTCAACATCGGCACGGCGGACACGGCGACCACGGTGCGCTACATCGCCGACACGGTGATCGCGCGGCATTCGCCGGGCGCGAAGATCCGCTACACGGGAGGCAACAAGGGCTGGGTGGGCGACGTGCCGAAGTTTAATTACTCCATCGAGAAGCTGAAAAAGCTCGGCTGGTCGCCGCGGCTCACTTCGAGCGCGGCGGTGGACCAGGCGGTGGAGGAAATCGTGGCGGAAGCCGGGCGATGAAGCAGTTGGTCATCCTCGCCGGCGGCAAAGGCACGCGGCTCAAAGATCGCCTTGGCGATCTGCCCAAGCCGATGATTTCCATCGCGGGCAAACCGTTGCTTGAACATCAAATCGAACTCGCGCGCGCGCACGGATTCACGGACGTGCTCCTGTTCGTGCATTACCGCGCGGATTTGATTCAGCAGCATCTCGGGGACGGCTCGCGCTTCGGGCTGCGACTCAAATACATCGTGGAGACGGAGCCGCTCGGCACCGCGGGCGCGACGCTCGCGGGCTTCGATCAACTCGCCGACCGTTTCGCCATGATGTACGGCGACACGATGGTGAACATCGATCTCACGCGCCTGTGGAACGCGCATGAAACGGCGCACGCCGACGCCACGCTGTTTCTTCACCCGAACAATCACCCGCTCGATTCCGATCTGGTGGAAATGGATGCAGCGGACTGGATCACCGCGTTTCACAACCGCCCGCATTCGACCGAGAAGTTTTTTCAGAACCTTGTCAACGCGGGGCTTTACGTTTTTGAAAAGCGCGCCTTGCAGCCGTGGCGCGAAAGCAAACAGCCGATGGACTTCGGCAAGGATTTGTTCCCCACCATGTTGCAGCGCGGCGCGAAACTGCTCGGCTACAACAGCCCCGAGTTCATCAAGGACATCGGCACGCCCGCGCGCTACGACTGGGTCTGCGGACAATACGACGCGGGCATCATCCAGCGCAGCACCCTGGCGGTGAAGCAGCCCACGGTGTTCCTCGACCGGGACGGCACGCTGGTGAAGGAAGTCAGCGCGCAAGGACTGCGCCATATTGATGAACTCGAATTGCTCCCCGGCGTGGCCGAGGCGGTGCATGAGTTGAACCACGCCGGACTACGCGCCGTGCTGGTGACGAACCAGCCTGTCATCGCCAAAGGTTTCATCACCGAGGCGGACTTGCAGCGCATCCACAACAAGCTCGAAACGCTGCTGGGCCGTGAACACGCTTTCCTCGACCGGATTTATTTTTGCCCGCATCACCCGGAGAAAGGTTTTCCCGGCGAGCGCGCGGAATTGAAAATCAATTGCGACTGCCGCAAGCCCGGCACGGGCATGCTCCTCCAGGCACAGCGCGACCTGAACATTGATTTCGCGCAGTCGTGGATGATTGGCGACACGACGATTGACGTGCAGACGGCGCGCCATGCGGGCGTGAAATCCATCTTGGTCCGCACTGGTCACGGCGGCGGCGATGCGAAGCACGCGGTGGAACCGGACTTCACTTGCGACAACTTGCGGGAAGCAGTGCGGCGGATCGTGAATGGGCCGCCGAGGTGATTCGGGCTGTGGCCCCCGGTCCCACTCAGCCGGGCGGCGGGTTCTCAGACTTGTCCTCGATCTCATCGAGCGTGGCGCGCAGCAGTTCATCCTGCTCCTCGCGCGCCTGGCGCCGGGTGGCGCGCACATCCAGCAAAGCGGTGATGATGGCGGCCATCGTGCAGAGAAAGCAGCCACCCCAGTAGGCGAGAAACGCCGCGCCCTTCAAGCGGTCGCCGAGCACGGTCTGCCCCCAAATGAGAAGCCCGAAGGCCAGTGCGAGAAACAACAGGCCAAGCCAGCGGCGCAGGGCGTCGGCTGATGTGGGCATAGGCGGAGACTACAAACGCGCCGGACCAATCCAAGCGCCAATTCAGGAGAACCGTCACGTTGTGCTCCCAACAAAATTCCCACCGCACCACGACGACGCTGGGAACAGGAAAGTCCGCGCGCCGAAATCTCAGTAGCCAGGGAGGCTCGCGCCACTCCCCGCGTAGGCGAAGAGGCCGAACAAGCCGACGATCAAGCTCAGGCAGGTGACATCGCCGATGACAGTGAGCGGAGTGAGCGCGGTCTTCACGACGGCACCGTCCGCCTCGACGTAAGTGGGCAGCGGATATGGACCGATCTGGCCTTGGGCCGCGTGAATAATCAGCAGTTTTTCAAAGTGCGCGCAGGGGGGATTGGTGCTGCTGTTCAACGGCACGGGCAGCAGTTGCCAGTTTGCCGCCTGCATCAGGCGCGGCTTGTTCAATGTGGCGCGGCGCGATTCATACTCGCCGAGAAAATAAGACTGGCGGCGCGGCGTATTGTCGCCGTCGCGCAGCGAGTTGTAAGTCACGAGGTAGTCCTGGCGCGCGGGCGAGAAGTTCACGGCGACCGCGGCGTTCGTGGCCGGTTCGCGCCAGTGACGGAACTCGTCGGTATGCCAGAGTTTGTAAGTGAAGCTCTCGCGGTGCAGGCCGCAGCCGGTCAACGCGGTGAGCGCGAGCAACAGGAGCGCGGAGACGAGCGAGGGCTTCGGTGGCATGGCGTCGTTCTAGCAGATGGCGTGGCGGCGTCGAGCGCCAGATGTCGTGGCGCGCGAACCTTCTGGTTCGCAGCAATTGGCGAATGGCGGAAAATGCGAACAGGAGCTGAACTCGTATGGTTACGCCGCTCGTCGACGCAGAAAGCGCATAGATAAAACGCCTAGAAAAGCTCCGACCAACGCTGGCAAAGAGATGAACGCGTAAATCAAGAATTCAAATGGAAACAGATTGTGACTCGTGGCGTCGCGGATCCAATCATGCAAGATATTGGCGGTGTTCAAAACGGCTGGTGATGCCATAGCCACCCCCGCGAGCAGCAGCCAGCGACGCGGCTGGGCAATCCCCAAAGTGAACCCAAGCACAAAGAAGCAAACCATGGAAACAGTCGCCTGAAGGTTCGCCGCCGCGATGGCAAACCAAGGGATAAGCGGCCAACCATAACTAGGCTGCACAAGACCGCCGGGTGTGAGGTAAGGTGGCAACACAAGACTACACACCCCGCAGATCGCAGCCACCAAACACCAAGTTATGAGCAGCGGGATAATGAAACGTGAATGAGTTGTTTGCATAATCGAGCGTCCTGACATTTTGCCAAAGTTAATCACTGCCAAGCCCACTGCGGATAAGAATGCTCCGCGCTCCTCAGCCGCAGATTTCCCGCGCGCTGAGCTTCTCCAGATTTTCCACCGCCCAGTCGGGCTTGAACGGCAGCAAATCTTTCGTGCGATAGATGCCGGTGCCGACGGCGATCACTTTCGCATCAATGGCGCGGGCGCAGGCGATGTCGAGCGGCGTGTCGCCGATGACGAGGACTTCGTCGCCGCGCAGTTTCTGGCCGAGAATTTTTTCGCCGCGCTGTTTGGCGATGGCGGCGATTTCGTTGCGCTCCGCCGAGTCGTCGGCAAACGCGCCGGTGCTGAATTGCCCCCAGAGGTTGAACTGGCGCAGCTTGATTTCCGCGCCGAGCGCGATGTTGCCGGTGAGCAGACCGATGACGGGCGGATGCGGCAGGGCGCGCAATTCATGCAGCCACGTCCACACGCCGGGATGCACGCCGCCGGGCAGTTGTTGCAGCATGTGTTCGAGCATGAAGACGTAGGCGTCCAGGAACTGCTCGATGTTTTCCGCCGAGGGCGCGATGGCGTTGTGGACGAAGAACTCGCGCAGGATGGAAACGTCGGTGCGCCCGGCGAATTTCAGTTTCTCCGTGCCGTCGTTCACGCCGAAGAAATTGGCGAAGACGCGCGCGAAGGCCTTTTCACCCGCACCGCTGGTGTGAAGGAGCGTGCCGTCAATGTCGAAGAGGACGAGGCGGATCATGGTCCTCTCCTCGTAGCGGCGGCTCGGCAGAGC
>JAYVQC010000073.1:0-2347 GCA_043757045.1 Akkermansia sp. | reverse complement strand
ACTCCGGGGACATTGCGCTGGCCACGCCCATCACTTTGTCCGCGCTCGGCAACGGCACGAACACGGTGCGCGTGCTGGCCAAGGGCACCAACGGCGTCGTGCAACTGGCGAGCGCGCCGACCATCGTCTCGTGGGTCGTGAACAACACCTGGCCCGCCGTGCGCCTGAACGAAGTGCTGGCCCGTAACGTCGCCTCGCTGAACCACAACGGCACCTTCCCCGACGCCATCGCGCTGCTCAACGAGTCCGCGTCGCCCATTGATCTCGGCGGGATGCGCCTGAGCAACGACAAGGATCAGCCGAGCAAATACACCTTCCCCGCCGGCACGATCCTCGGGCCGTCCGCCACGCTGACCGTGTATGCAAACAACGTGGACGCCACGCCGGGCATTCACCTCGGCTTCAACCTCGACGCGGACGGCGACTCGGTGCGGCTCTTCGCGGCGGTGACGAATGGCGGTCTCGAACTCGACAGCGTGAAGTTCGGGCGGCAGTTGCCGGACCTCTCCATCGCGCGCTTCGGCAGCGTCGGCGAGTGGAAGCTGGCCGTGCCGAATTTCACTGCCGCCCCCGTCGCGCAGCCCCTCGGCGACCCGCGCAATCTGCGCATCAATGAATGGCTTGCGGACAGCGTGGTCTCGGAAGATTTCGTGGAGCTGTACAATCCGAACGCGTTGCCCGTCGCCCTGGGCGGATTTTATTTCACCGACAACCTGCTTGGCGACCCGGCGCGAAACCAGATCGAGCCGCTGACCTTCATCGGCGCGGGCGAGTTCCGTTCGTTCACGGCCAACGGCAACGGCAATGGCGGCGATCACCTGAATTTCAGTCTCGCGCTGGAGCAGGGCGAGATTGGTTTGTTCGATACGAGCCTCTCGGTGCTCGACTGCGTCATCTACAGCTCACAGCAGCCCGATGTGGCGCAGGGCCGCTGCCCGAATGGCGGCGTCTCGTGGACCACGCTCGGCGTGGCCACACCCGGCGCGCCGAACGCGTGCCCCGTGGTGATTCCGCCGCCGGTCACGGTTTCACTGCTCACCATCAGCAACTCCTGGCGCTATCAGGCCACGGGAAATCTGGACTCGGTGAATTGGACGACCAACACCTACAACGACGCGGCCTGGCCGAGCGGACTCGCGCTCCTGGGTCGCTACACTTCCGGCGCGCAGGTGTTGCCGGAGCCGATCCGCACCGTCATCGAAACCAACGTGACACAGACGAACTATTACTTTCGCGCCCATTTCAACGTCCCGCCCGGCACGACCTACACGTCGCTCGAGTTCCGGCACATCATTGATGACGGCGCGGTCTTCTACCTGAACGGCGTCGAGATTCCCGGCTCGCGCTTTAACATGCCGGCGGGACCGATCAATGGAGCCACGTTCGCCGCGTCCACCGTGATCGCCGCCGTTTATCAGGGGCCGTTCAGCATTCCGACGAGCCTGTTGGTCGTCGGCGACAACGTGTTCGCCGTGGATGTTCATCAGCGCGCCGCGAACAGTTCGGACAGCGCGATGGGCGTGGAGTTGGCTGCCTCTATTGTGACCAACAGCGCCGCCGTCGCGGGTGTGGTCATCAACGAAGTGCTGGCCAACAACGCCTCGTTCACCGAACCGGACGGCAGCAAGCCCGACTGGGTGGAGCTTTACAACCCGTCTGCGAACGCCGTGGACCTCGGCGACATGAGCCTGACCGACGACACCACACAGGCGCGGCGCTGGGTCTTCCCGAACGGCACGATCCTGAACGCGCTCGGCTTCCTGAAGGTGCGCTTCAATTCCAGCGCGCCGAGTTCGACGACGAACACCGGCTTCGGCCTGTCGGCCAACGGCGGCAAGGTGTTCCTCTTCAACAAGCTGGCCGAGGGCGGTTCGCCGCTCAGCTCGATTAGCTATGGATTGCAGGCGGCGGATTTCTCGATTGGCCGCGTGCCGAACGGCAGCACCAACTGGGTTCTGAATGTGCCGACCCTTGGCGGCAACAACCTCGCCGCCGCGCTGGGCAATCCGCTGTTGCTTAAAATCAACGAATGGATGGCCAACCCGGCCTCGGGCAGCGATTACTTTGAAATCTTCAATCCCAACCCGCAGCCGGTGGACATCAGCCGTTTCTATCTCACGGATACTCTGGCCAACCGCACGCAGCACCAGTTGCCCGCGCTGAGTTTCATCGGGGTCGGCCAGGATGCGTTCCAGAAATTTGTTGCCGACGGCAACACGACGCTCGGTGCGGACCATGTGAACTTCTCGCTCAAGGCCGGCGGCGAAGACCTCGGGCTGACCAGCTTGAACAATGTCGCCATCGACAGCCTGACCTTCTACCAGCAAACCCTCGGCGTTTCGCAGGG
>JAYVQC010000072.1:0-9195 GCA_043757045.1 Akkermansia sp. | reverse complement strand
TGAGTTCTTCGATGGCTTTGGTGCCGTTCACGTCGAGGGCGCTGCACGGCTCGTCCATGAGGATGATGTCGGGCTTGAGCGGCAGGAGGCGGGCGATGCAGAGCTTTTGCTGTTGTTCGAGCTGGGGGCCGATGGCTTTGGCGTCGAGCCGATCTTTGAGGTCGTTCCAGAGGCCGACTTCGGTGAGGGCTTTTTCCACCGCGTTGTCGTAATCGGATTTCTTCAGACCCTGGTCGTCGTGAATCCGCATTCCGAACACGACGTTTTCATAGACGGTAATGGGCAGCGGATTCGGGCGCTGAAAGACCATGCCCACGCTCTTGCGCAACTCAATGAGCGAGACATCGCGGTCGTAGATGTTCTTGCCGTGCAGTTTGATCTCGCCGGTCGTGGTCACGTAGCCGTAGCGCTCGTTCACGCGATTGAAGCAGCGGAGCAGGGTGGTCTTGCCGCAGCCGCTCGGTCCGATGAGCGAAGTGATCTGGCCCTTCTTGATGTTGGTGGTGATGCCGAGCAGCGCCTGGAACTTGGCGTACCAAAGTTTCAGGTCGCGCGTGGTGATGGCGAGTTCGGTGGTCGCGGGCGAATGGGGAGTCGCGGTTGTCATCCAAAAATTCCGTTCACGTAGTCGCGGGTCCGCTGGTCTTTCGTGTTCTCCGAGAACATCACTTCGTTGGTGTCCAGCTCGATGATGTCGCCGTTCCAGAGGAACATCGTGCGCGCCGCGAGGCGCCGCGCCTGCTGCACGAGATTGGTCACGAGGATGATGGTCATCTCCTTCTTCAACTCCTTGAGCACGTCCTCGATGCGCATCGTGGTCACGGGATCGATGGCGATGGAGAATTCATCGAGGCAAAGAATCTCCGGCTGATGCGAAAGCGCACGCGCAATGGTGAGGCGCTGCTGCTGGCCGCCGCTCAATTTCGTGCCGAGCGAATCGAGACGGTCCTTCACCTCGTCCCAGAGCGCGGACTGGCGGAGGCACTTCTCGACATGGGCATCGAGGAACTTCTTGTCGTTGACGCCGGACGAGCGAGGAGCGAAAGCCACGTTCTCGTAAATCGTCAGCGGCAATCCCACGGGCAGCGGCGCGACCATGCCAATCTTGCGGCGCAAGCCATACACGTCGCGCGTCTTCTTCACGTCCTCCCCGTCCACCTTGATCGTGCCGGTCATCTTGCTGCCGGGCGTGAATTCCAGCGTGCGGTTGATGGCGCGCAGCAGCGTGGTCTTGCCCGATTGCGCCGGGCCGATGATGGCGAAAATTTCGTTCGGCTCGATGTGGAACGAGATGCCGTGGTGAACCTCCTTGCCCGCGTAAAACGTGCGGAGGTTTTCGACTTCGATCTTCTTTTGTCCGTGGTTGCTGCTCATGTCGTTACCACTTTTTGCGCGAGCGCAGATACACGCGGAAGGCAATGGCCGCCGCGTTCACGATCAGCACCACGCCGATGAGCACCGTGGCGATGGCGTAGGGCGTGGCCTTCGGCACGTTGTTCGCCTGCGTGGCGATGTAATAAAGGTGCATCGAGAGCGCCATGCACTGGTCCTTGATCGGGTGATAGAGAAAGATCCCGGTGCTATCGAGCAGCTTGTAGGTTGCGACGCCGGTGAGCATCACGGGCGCGGTCTCGCCGGCGGTGCGGCTGACTTGCAAGATGACGCCGGTGAGAATGCCGCTGATGGAATTCGGCAGCACAATCTTCCAGATGGTCTGCCAGCGCGTGGCCCCGACGTTCCAGCAGGCTTCACGAAATTGTCGTGGCACGGCGGAGAGCGCCTCCTTGGTCGAGGCGATGATCACGGGCAGGGTCATCACGGCCAGCGTGAGCGCGGCGGCGATGATGGATTTTTTCCCGTTGTTGAAGTTGGCGAAATAGACGAATGCGCCGACGCCGAACAGCCCGTGAACGATGGACGGCACGCCCGCGAGGTTGACGACGGCGAGGTTCACAATGCGCGTGAACCAGCTCTCGGTCGCGTATTCGTTCAGATAGACGGCCGCCAGCACGCCAATCGGCGCGGAGATGACGAGCGAGAAGAACACGATGTAGAAGGTGCCGACGATGGCGGCCCAGATGCCGCCTTTCGCGCCGCCGCTGCGCGGGTTCTCAGTGAGAAACTCCCACGAGATGGCGGGCCAGCCCTGCACGACGATGTAGCCGACGATGAGGAACAGCGGGATGACCATGGCCGCGGCCATGAAGCCGAAAAAGCCTTTCGCGATCAGCTCGTTGCGGCGCTTTTTGCGGATGAATGCGGTTTCAGTGAACATTTTGGGATTAAGTTCCAAGCTCCAAAAGCCAAGCTCCAGACAAACACCAAGCACCAAACATCAAACACCAAGTCGCCTCCGCTTGTCCGTCAGGCCCGCCGCGAAAGACACGCCATTCCTTGGAGCTTGGAACTTGGAGCTTCTCTGGAGCTTGGAGTTTGGAGCTTGGTGTTTTCATTTCCGCTTGATGCCTTTCACGATCAGGTCCGCCGTCAGGTTCACCACGAAGGTGATCGAGAACAGCACGACACCGATGAGGAACAGCACTTGATAATGCGGCGAGCCTTGTGAGGTCTCGCCCAACTCGGCGGCGATGGTGGCGGTGAGGGTGCGGACCGGATCAAAAATTGAGTGCGGGATGTTGACGGCGTGGCCGGTGGCCATGAGCACGGCCATCGTTTCACCAATGGCGCGGCCCACGCCGAGCAGAACGGCAGCGAGCAGTCCGTTCTTCGCGGCGGGAATCAGCACGCGATAAACCATCTGCCAGCGCGTCGCGCCGAGGGCGACCGCGGCTTCGCGGTAGCTGTCCGGCACCGCTTTTAGCGCGTCCTCACCGATGCTGACCATGATGGGCACGCTCATCAGCGCGAGCAGCAGTGCGGCGTTGAAAAGATTTACGCCGACCGGGACATGGAACACCGCGATGATGACCGGACTCATCACGCTCAGGCCGATGAAACCCCACACGACGCTAGGAATGGCCGCGAGCAGTTCGATCACGATCTTGAGAGTCTCCTTGACCTTGCCGGTGCAAAATTCAGAAACAAACACCGCCGCGCCCAAACCGAACGGCACCGCGATCAGCATCGCCAGAAGCGTCACGCTCAACGTGCCGACGATGAGCGCGCCAATGCCGTACTTCGGCTGGACCGAGGAGGTGGGAATCCATTGGGTGCTGAAGAAGAACTCGGTGAAACTGAACCGCGTGCGCGAGAGTTCCAGCGGGAAGGCATCTTCGAGCAGCAGCTTGTTCCGGTTGACCACATCGCCGGCCTTGATGGCCTCCGTGGTTTCGGGCCGAAGCTCGACGCTGGCGAAACGGGCTTCGTTCCAGATCGAAGCGCCGGCCATGATCCGGTTAAGGTCGCTCACCATGCCCTGGCGCAAAGGCTGGTCCATTTTTCCTGAAGTCTGCCAGGCCACCAGCTTCTGCACGGTTTCGCCGGACAATTGTTGGGACAGATGCGCGGAAACCGGGTCGCCAGCCTGCTTGAGCTTCTTGGCCAGCGAGGTGGGATCGCGCAGATCGCTGAGATGAAACTTGGGCGAGAGCGCCTTGCCCATCATGGGCATGCCCTCTTTGAACACGAAAAAGAAAATGCCGAAGACGAACACGATGGCGCTGATGCCGCAGAGATAGACGGCGGCTTCGATGGCGCGCTCGGTGAAGAGCGCCAGCGGGCCGCGCGCGGCGCGCTTGAGCGGCGCGAGAGCCGGACTGGATGTGGTCAGCTTGGACATTGTAACAATCGTTGCGCGAGGCAAAGAGGGCTGCGGCAGTCTTTCAACAGCGCCGCAGCCCGCGGCAAATCAGGGCAATCTATTTCTTGGGCAGCGGGACGTAGCCCGTGGTCTCCACAAGCTTCTGGCCCGCGTCGGTCAGCACCCAGTCGATGAACTTCTTCACATGCGGCGCGGGTTCGCCGGCGGTGTAGAAGAACATCGGGCGCGCGATGGGATAGGTCTTGTCGTGCGTGGAGACGATGCTCGGGGCGACGTAGGGGTCGCCCTTTTTCTTGGCCACCTTGACCATTTTAACGGACGGGTTGGCGTAGCCCATGCCGGAGTAGCCGATGGCGTTGGGCGTTTTGCCGACGAGTTCGACCACGTCCTTCGAGCCGTTCATGTCGAGTGAGCCGAGCTTGAACTCATTCTTCTTACCCACGACGGCTTCCTTGAAATACTCGTAAGTGCCGGAGTTGTTTTGTCGGCTGACGCGGATGACTTCGTCGCCCTTCGCGCCGGGGATGGCGGTCACGCCGAGGTCGCTCCACTTGGTAATCTTGCCGTCGGACCGGTAAATCTCACCGAGCTGCTCCATGGTGATTTCGTTGAGCGGGTTGTCCTTGTGGACGTAGATGGAGAGCGCGTCGAAGCCGACGGTGAACTCCTTCGCGTCGAGCTGGCGCTTCTCTTTCAGCTCCGCCTTCTCCTTGTCTTCCATGTGGCGGCTGCTGTTGGCGAGTTCTGTGGTGCCATTGATCAGGCCCTTGATGCCGACGCCGGAACCGCCGCCGCCGACTTCGATGAGCGTGTTCTTGTCCACCGCGCCATAGGCTTCGGCCCACGCGGCGGCGAGATTGACCATGGTGTCGGAACCGATGTTCGCCACGGTAGTTTTCTTGCCGCTGGCTGCTTCGCCGCCCGCGCCGCTTTCAGATTTTCCGCAGCCGACGAGGGCCGCAGCCGCCGCGAGGGCCAGAGTGGTGGTGAGGAATGTGTTTTTCATGGTGTTCTTTATTCGTTGTCTCCGACCAGTGCTTGAACGAGTTCGCGCACATGGGTGTTGATGTATTGGAACGTCTCCTCGTAGGCGTCGCGCACGTCGGCCAATGAACCGGGACGCGAGGACGGATCGGCGACGTTCCAGTCCAATCCCACCGTCTTGGTCGGCGGCGGCGGGAAAACTTTTTGCGCGCCCTTCGCGAGCGCGATGATGACGTGGTAGTGCTCGAGATTGAGAATGTGGCTCACGGGCTTGGGCGTCTGGCGCGAGATGTCCACCCCCTTTTCCTGCATGAACTCGGTGGTGCGCCAGTCCACGGCGCGCGCTTCGAGTCCGGCGCTGCTGAAGATGAAGCCCGGCTGGTTCAAGCTGTTCGCGATGCCCTCCGCCATCTGGCTGCGGCAGGAATTGTTCTCGTCCACGAAAAGCACACGCAGCACCTCGGAACTGCGGTGCTTCATGTATTCGCCCGTACACATGTAGAGCGTTTCCTCGCAAATGTTCTTCGCCTGGTCCGCCACGCGCTCGTAACGGCGCGCGATGGTCTGGAGCGGCGTGAGCGCGGTGATGGGGATGACACCGGCCTGATTCAAGCGCAGCAACTCCGCGTCAATTTTATTGCGCAGCAAATCCGCCCGGTCTTCCTCGGCCATGCTGACGCGCGCGAGTTCGGGGTCTTGTTCGAGAAACGCCTTCACGGAATTCGCCAGCATCGGAATGGAAACCTCGGCGAGCGCGGTGAAATCTTGCAGGGGCAATTTATCGTGGACGTCGCTGACCTTAAGCACCTGGCGCGCGACGCTCTCGGCGTAATCACCGATGCGCTCCAACTCCAGATTGATTTTGATCGTGGCGTAGGCGAAGCGCAGGTGCTTGGCCACGGGCTGCTGACGCACGAGAAATTCCAGGCAGAGGCGGTCCACTTCCTTTTCCAGCTCATCAATGTTCTGGTCACGGAGAATGACGGAGTAGGCGAGCGTAAGATTTTTTTCGACGAGCGCGCTCAAGCTGTCGCGCAAGGCGCGGTCGGCAAGCTGGGCCATCGCCTGAATCTTTGCGCGAATCAGATTGATGTCGCGCTGCAAGTGCTCTTCGTAGTGTGTCATGGCTTGAACGAGGGAACTTGTATGACACCGCCGTTACGGTCCAAGGGCGCGAAGGTGACGATTGTGCGACAAGCTGCGAGGAAGTGGGCGCGCTCAAGAGGGGCATCTGGCCCTTGCACTTAAACGGCGAGGGTGATAAAAAGCCATTGCTGACAGGGCGTCGTCGCTCCGCGCGCGCCGGGCCGGCAGCAGAAAGTCGTTGCGGAACTGGCTGGAGCCCCACCCAGGCGCGCTGAGGACAGCGGCGCCCGACCTGCCATCCCCTTTCCAAGTCTTCGGCGTTAAGAACAGTTGACGGATGCACCCGCTCAAGAAACCGCGGGAAATGCAAGCTAGACGGCGGGAGCGCGGCTGATAAATTTTTTCCCTATGTCAACGGCAGTGCCGACAGCATCCAAAAAAATAAATCTTCGCCGCCCTGAAATTATGGAGGCGGTGCAGGCCCAAGTCATTTCACATTACCGCAGCGAGGTCGTGGAGCGCATCCGCGCGCACGGCAACGTCATCTCGGCGCAGGGACTGACCGTGAAGCTCGCGAAGGAGTTTGGTTTTTGCTACGGCGTCGAGCGCGCCATTGACCTGGCCTACGCGGCGCGCAAGTCCTTCCCGCCGGAGAAGCCGATTTATTTGCTTGGCGAGATCATCCACAACCCCGAGGTCAACGACCAGATTCGCAATCTCGGCATCAAGACCATTTCCAACAAGCCGAGCGACGAAGAGATCGCGCAGTTGCAAGATGACGACGTAGTGATCATCCCCGCCTTCGGCACCGAGGTCAGCACGCGGCGCAAACTGGAAGCCAAGGGCTGCACGCTCGTGGACACCACCTGCGGCGACGTGATGAGCGTGTGGAAACGCGTGCGGCAGTACTCGAAGGAAGCCGTGACCAGCATCATCCACGGCAAGGCCAAGCACGAGGAGACGAAGGCCACCACCTCGCAGGCCACGGCCTACGGCAGCGGGCATTACCTCGTCGTGTTCAGCCTCGAAGAGACGGATTACGTCTGCGACTACATCGTGCAAGGCGGGAACAAGGAGGAGTTTCTCGCGAAGTTCAAAGGCGCGTATTCACCCGGCTTTGATCCTGACCAGCACTTGCTGGCCGTGGGCGTGGCGAACCAGACCACGATGCTGCGCGGCGAGACGGAAGACGTGCAGCGGCGCTTGAAGGCGGCGATGGCCAAACGCTTCGGCGACGCGAACGTAGATCAGCACTTCCGTTTCTTCGATACGATCTGCGGTGCCACCCAGGACCGGCAGGACGCGTTGCAGAAGCTGCTCCGCGAGCCGATGAATCTGCTGCTCGTCATCGGTGGCTACAATTCCTCCAACACGTCACACCTCGCGGAAATGGGCGAGAAAGTTTTGCCCACCTACTTCATCAAGAATGCCGCAAAGATGGAATCCGCTGTGAACATCGAGCATTGGAACCAGCACACGCACATTGAGGAGAAAACGGCGAACTGGCTTCCGTCCGGCGACATCACCGTGGGCATCACCGCCGGCGCGTCGTGTCCGAACAACTTGATCGAGGACGCCATCCGGCGGCTGTTCGAGTTGCGCGGCGTTTCGGTGCAAGAGTTGTTGAAGAACTAATTCGATGGCCGCGAAAGAACGCAAGGAACGCAGGGAAGACACCGTTGCGCTGTGAATCCGATTTTCAATTCTTTGCGCTCTCTGCGTTCGCTCGCGGCCAAATAACTCATGCCCGCCGAACGCCTTGAACTCGAAGCCCGCGAGCGGCAATTCCTCGCGCCGTTCGCGCAGTTCAGCGACGCCACGCGCGGCCGAAAATTCCGCGAAGCCCCGCCCGAGTGGCGTACTCAGTTCCAGCGCGACCGCGACCGGGTGCTTCATTCCCGCGCCTTCCGCCGGCTCGAATACAAGACCCAGGTTTTCCTCAGCGGCAGCGGCGATCATCTCCGCACGCGGCTCACGCACACGATGGAGGTCGCGGGCATCTCGCGGAACATCGCGCGTGCGCTGCGGCTCAACGAAGACCTCACCGAAACCATCGCGCTCGCGCACGACCTCGGCCACTCGCCCTTCGGCCACAACGGCGAGACCGCATTGAACAAGCTCATGCGCGGGCACGGGGGCTTCGAGCACAACCGCCAGAGCCTCCGCATCGTCGAGTTGCTGGAGCAGAAGTATCCTGGCTTTCCGGGGCTGAATCTTTCGTGGGAAGTACGCGAGGGCTTGATGAAGCACGAAGGGTTGAAGTCCAACTGCTCCTCGCTCGAAGCGCAGGTCGCGAACCTGGCCGACGAAATCGCCTACTACAGCCACGACCTCGACGACGGCCTCGACTCGGGAATGTTGTCCGAGAAAAATCTCCGGCGCGACGTGGCGCTCTGGAACCGCGCCGACCGGCAAATTCGCCGCGCGCACGGCGCGCAGCCCGACGAATGCCGCCGCTACTTCATCATCCGCTGCCTGATTGATTCCGCGGTTCAAGACGTGGTGAAAACGACGGAAGCCGCCCTCGCCAAAGCGGGCGTAAAGACCGCAGACGACGCGCGCGCCCAGCCGCGCCCGCTCGTGCAATACAGCGCGGAGCGTCGAAAGCTGAACGTGGAGTTGCGGAAATATCTCTACCAGAACCTCTACTACAATCCCGCCGTGCATGGGCCGAACGTGCGCGCGGTGAAAATGCTCGGCGATTTGTTCGAGCACTTTATGTCGCACCACGCGGAGGTTGGCGGGCAGGCCCGCAAGTGCGCGCGCCGCGAAGGCTGGCCGCGCGCGGTGTGCGATTATCTGGCAGGGATGACGGATCGGTATGTGGCCGCCGAATACAATCGGCTGCTACTTAAGGAATGATGCCGACTTCAATTCGGCGCACCGGGAAAGGGCCACCAGTAGACCTTCTGCGGCACGGCCCACTCTGCCGTGGAATTCGCCGTGGTTCCGGTGGCCCCGCCTTCCATCAAAGGCGCGTCGCGAATGTAATCGTTCGTCCGGACAAATTCTGCGTGGCCATCCACAAAGGAGAAACAAGCCATTTTATTGCCATGCCTCGGAAACGCGATTGGGAGGCCACCGCTATAGCCGCCGTTCACAGTTGGAAAAGTCCCCTCACTGTTGTCGCCGAACACGATGCTCTGGCTGGGGGCGACAGCCTGCACCCGGCGGAAAAATGGGGCTCCGTTGGGATCCATCCGCGAATTAAATCCATACATGAAGTAGGCTGTGAGGATGGTGGGCGCTGCCGGGGGATTGGTCAGGGTGTTGGGGCAAGTGAAGATAGACTTGGCCTTGGACAGCGGCGGCGTTCCGCTGTTGTAGAGTTGAAGGAGCGAGGGTTGATTGGCGTAACGAGTCACCTGATTGAACCATGCGGTGAGCTGGAGCGCGGTTGAGAT
>JAYVQC010000071.1:0-9228 GCA_043757045.1 Akkermansia sp. | reverse complement strand
TGGCGGCGGCGCAGCCGCCGGGGTAGCACAGGCAACCTGCCTGTGCCGCGCGGCTACCAGCCGCGCGGAACGGAGGAGGATGTGGAAAAGTTTCGGGCGTTCCGTTCCAAGCCAAGCTCCCTCCCATTCCGCCCGGCTGGTAGCCGGGCGGAACGGGCTGGTAGCCCGTTCCACCCGTTCCGATTTCGGAGTTCGGACTCAAAGCGGCCACACCCGCGGCACCATGACGAGCGCGATGATCCCGATGATGATGGTCAGCACGGAACCGTATTTCAAAAAGTCGGAGAACTTGTAGCCGCCGGGGCCATAGACCATGAGGCAGGACGGTTCGAGCGGGGTGAGATAGGAGCAGCTCGCGGCCACCGCCACCATCATGGCGAAGGGGCGCGGATCAAGCTGGAGGTGCAGCGCGGTCTGAATGGCCACAGGCAAGACCACGACGGCGGCGGCCTGATTCGACATCGGCTGCGTGAGCGCCACGGTGAGCACGAAAAATCCGCCGAGCAGCCACTTCGGCCCCAGCGCGCCGGCCCACTCCACGATCAACGAGGCGAGATACTTTGCCGTCCCGGTCTGATCCATGGCCGCACCGAGCGCGAGCATGGAGCCGATGAGGATGACGGCCTTCCATTCCAATTCGCGATAGGCCTGCTCCGGCGTGATGCACTTGGTGAGGAAGGCGGCGACGGCGCCGAGGATCACGGCCACGGAGAAGGGCAGAATCTTGAACGTGGCGAGCAGCAGCACGCCCAGGAAAATCGCCACCGCGATGGGCGCACGCTTCCGGTGCGGCTGGCGCTCGCCGATGCCTTGGATGATCCGGAACGTGCGGTGCTCGTCGAGCGCGGCAATTTCCTCGCGCGGGCCTTGCACGAGCAGGATGTCGCCGATGCGCAGGGACAGTTCGCTGATCTTCGAGTGCAAGGTTTTTCCATGCCGGCTGACCCCGAGGACTTGCAGCCCGTACTGCTCGCGGAAACGCGCGCTCTTGAGGGTGCGCCCGATCAGCGGCGAGCGCGCGAGGACGATGGCTTCCACCACGCCGAGGCTTTCGGGGGGCAGGCTCGGATCGCCGAGCTTGAGGTCGGCTTTGATTTGCAGGCCGGTGATGTCCTTGATCTTCAGCAGTTCATCGGGGCCGGCTTCCACCAGGATCACGTCGCCAGCCAGCACCTCGGTCTCGGCGCGCGGGGCGAGAAATTCTTTTTTCCCGCGCAGGATGCGCAGCACCAGCAGGTCGAGATCGTGGCCGAGACCGGCTTCACCCAGGGATTTTCCGACGAGCTTCGATTCGGGCAGGACCACGATTTCGGCGAGATAGGCGGTGGCTTCGGCCGCCGGCTCACTCGAAGCTGGGGCGGTTTTGCCGACGAGGAAAATGCGGCCGACAATCGCCATGTAAATCAGCCCCGCGATCATGATGGGCAGGCCCACCGGCGTCAGCTCGAACATGCCGATGGGTTCCAGTCCGTAGCCCTCCATCAGACCGCTGACCACGATGTTGGTCGAGGTGCTGATCAGGGTGACGGAACTGGTGAGGATCGAGGAGAAGGCCAGGGGCAGAAGCAACTGGCGCGGGCTCATCTTGGCGCGCTTGCACAGGCCGATGACCACCGGCACGAAGAACGCGGTCGAGGCGGTGTTGCTCATGAACGCGCCGAGCAGGGCGGAGGCGATCATCACCACGATGAGCAGCCGCGTGGGTGAAGTGCCGGTGAGTTTCAGAATTTTTCCGCCCACCAGATCCACCACGCCCGTGCGCAAGAGCGCCGCCGTGAGAATCAGCAGGCCCATGATCATGATGACCGTCTCGCTGCCGAAGCCTTGGAACGCGGCTTTTGAATCCAGCAATCCGGTGAAGACGAGCGCGAGCACCAGCGTGAGCGCGGTGACGTCCGGGGAAATCTTGTCGCTGGAAAAGAGGAAGACCGCCGCCACCGTCAGGAACAGCAGCAAACCGATTTCAAATGTCACGCGCGCGCCTCCAAAGCGCGGCGAGGCTAAGGGGATTTGCGCGCACCGCAAAACAAAACGCGCCCAGCGTCGTGGGGCAGCCTTGCTATTTTTGCTTCAGCCGGGACGCCAGCCCCAACTGGCCCGTCACTTCATCTTTTCCAAGCAGTGCGTGAGATACGGCAGCAACTGTTTCTTGCGCGAGACCACGCCGGCCAGTTCGTAGATGCCGGGTTCGCTTTCGGGATAATCAATCTGGTCGCGCAACGACTGCGTGCCGGCCAGCAGGAGCAGCGAGGTCTGCGTGACCACGTCGGTGACGAGCAGCGCGGAGAAGGCGTAGTTGCGTTCGTGCCGGTAATTCTCCAGCGCGGTCAGCACTTCGGCCTTGCGCTTCCAGAACTGGTCGAAACCAATCTCCTCGATCTGCGCCACGCTGAAGGTGCGGCCCAACTCCTCGTATTCCTTGCAGTCGGTGGTGATGGCTTGCGGCGCGGGCTTCGAGGTCAGCACCGAGCCGGAGGCGAACAGTTTCTCGGTGAACGCGCGCGCGTTCACGCCGGAGATTTTTTCCAACTTCCCGAGAATCTCTTTGTCGCGCGCGGTCGTGGTGGGCGAGGTGAGATTCAACGTGTCCGAGACCAGGCCCGCGAGCAGCAGGCCCGCGATGGGCTTCGGCAGTTCCACGCCGTAACGGAAAAAACAATCCGCCACGATGGTGCTGGTCGAGCCGACCGGCTCGTTAATGAACAGAATCGGCTGCCGCGTGGTGAGCGCGCCGATGCGGTGGTGGTCGAGAATTTCCAGAATCTCCACCTGGTCCGCGCCGAGCACGGCCTGCGACAGCTCGTTGTGATCCACGAGGATCAGCTTGCGGTTCACCGTCTTGAGGAAGTCGGACTTCGAGAGCACGCCGATGGTTTGATTGTTCGCGTCCACCACGGGGAAGGCCTGAAAGTTCGACGCCGCCACCTTCTGCTCCGCCACGGTCAAAGATTCATCCTCGCGCAAGGTCACAAATTCCTCGTGGATCATGTGCTTCACCGTGATGGCCGCGCGGCAGAGCATGGTGGTCGTGGCGGTGTCGTGCGGGGAACTGAGCAGTGTCACGCCCTGTTTCTCCGCGTAGTCCACCATCCCCTGCGACACCGGCAACCCGCCGGTGACGATGATGCAGCGCACCTTCTCGCGGATGGCGAGGTCCTGAATGTCCACGCGGTTGCCGACCACGACGACGAGCTTGGCCCGCTCGTACTTGCCCAAACGCTCGGCAAAGGAATCCACGCTCATCGCGCCGATCATGAGCACGAGGTCCTCCTCCACGGTGGGATTGACGGCGAAGACAATGCGCGCGCCGAGCGTGGCCGCGAGATTGTCAATGGAAGCCAGCACGCGGCGCGAATCGAACAGCCGGCTCGGCGTAGGGAAGAAGAACCGCGTCATCTTCATGACCGAGACGAGTCCGCGGCACACGCCATTCTCCAGCACCGGCAGCACGCGGATGTTGTGCTCGTCGAACACGCCGAGCGCCACGGCCACGGTGGCATCGGGCGGCACGCTGACGACGTTGTTGATCATCACGTCGCGGACCTTCGGCGAAACGTCGGCGACGAAGCGCGGCGCGGGGACGCCGAAGGAGGCGAGCACGAAATCAATGCGCTCGTTGGTGTCGCCGCAGCGCGCGGCCACGGCGTTTTCGAGGCCGGTGCGGCGCTTGAATTCCGCGTAGCCAATCGCCGAACAGATGGCGTCCGTGTCGGGGTTCCGGTGTCCGATGACCAATACTTCGCTCATGTTGATGAAATTTATTTTAGCAGGGCTTTGAACCCGGCTTGATCAAAATGCTGGTCGGCGGTCAGCGCCTCGGTGAGTCCCGCGTCTTCCATCACGAGGAAGGAGACGCAGTCCGTGGTCACGATGCCCGGCCATTTGCGCCGGTGTTCGAGCACGGCGCGGGCGTGGGCGAGATCATTCTGATTGAGCAGGGCCAGAAAGTGAAAGCTGTCGGCAAAAACGGCTTTCACACTTTTTTCGGATGGCCTTTGACGTAGTGCGCGTGGTTGAGGGAATAGTCCGCCGGCCAGTGGGGGCGGGGCTTGGCGAGACGGAGCAGCGGCTCGATGGCCGGATCGCTCGCCGACAGCAATTCCAGCGGCTCGACGGTGACTTCCGTTCCTTCCGGCAACTGGGTCCCGGGCGGCAAAATCACCACGCCGTCTTTGATTTTTCCCGTGTAACTCACACCCGTGATTTACCCTTCGCCCGCTCGACAGGCAAGCGATGCTTCACGGCGTGCAAGTACCTTGATGCCGTTCGGGGCGTCCCTTTAACTCCGCGCGTGCCGACCAAAGTCATCGCCGTTGCCAACCAGAAAGGGGGCGTGGGAAAAACCACGACCGCGGTGAACGTCTCCGCCTGCCTCGCCTCCGTCGGCAAAAACGTCCTGCTCTTCGACATTGACCCGCAGGCCAACGCGACCAGCGGCGTGGGCCTGGAGAAGACCGAGGGCGCGAGCGCCTACGGGCCGTTGCTCGGCGAAGGCGCATTGAGCGAAAAGATTCTCAAGACCGCTTTCGACCGCCTTTCGATCATTCCCAGCGAAGTGGATTTGTGCGGCGCGGAACTGGAACTGGCGCGCACGGAGAATCATCTGCACCGCGTGCGCGGCGCGCTGGAGCCGATTCGCGCGAGCGGACAGTTCGATGTCATCGTCATTGATTGCGCACCGTCGCTGGCCATTCTCACCCTCAACGCGTTCGCGGCGGCGGACGCCCTGCTCATCCCGCTCCAGTGCGAGTATTACGCGCTCGAAGGCATCTCGATGATCAGCCGCGTGATGGGCCAGCTCCGCGACAACGGCATCAACCCGAACCTCGACCTGCTCGGCGTGGTGATGACGATGTATGACGGTCGCACGCGCCTCTCGCAGCAGGTCGTGGAAGAAGTGCGGAAACATTTCGGCGACAAAGTTTTTGAGACGGTGATTCCGCGGACCACGCGACTCGCCGAAGCGCCGAGCCACGGCCAGCCGATCATTCACTACGACAAATACAGCGCGGGGGCGTCGGCCTACGAAGTGTTGACCGGGGAAATCATCCTACGGCTCGACGCCAAGCCGTAGCCAAAGTTGAATTCATTCCGTCCAAACACGGTCAGAAACAAAACCATTATGAAAAGCTCTGTAACACTTTCGTTCGCGCTCGCTGCGATCACCGCCCTGCCCCTTGCCGCCGCCGACTGGCCGCAATACGGCGGGCCGAACGCCAACCGCACCACTTCGGAAAAAATCCAGAAAGTCTTCCCCGCCACCGGACCGAAGGTCCTCTGGCGTGTGCCGTCGGCGGACGGCTTCAGCTCGCTCGCGGTGAGCGGCGGCAAGGCGTTCACGCAAGTGCTGCGCAACTTCGAGGGCGCTCCGCGCGAGACCCTGGCGGCTCTGGATGCGAACACGGGCCAAGAACTTTGGGCCGCGCCCCTCGGCATCATCAAAGTCCCTAGCGGCGGACAGGACGGCACGGCGGACAACAAAGGCGGCGATGGTCCGCGCTCCACGCCGAGCGTGGATGGCAACCGTGTTTATGCGACTTCCGCACGGCTCGTCGTTTCGTGTTTCGACACGCAAACCGGCAAGTCCGTCTGGTCGCGCGACCTCATCAAGGAGAACGCGGGCCGGAACATTTCGTGGGAAAACGCCGCCTCGCCGCTCGTGGAAGGCAACCTGGTTTATGTCGGCGGCGGCGGGCCGGGCGAGTCGTTGCTCGCGCTGAACAAGGCCAACGGTGCCGTCGTGTGGAAGGCGCACGATGAAAAAATCACCCACGCCACACCCATCGTCGCGACGATTCTCGGCGCGAAACAGATCATCTTCTTCACGCAGTCCGGCCTGGTGTCCGTGAATCCGGCGGACGGCGCGCTGCTTTGGAAGCATCCGTTCAAATACAGCACCTCTAGCGCGGCGTCGCCGGTGGTGGGCGGGGACATCGTGTATTGCGCGGCGGGTTACGGCGTCGGCTCCACGGCGGTAAAAATCAGCAAGGAAGGCGGCGCGTTCAAAGCGACCGAACTTTGGTTCAGCAAAGGTAACCAGCCCGTGGCGAACCACTGGAGCACGCCCGTTTATCATCAGGGCCATCTCTACGGCATGTTCAGCTTCAAGGAATACGGCACCGGCCCGCTCAAGTGCGTGGAAGTCGCGACCGGAAAAGTCAAATGGTCCGTGCCGAATTTCGGTGCCGGCCAGGTCATCCTTGCCGCTGACACCGTGCTCGCCCTCAGCGACAAAGGCGAAATCGTGACCGTGAACACGAACCCGAACGAGTATCAGGAAATTTCCCGCGCCAAGGTCGTGACCGGCAAATGCTGGTCCAGTCCCACCGTGGCAAATGGCCGCATCTATGTCCGCAGCACGAAGGAAGCAGTCTGCCTCGACGCACGCGTGACGATGGCGGGTAAGTAATGGGTCAGGGCTTCGCCGAAACAATTGCCGCAACGTCCGGTTCGCTCAACTCGCGGCGGAACCAACGCCGCACCAGCCCGCGCGTCGGGCTGAAGAACCACGCCAGCGTGAACAGCACCGCGCCCATCACCACCATTGCGCCGGCCAGCGAGCAATCCAGCCAGCGGCCCAGATGCATGCCCAGCACCGCACTGAGCGCGGCATGGAACAGCGTCAGGGCAAACATGAGCGGCAAGCGGTGCGAGAGCAGCGAGGCCGTCGCGCCCGGCAGCACGAGCATGGCGATCACGAGAATGGCCCCGACGGATTCAAACGCGCTCACCACCACCACCGACAGCGCGGCCATGAGGCAATAGTGAATCACCGTGGCATTGATGCCGACCGACACGGCGAGGCCGGGATCGAACGAACTGATGAGCAGCTCCTTGTAGAACAGTCCGATGAGCACCGCGACGCCCAACGTCACGAGACCCATCCGCACGACCGTGGGCGGGCCGAAGGTGAGTGAACCCAGATTCACGTAGGGCACTTCGAGCGGCACGTTACCGATCTCGCCGTAGAGCACGCAGTCTTGATCCAAATCCACCTTGCTCGCAAAGAGGCTGATGATGATCACGCCGATGGCGAAGAGGCTGGAGAAGGTGATGCCGATGGCCGCGTCCTGTTTCACGCGTGATTTGCGGTGGATGAGTTCGATGAGAAAGGTCGTGACGATGCCCGCGCCGAGCGCGCCGAGAAACATCACCGTCGAACTGCGGCTGTTCGCGAGCAGGAAACCGATGGCGAGGCCGGGCAGCACGCTGTGGCTGATGGCGTCGCCGACCAGCGCCATGCGGCGGAGGATGAGATAATTTCCGACCAGTCCGCACGCCGCCGTGACGAAGAACCCCATCAGTGTGATCCAACCGAAGCTGTTCAGCTCCGTCGTCCAAGGCGTGACGACCACTTCGTGAAAGTTGAATGGGGGGATAAGGTTCATAGGTGGGCGGCGGAAAACTCTTTGGAAAACTCCTCTCGTCGTTGAATCGTGTTCTCCCTCACCCCGGCCCTCTCCCGCTGGGCGAGGGAGAAAGTCAGCCAGCGTAAGCTGACGACGAGCGCGTTCGGATGGTTGACGACTGAATGCCGCTCTCCCTCTCCTCTGGGGAGAGGGTCGGGGTGAGGGAGAAAGGCCACCCACTGCGGCCAGCGTTCTTCACCCATCTTCAAATTCACTCCGCTCGTTTTCATCTCAGGGTTTCTTGCCGTAGCCCACCAGCGTTTCGCGCGGGCCGCCGGCGGTGCGGCGCAGCTCGTCCACATTCGGAATGGCGCGACCGTGCGGGTCCTGACGCGCGAAGCCGAGCTTCCGCTCCAGTTCGCGCACCACTTCCTCGCCGAGGACGTGCTCGATTTTTTCGGCATCCTCGTGAACGTGATCGGCGGCGATGTGCGCGGCGTTGGTGAGATACAATTCCCAGAGACGATGGTTGCGCACGATGGCGGCGGCGACCTGCCAGCCGGCCGGCGTGAGGAAAATCACATTGCCTTCCTCGTGGAGCGTGGCCAGGTCGTGCTTCACGAGTTGACGCGATTGCTTCTGCGCCTCCTCGTTGGTTTCGCGGCGGCGCTCGGCCAGTTCGCGCAGGGAAACGCCGTCGCCCTGGAAGTCGCGCGCTTCAAGGACGTGGTAGATGGACTTGAGCGTGTTTTCCCGCTGCGTTCGTGTGGAACGGGAACGCTGCCGCAACCAGCGCGTGAGCACGCCGTGCTTGGGGCCGAAGACGAAGGCCAGCCCGAAGACCGTCGTCGCACCGAGCACCATGAACGGGCCGGTGGGCAGATTGGGACCGAGGAAAGAAAAGAACGCGCCCGCCGCACCCGCGATGAGTCCGAACAACGAGGCCAGCCAGAGCATCCGGTGCATTCGATCCGTGAGCAGATACGCGGCGGCGGCGGGCGTGATGAGCATGGCCGACACGAGCACGACGCCGACGGCTTGCAGCGCGATGACCACCGCGAACGCCACGAGCAGCATCAGCGCGTAGTGAAACGCCTGCGCGGGAATGCCGACCGAGTGCGCGAAGCCCGGGTCAAAACTCGTGACGAGAAATTCCTTGTAGCCGATCCACACGACGATGACCGCGAGCGCGGTAACAACAGCCATAAGCTTGAGATCAGTCAGGCCAATCGCCGCCGCCTGGCCGAACAAGAACTTGTCGATGCCGCTTTTGTTCCCCGTGGGCAGCCGCTGAATGATCGTGAGCAGGCAGATGCCCACGGCGAAGAACACCGCGAGGACGAGGCCGAGCGCGGTGTCTTCCTTGAGATGCGTGGTCTGCTTGATGGCGTGAACGACGACGGTGCCGAGCAGTCCCGCGATGGTCGCGCCGATGAAAATCGCGAGCGGGTCCTTGGACATGTTCCAGAGAAAGCCGATGGCCACGCCGGGCAAAACAGCGTGCGAAAGCGCATCGCCGACGAGCGCCATCTTGCGCACGACGATGAACGAACCGAGCAAGCCGCAACTGATGCCGAGCAGCATCGAACCGATGAGCGCGTAGCGCACGGATGGATCCTGGAACGTGAAGAAGCGCAGGGCTTGTTCCCAGATGTTGGACTCCGCGATGTCGCCAATGCGCGCAGCATGGGCGGGGGCCACGGTGAGGAGCAACAGGCTCACCACGAGAAATGTCCAAGCGTGAGAGCGGTGAAGAACACAATTGGCCCGCTGATCGTGGGCGCGTTCTCCCTCACCCCGGCCCTCTCCCGCTGGGCGAGGGGGAAAGTCAGCCAGCGTTCGTCGAGTCGGGCGCGTCATGTGCTGGTGAGGCTGAATG
>JAYVQC010000070.1:0-32703 GCA_043757045.1 Akkermansia sp. | reverse complement strand
GGCCACGGGCGCGTCATTCACCGGCGTCACGTTGATGCTCACCGTCGCCACGGCGGAGGTGAGCGAACCATCGTTGACCGTGAAGGTGAACGAGTCCGGCCCGTTGTAATTCGTCGCGGGTTGGTAAGTGAGATTCGCGCCGGAGCCGGCGAGCGTGCCGTGCGTCGGCAGTGTCACGATGGTGAAGTTGGTCAGCGGTCCATCGACATCGGAGCCGGTCAGCACAATTGGCAGCGCCGTGTCTTCTGGCGTCGTGACCGATTGGTTGTTGGCCACTGGTCCATCATTCACCGGCACGACCGTGATGCTGACGGTGCCTGTGGACAGCAGCGACCCATCGCTCACGGTGAAGCGGAAGAAATCAGGGCCGTTGTAATTTCCATTCGGAGTGTAAGTCAGCGCGCCGGTGTTGGTGTTGAAGCCAGAGAGCAAGCCGTTTGTCGGAGCGTTCAAAATCGCAAACACCAGGTTGGTGTTATCCACGTCCGTGGCGATAAGTACCAGGTTCGTCGCGGTATCTTCGGGAGTAATCACACTCTGGCTGAAGGCCGCGGGGCCGTCATTCAAGGGCGTCACCGTGATGCTTACTGTGGCCACGGCAGAAGTGAGCGAGCCATCATTGACCGTGAACGAGAATGAGTCGGGCCCGTAGTAGTTCGTCGCCGGCAGATACGTGACGTTCGCTCCTGAACCGGTGAGCGTGCCGTGAATTGGCAGCGTCACGATCGTGAAGTTGGTCACCGGGCCGTCCACATCCGATCCCGTCAACGTGATCGGCAGCGCCGTATCTTCCGGCGTTGTCGCGCTCTGATTATCCGCCAGCGGTGTATCGTTCACCGGAGTGACGGTGATGCTGACCGTTGCCACCGCAGAAGTGAGCGAAGCATCATTCACCGTGAACGTGAACGAGTCCGGCCCGTTGTAATTCGTTGCAGGTGAATAAGTCACATTCGCGCCCGAACCAGTGAGGGTGCCGTGCGTCGGCAGCGTCACGATGGTGAAATTGGTCAGCGGACCATCGACATCGGAGCCGGTAAGAATGATCGGCAGCGGTGCATCTTCGGGGGTTGAAACAGACTGGTTGTTCGCCAGAGGCACGTCGTTCACCGGCGTGACCGTGACCGTGACCATGGCGCTGGCCGTTCCTCCCTGACCGTCGCTGATGGTATAATTGATCGTCGCCGTCCCATTGAAATTCGTCGCGGGAGTGAAGACCAGATTCGTTCCTCCCAGGACGGTGACGGTGCCGTTGGTCGCGGTCGCGCCGGTGATGGCCAGCAAATCGCCATCCGCATCAAAATCATTACCGAGGGGAGCAATGGTCTGCGGCGTATCCTCTGGCGTCGTCACGGAATCGTTTGCCGCCACCGGTGGCGTGTTGGTGCCGAGCGTCACGGTCACTGTCACTAGAGCCGTAGCGGTGCCGCCATTTCCGTCGTTGATGGTGTAACCAATCGTCGCCACACCCACAAAGTTGCTCGCCGGAGTGAAAAGCAGATTCGTTCCTCCCACGATGCTCACGACTCCATTCGTGGGAGCTGCGCCAATAATGTTCAGCGCGTCACCATCCACATCCAGGTCATTGAGCAACGGTTGAATCGTCACCGGCACGTTGCGCGGCGTCGAACTCGAATCGTTCAACGCGACCGGGGCGTCATTCACTGGTGTGACGGTGATGCTCACTGTTGCCACGGACGACGTCAGGGAACCGTCATTGACCGTGAAGGTGAATGCGTCCAGCCCGTTGTAATTGGTCGCAGGCAAATAAGTGAGGTTCGCTCCGGAACCCGTGAGCGTGCCGTGCGTCGGTAGTGTCACGATGGTGAAGTTGGTCACGGGTCCATCAACGTCAGAGCCTGTAAGTACGATCGGCAGCGCCGTGTCTTCCGCAGTCGTGACAGTCTGGGTATTCGCCAGGGGCGCGTCGTTCACCGGCGTCACCGTGATACTCACCGTCGCCACGGCCGAAGTGAGCGAGCCATCGTTGACGGTGAACGTGAACGAGTCCGGCCCGTTGTAATCAGTCGCCGGCAGATAAGTGATGTTCGCGCCGGAACCGGTCAGCGTCCCATGCGCGGGCAAAGTCACAACAGTGAAATTCGTCACTGGTCCATCGATATCGAAGCCGGTCAGCGTGATTGGCAATGCGGTTTCTTCCGGCGTGGTAATAGACTGATTGTTGGCGGAGGGCATGTCGTTCACCGGAACGATGGTGATACTCACCGTGGCGACAGCCGAAGTGAGGGAACCGTCGTTCACTGTAAACGTAAACGAGTCCGGCCCATTGTAATTCGTGGCCGGTCGGTAGGTGACGTTGGCTCCCGAGCCAGTGAGCGTGCCGTGCGTTGGCAGAGTTACGATAGTGAAGTTGGTCAGCGGCCCATCGACATCGGAGCCGGTCAACACGATCGGCAGCAACGTATCCTCCGGCGTCGTCGCATTCTGGTCGTTTGCCAACGGTCCATCATTCACCGGCGTCACCGTGATAACGACGGTGCCGGTGGAAAGAAGGCTGCCGTCAAAAACAGTGAAGATGATCGTGTCATTTCCGCTGTAGTTCGTGCTGGGCGTGTAAGTCATCGCGCCCGAGTTGGTGTCGAGGTTCGACAGCGTGCCGTTCGTCGGGCCGCTCAGAATGGTGAACACCAGGTTGGTGTTGTCCACGTCGCTGGCCGTGAGCACGAGGTTCGTCGCCGTGTCTTCCGGCGTCGTCCGGCTTTGGTTCAACGCGACCGGCCCGTCGTTCACCGGCGTCACGGTGATGGCGACCGTGCCGGTCGCGAGCAGCGAGCCGTCGCTGACCGTGTAGAAGAAGAAGTCGGGGCCGTGGTAATTCGTGCTCGGGGTGTAAGTGAGCGTGCCGGTCACAGGATTGAACAAACTCAACACCCCGTTGGTCGGCGCGTTCAAGATCGCGAAGGTCAGATTGGTGCTATCGACGTCGGTGGCGGTGAGCAACAGGTTGCGGGCGGTGTCCTCCGGTGTGGTTACGATCTGGCCGGTGGTGACCGGCGCGTCATTCACCGGCGTGACGGTGACGCTGACGATCGCACTGGCCGTGCCGCCGCTCCCATCGCTGATCTGGTAAGCAACGGTCTCCGTGCCGCTGAAGTCCGGCGCGGGTGTGAAGACGAGGTTCGTGCCGCCCACAATGGTCACGGTACCGTTGGTGGCCGTGGCGAGAGTAATGGTGATCGCGTCGCCGTCCGCGTCCGTATCGTTGCCGCGCGGATTGAAGGTGATCGCCGTGTCTTCCGGCGTGGTCACGGCGTCGTCATTGGCGACCGGCGGACGGTTCGTCACGGTCACCGTGATGAGTCCAAACGCCGTCCCGCCAGCGCCATCGTCAATCAAATAGCCGATGGTCGCCGTGCCGATAAAGTTTGCCGCCGGCGTGAAGAGAACATTTGTTCCGCCCTGGATCGTGACCGTCCCGTTGGTGGGGCTGACGCTGGTAATCGTCAACGGATCATTGTTCGGGTCCGAGTCGTTGCCGAGCGGGCTGATGGTCAACCCGATGTTCTTGGGTATGGAGGCCGAGTCGTTGCCTGCGACCGGCGGCAGGTTGCTGATGATTGTCGCGACGGGTGGAGCGGCGTTGTTTGTGGGATTGGGATCCAAAGTCCCGCTGCCGCCGCTCGCCACATTGGTAACGCTGCCGCGCAGCGGGGCGGCAACGGTGAGGGTCAGGTTGGTGCTCGCGCCCGCCGCCAGATTTCCGAGATTTGTCCAGGTCACGATGCGGCCGTTGAGCGTCGCGCTGGGCGTGGCGCTGACGAATGTCACATTCGCCGGAAAACTATCCGTGACCGACAGTCCGCTCGCCGTCGAGGGACCCAGGTTCGTGATTGAAATCGTGTAATCGAAGTTCGCTCCCGGCAACACGCTGGCGGCCGGGCCGCTCTTGGAAATGGTCACATCGGCCACCGGCATCACCGTGGTTATGATCGGCCCACTGGTGCTGTTGGTGGGATTGAAATCCGAGATATCGCTGCCCGCGCTGGCTCGATTCGTGAGACTTCCGCCATTGGCTGGCGCTGTCACCGTCAGGGTTAGATTGGTCGTGGCGCCGACCAAAAGATTTCCCAGATTCGTCCATAACACCTGGTTGCCGGCCAGCCCGCCGCCCGCCGAAGCGCCCACAAAGGTAACGCCCGCCGGCAGGCTGTCTGTGACCACGAGCGAAACTGCCGGCGAGGGACCGAGATTCGTCACGGTGATTGTGTAAGTAAAATTCGTACTGGCCCAAACGTTGGTGGGTCCGCTTTTCGCCACGGCCAGGTCGGCTGAAAGCATGACCCCGCAAACGATCGGGCGAGAGATCGGCACAAACACGGCATTGAGGAACATGCGAATGCCGTTGAGTTCGTTGAGAGGGCTGGTGGCATACGAATGTCCACCGAGATAGAACACCATCCCGCCGGCGCCATTGGTGATTTCTTTGGACGCTGTAGCCTGGAGAGTATTGGTGGCGGTGGCCGCGAAAGCATGGGCGTGGCCCCGATTCGTCCAAACCGAACTGGCTCCCAGACTCCAATCCGTATGAGAACCGCCGATGCTGCCATCGAGATCGCCGATAAATTGACTGAAGGGCAAATCTGAATTGGGATAACTCAACACAGCATTGAGATTGTTCTCCGCGATGCCAAGCGTGGTCTGGTAGTGGCCATTGGTATGATTCTCGTAAGTCGCAACCGAGAGGCATTCGGCGAGAAAATTGCCACCGCTCTGGACATAAGCATGAACGTTGCTGACACCCGCACTGGAACTATTATGTGGCTCACAAAAAAGCGTGTAGCACACGCCCAGCAAAGTGGTCGTATCCGGCACCAGGGCGTAGTTGGTGATGCCCGCGGCCACCAGATAGGTCGAATGAATGCTCGCGTTGACCGTGTTAATGCCGACCAGCGGCTTGAAATCGAGAGTATAGCGAATGTCGATCGTGGTGTCCTGTCGCAGCACATACACAGCAACATTATTGGCAAGGGCAAACGTGCGGACGGAATTGCTGACTGAATTGACAAAATCGCGATGAATGATGAACGGGCCGCCCGCGAAGTTCAGCGAGTTCGTCACGGTCGTGCTCGGAAAAAGCCGCGACGCCGAGGCCGTAAAATCAACACCGTCCTTGGCTTTGCCCGCCTTGATGGCCCACATGATGGGCGTCTGATTCTGCAAGGCCTGGTTCGCCAGCCCATAAGCCTTGAGATTGAACGGAGCCACCAAGGCTTGCAGATTGGTGTCCATGGGAATGATCCACGAGCCGGCTGGAATCAGCGTGAGATGCGCGGGCGGGTTCGGCAAATCGTCCGCAACACTGTAAGCACCCATTGAAACAGTCACTCGTGCGAAAAAAAGCAGCGCCACCAGAGCCGGCCGCATCTGGCTTACGGCCATCCGCAGCGCACTCCGCCGGCCAAGCCAGCCAGACCGTCCGCCGGAAAAGATGGCCCGCGTCTCCGGACCATGAGTCGTCGTGTTCATTTTAGTTATTGGGGGATAAGGCGGCGCTGTGATGCGCCCGCAGATAGACCGCACTAACGCGCGGAAGTGATGAATGAGTAAACGATACGGCCTGGGTTATATCCAAACAGCACGCAGCCCAAGGTTAAGCGTTTCAGCCTGGAGCGGCCTACAAAGGCCGTGGACCGTCCGATGTTCGTCAAAATCATCACGGAGTCAGACATCGGCTTTTGGCCTAAGGATGTTTAGGAGAACGTCACCCGCCATGTAGGAGGGATGCTTGCAAGGACACGGAACACGGCCGGGATGCGCCCGGCGCGGCCAAAGCCCCGAAATTGCCCTTGCGCCGGCCCCGTTCCGGCCTAATCTCCACGCCGCCTGAGTCCGGTGTGTGCCGAGGCTCGTTGAGGCTGAGAAAAAACAGTTAACGAACAACCGAACATTCAACCCTCCGTTGCCACGGATTGTGTTTGCTCGGCAATGGAGACCCAAGGCCCACCCGCCCCAAGTCTCCCACAGGTTCAGTCAGGGAAAACAGTCAGTCATTATGCTCACAATGGAAGAAGCCATGAAGCAAAGCCCCACGGGCTTTGCCACGGGCCAGATCGTCAAGGGTAGAATCATCGAAGTCCGTTCCAAGGAAGTCTTGGTGGACATCGGCTACAAATCCGAAGGTGCCATCTCCGGCAACGAGTTCGACGACATCAAGACCGTCAAGGTCGGCGATGAAATCGACGTGCTCATCGAGCGCCTCGAAGACAAGGAAGGCAACGTCATCCTCTCGAAGGAAAAGGCCGAGTTCAAAAAGAACTGGGACCGCATCCTCCTCATCGCCGGCGAAGGCACGACCGTCACCGGCAAGGTCAAGAGCGCCATCAAGGGCGGACTCATCGTCAACATCGGCGTCGAGGCGTTCCTGCCCGCGTCGCAGATTGACATCATTCCTCCGAAGAATTTGACCCCGTTCATCGGCAACACCTACGAATTCAAGGTCGTGAAGATCAACGTGGACCGTCAGAACGTGGTTCTGTCGCGCCGCGAACTGATCGAGGCCGAACGTGGCGCCCGCCGCGCCGCGCTGCTCACGGACATGACGCCCGGCGACATCCGCAAGGGCGTGGTCAAGAACATCACCGACTTCGGTGCGTTTATTGATCTCAACGGCCTCGACGGCCTGTTGCACATCACCGACATGAGCTGGGGCCGCATCGGGCACCCGAGCGAAATCCTCAAGGTCGGCCAGGAACTCGACGTGGTCGTCCTCGACGTGAACCGCGAGAAGGAACGCGTCAGCCTCGGCCTCAAGCAGAAGCTCGCCAATCCTTGGGAAGCCATCGAAAGCAAGTTCACCATTGGCCAGAAGGTCAAAGGCAAGGTCGTCAACCTCGTGCCCTACGGCGCGTTCGTGGAACTCGAACCCGGCGTCGAAGGCCTCGTGCACGTCACCGAGCTTTCGTGGACCAAGCGCATTGCCAAGCCCTCGGACGTGCTCAAAACCGGCCAGGAACTGGAAGCCGTCGTGCTCGGCATCAACCGCGAGGAGCAGAAAATCTCCCTCGGCATCCGCCAGCTCGAAACCAACCCGTGGGAAAAGGCGGCGGAGAAATATCCGCCCGGCACGCGTGTCAAAGGCAAGATTCGCAACCTCACCAGCTACGGTGCGTTCCTCGAACTCGAGGAAGGCATTGACGGCATGATTCACGTCTCGGACATCTCCTGGACGCGCAAGATCAATCACCCCAGCGAAGTGCTGAAGAAGGGCGACGAAGTCGAAGCGCAAGTCCTCGAAGTGGACAAGACCAACCAGCGCATTGCGTTGGGCGTGAAGCAGATTGGCGAAGATCCGTGGTCGGCCATTGATAAATTCTACAAAGTCGGCGACCTCGTCACCGGCAAGGTCACGAAGCTCGCGAGCTTCGGCGCCTTTGTGGGCCTGGCCCATGACATTGACGGACTCGTCCACATCTCGCAGGTCAGCGAAGACCGCGTGGACAAGATCAAGAACGTGCTCAAGCCCGGCCAGGACGTGAGCGCGCGCGTGATCAAGATCGACAAGGCCGAGCGCCGCATCGGTCTGTCCATCAAGGCCGCCAGCTACAGCGACGAGCAGCTCCGCGAAGAGCAGAAGATCCTCGACTCGCTCAAGCCTGGCGAAGACCTCGTGGCGCTCCAGCACGCGTTCGACGCGGCGGAAGTCGTGGACGAGAAACCGTAGTCGACGTCCCCAGCAGAATTCACGACCGGCGGACTCGCGAGAGTCCGCCGGTTTTCTTTTCCTGTTTCCTGCCCAACCCCGTCGCGCTTAGGCGAACAGCTTCTTGACCCGTTCGCCATGACCTCCAGCGCGCCGCGGTTGTAATACTTGGGGCGAAGGCGGAGGAAGCCAAGCGCAGCGCGTTCGTTGGTGCGACCGAGTTGATCAGCGGCCAGTTGCAGCCGGCGCCGCTTTTTCTCGAGGCGTAACGTCGGAGTCGTCGGAACGGCCGGTCAGACTGCTGGCGTTGGTCGCGGTGACCACTTGGAAGCGCTGCTCCACCCATTCGCTTGGGTTGCGCGGAGTGCCCTTGATCGCGGTCGGATACTCGAAGCGCCCGACGACGGCCGCATGAATAGCCTTGGCCTCGAAGAGCCGTCCCAGTTTGTCCGCTGTGCGACACTCCGCGATGAAGCGTGGTGCCGTCTTCACCTCGCCCGCCTCCTTCTTGGTCAAGTCGGGCGCACCGACGAAGGATACGATGGCGGAGGCGGAGAGGTTTTTGTTGACGATCCGGAGGTAGCGGCGCGCCGAAAGTCCCGCCCCAAAATGAAACTTCGGGCGGTCTTCCGTATCCAGTTCGTATTCCTTGTAGGTCACATGCGTGTTGGTGGCCATGATGCGCTTGAACTCCTTCACCTGCACACCCAGTTCGGGGAAGTCGCCGGCGGGGAGGGTGATCAGGACAACTTTTCCGGTGCGGTCCATGGCCGCGGCGGTCAGTTGAGCCATGGTCTGGCCGAGGCCGAGGTGTAGCGCCACGTTGAACTTCGGCTGGTTGAACTGCGTGCGCCACGTCCACACCGCGCACGCGGCGATGACGGCGATAGACGCCGCAACCGTAATGATTGTTTTTGATTTCATGGCTCCGGGACAGTCACTTGCCGTACCTCCATCTTACGTCCTTCGCCAACCGATTGTTCACGCTGGGTATCTGGAAGGTGTCGAAGCTCGCCGCACTGCCGTCGAAGAAGAGCAGGTTCGACACGGTCCTTTTCCTATGGCGGGCGTTGATGCGCTCGTCCTTGCCGTTGTGCATCCACCACCCGTCATAGACCATGGGCATGCGGGGTTCCAAAGAGGCGGTGGTGAGTTTGTTTGGTTCGATGGTTCCGGTGGAGTCCATGGGTAGGCGGGTGAAGGGCCAGCGATGCGGCCGACCGGCGGAGCCGTTGATGCCGTACCAGGTGGCGATGTATTTCTTGCCCTTGGCCGACTCCGAGGCGTAGGGCCAGGCCTTGGCGCCTTCCAGATCATCCCGACTGCCCGGCGGGATGGAATAAATTTCCGGCAGTCCGTCGGGACAGCGGAAGACAGACGGACGCGTGGGAACCTCGTAGAAAGTCTGGGTCCAATCGGCTTCGAGATAATTTCCTTTGACCAGCAGGGTGGGCCAGCCTTCCTGATATTGAGCGCCGTTGCTGACGTTGTTCTCCACGGCGACCAGCGCGTCCTCGTTGTCGTTGGAGTAAGAGTGCATGGCGATGCCGATTTGCCGCAGGTTGTTGATGCAACTGATCACGCGCGCCCGATCCTTGGCGGCGGCCAGCGCGGGCAAAAGCAACGAGGCCAGGATGGCGATGATGGCGATGACCACCAGCAACTCGATGAGGGTGAAGCCCTGGTTGTTCCGCCCGCGGACCAACTGCTGTTCAGGGAACAGAGGGGAACTGCGGCTCCACTGAAGATTTGCAGGCCGTGAATTCATGAGTGAGACTTGGGCATCATGTCTGTTAAGCTCTAAGACCGGGAAGACCCTGATGCAACAATCGCTTTTTCGAATAGTTCGTCTTTGCCTGGCCATTGGTTTCATATTGCCAGCGGCGTTGAGCAGCGTCCACGCCGCCGTTTGGAGCAACACCGTCAGTGGATTTTGGCGGGATTCCAGCAATTGGGTTTCCGGCAGCCTGCCTTCCTTGAGCAGCGCCTATATCACCAACTTGGGCGTCAAGGCCGTCACTATCGACGCCGCCATCGGAGCCAACAATCTCGCCATCAGCAGTCTGAACATCTGGGCGCCCACCAACGGCAGCAACCTCGTGTGGCTCCGCGACGTGGGCATCAACCGCCCGCTGTTGGTCTCCAACGTGACGCTGGACGTGCGCATGCGCGGCGCGCTGCAAATCACCAATTCCTCGCTGATTGTCACCAGCGTGTTTGCGAACGGCGGCGTCAGTTTCAACATCTGGGCGGGCAGCGTTACGCTCGACAGCGGCTCCATCATTGCCCGTGAAGCCTCCTCCAGTGCCAGCTTCGGCGTTGTGACCCGGGTGGGCCGCACCAACGTCGCCACGCTCAACATCAATGGCGGCTCCATGTATTCCAGCTCGATGCAGGTCGGCCAGTCGGGCCTGCCCAACGCCCGTTCGCACGGCACGGTGCGTATGACCGGCGGCCTGCTCACCGTTCCCGGGGAATTGAGCGTCGGCAATTCCGTCAACTGCACCGGCGTGGTCGAGATGGTTGGTGGCAAGATTTACGTGCCCAATTATTTCTCCAACATCACGCGCATCGGCGACGCGGGGGTGGGGCTGATGACCGTCTCCAATGCGCTGGTCTCGGTGGGCAATGTTTCGGTGGGCCGCCACGACAGCGCGGATGGCACGCTTGTGGTGCTCACGGGCGGCCTCGTCGGCGTTTCGGACGACTTCTCCATCGGCCGGTTTGGGAATGCCACCGGTCTGGTCTTCGTGGCGGACGGCCAGTTCATCGTGACCAATCATCCCATCTGGGTCGGGCGCGAGGGCGTGGGCAGTCTCGTCGTTTCCAACGGGTTGGTCGCGGCGTCGGAAATTCGCGTCGCCGCGGAATTCACCAACACGGCGCGCGGCTTCGTCCAGATCGCAGGCGGCAATACCATCCTCGCCACGGCCTTCACCGTCGGCAGTTCCACATTCTCGACCGGAATAGTGGCCATGACCGGCGGCTCGCTCCTCGTTTCCAACGCCGAACTGAGCGCGGTGCTGCGAATCCCCGGCGGCACCTTTACGCTTAATGGCGGTGACCTCGCCGCCGACACGCTGCTCATCTCCAATGACACCGGCGCGATGATCTTCAACGGCGGTACCCTTCTGACCCGCGGCAGCAGCGTGTCGAACGGCCAACCCTTCGTGGTCGGCGACGGCACCAACGCCGCCGTCCTGGAGTTGCGGGGCGGCACCCACGTCTTTGCCGACGGCCTCGTGATCTCACCCAACGCCACGTTGACTGGCTGCGGGATCATCATCGGCGACGTCATCATCAACGGAACCAACCGCCTCAACTGCGACGGCCCAAGACTCGCGCCCTTTATCATCCGGCAGCCGGGCAACCAGACGACGACGGTTGGAGGGACGACCAGCTTTCAAGTGGTTGCCACCAGCGGCTCGCCCCTGAGCTACCAATGGCTGCACGACGGAAACGCGCTCTCCGGCGCGACCACCGACACGTTCGCCATCGCTTCTGCCCAGGCCGGTGATGTCGGCGGCTACACGGTGATCGTGTCGAACGATTCCGGTTCCACCACCAGCCGCGTGGCCAGGCTCACGCTCACCACCTCGCCGGTGATCACTTCGCAACCCGTATCGCAGAGCGTGGCCCAAAATTCGTCGGCCACGTTGGGCCTGACGGCGGTCGGCTCCGCGCCGCTGAGCTACCAGTGGTTGTTCAACAGCAACGCCGTCCCGGGTGCCAATGCCAGCACCTTCACCATCCAGAGCGCGCAGCCGGCGGACTCCGGCGATTACAATGCCGTGGTCTCGAATCCTTTCGGTGTCGTGACCAGCGTGGTGGCCACCGTGCTGGTGCTCGTGCCGCCGACCATCACCAGTCCGCCCGCCTCGCAAAATCCGGCTTCAAACTCGCCCGTCACCTTCAGCGTCACCGCCACGGGATCACCCACGCTGCTCTACCAATGGCGGCGCAACGGCAGCAACATCGCCGGGGCCACGGATCCGATGCTCTTCTTCGCCAGCGCGCAGCTTACGAACGCCGGGTTTTACTCCGTGGTGGTGCGCAATCCCGCTGGCTCCGTCACCAGCGTGGTCGCTTCGCTCACCTTCCTCGGCCCGCCGATCATCATTGACCCGCCGCAGTCGCGCACCAACGCGCGCAACACCACCGCCACCTTCAACGTGACCGCGAGCGGCACCAGCCCGCTGCGCTACCAGTGGCGGTTCAACAACGGCAACATCGCCAACGCCACCAACAACACTTATTCGATCGGCAACCTCGGCAGCGGCAACGCGGGTAATTACGTCGTGGTCGTGACCAACAGCTCCGGGGCCGTGACCAGCCAGGTCGCCGTGCTTACCGTCCTCACCGTCGTGTCGATCACCACCCAGCCCACGTCGCAAGTCTGCACGCAGGGCGTGACGGCTTCACTCCGCGTCGTCGCCGCCGGCTCCACGCCCATCGCCTACCAATGGCGCTTCACCCCGTCCGGGCTGGGCGAAACCAGTCTCGCCGGGGCCACCAATGCCACGCTCACGTTCAACAGTCCGACCACCAACCACGCCGGCAACTACCGCGTGGTGATCAGCAATCCGGTCAGCGCCATCACCAGCTCGGTCGCCACGCTGACCGTGCTCACACCGCCAGTTATCACCCAGCAGCCGCCAAGCCTCACCGTCATCCCAGGTTCGAACGTCACCTTCACCGTGGTCGCCACGGGCGGCGCGCTCAGCCACCAGTGGCGTAAGAACGCGACTAACATTCCGGGTGCGACCGCGGCGAGCCTGAGCATTCCAAACGTGCAGCCGACCAACGCCGGCACCTACACCGTGGTGGTCTCGAACGTCGTCGGCTCGGTGACCAGCACGGGCGCGGTGCTGCAGATCCTCGCCGGCCTGCCCTCGCTGCAAATAGTGCTCACGAACGGCTCCGCGCGTATTTCCTTTGCGAGCCTCTCGGACCATAACTACGCGTTGGAGTACAAGGACCACCTCGAAGACGCGCTGTGGACTGCGCTGGGCACCACGCCCGGCAACGGCGGCCTCCTGACTTTGATCGATCCGGCGGCGACCGTCGCCACGCGCTTCTATCGCGTGCGCGTCGAGTAGTGGCTCGCGTTGGGCGACGGAGACGGCTACATCCACGGCGCATGAAGGCCACCCGCATCATTCTCCTCCGCCACGGTGAAACGGTTTGGAATCTGGAGGGTCGCTATCAGGGCCAGCTCGACAGTCCGCTCACGCCCGTCGGCGAGGCGCAGGCGCGCGGGTTGGCGCAACGGCTGGCGGGTGGTAAGTTCGCGGCGCTTTATACCAGCGACCTCGGGCGGGCCCGGCACACCGCCGCCTTCATCGCTGAATCATCCGGCCACGAACCGCGAGTGGAAGCACGCCTGCGGGAGCGACACCTCGGGATTTTCCAAAATCTTCGCAAGGCCGAGTTGAAGGAGAAATTTCCCGACGAGTACCGGCTCTGCAAATCCGGCGGGCCGGATCACGTCATCCCGCACGGCGAGAGCACGCGGCAGGCGGCGGACCGAACCAACACCTGCCTCGAAGAACTCGCCCGACGTCACTGTGGCGAAACCATCGTGGTCGTGACTCACGGTGGCACGATCAGCGCGCTGCTGCGCCACACGCTGGGCATCCCGCTCGAAGCACCGCGCCGCTTCGAACGTTCCAACGCCAGTTGGAATGTTTTCATGTTTAGTGACGACCGCTGGCTCCTCGAAACTTGGGGCGATGTCAGCCACCTGGAACATTCCGCTTCTCGCTAAAGCCCGAGCCGTTCCTCGCACAACTCCACCATCGGCTCCGTCCACCCCGCGCGTTCCGGAAACTGTGCGCTGAGATAGATGTGCCGCACCAGCGTCAGCGTGGTGTAGGCCCGCACCGAGGCGCGCACCGCTTCGCCGCTCAGTTCCACGAATCGATCTTCCATGGCCTGCTCGCGGTCGCGCCGCGCGCCTGCGTCGCCGGTCTGGCGTAAACTTTCCTCCGTGATGTGACCGATGAAGTTACCCAGGTCGAGGCCGGGATCGCCCTGGCAATACAGATCGAAATCAATCAGCCACAACCGCGCGCCATCGACGATGACTTGCGCCGGGTAGAAGTCGCGGTGAATGCCGCAGGTCCGCGGCGCGGGCACGGAAGCGGCGAGTCGGTCGCACGCGGCGAGAATGCGCGCGAGGCGCGGCTGCAAGGTTGGCTGTGCGGCGCTCAACTTCCCCAGGCATTCGTGCAGGATGCGCAGTTCGTCGGCCATTGAGTGCGCGCGCTCGGTCGGCACATTGGCTCGATGCAGTTTGTGGATCGCCTCCGCAATGCGCCGGGCCAGCGCCACGCCGTCCGGCCCGGCCAGCAGCTTCGAGGCGACTTCGCCCGGCACCTTGCGTTGCAGCCACATCTTAAGTGACGGAATCACCGCCAACGGCTCGGGCACGGAGACGCCGTCCGCGCTGTCGGCCTGGAAACCGGCGTTCCAAATTGCCTCCTGCAAGCGAAACGGCTCGTTGCCAAAACGCCGCGTCCGAATCTTCCCGATGAGCGTCGCGTTCTGCCACGGCGGGGCGGCGGGCTTGAGGCGCACGCCGTATTCGATCACCGCGCGCTTGCCTGCCTTGTGCCGCGTGACGGTGATGCGCCGCACCGACACGCGCCCACCCGCGCCGACGAGGCGTTCGAGCGTGTGGCGGAACTCGTCGTTCACCACGGCGGGATTCAACGCCAGGGCCACGGTCGGCAACTCCGGATCGTTCGTTGCGCCAAACGGGTCGGAGACTTTGACTTTGGATTCCACTTCGGCGCGCGGCGTGGCGGAAAGAATTTCCGACCAGATGGCGAGCAGATCATCAACCTGCTTCATGAGCGAAAATTTTTCCTGCACGCGGCGGCGGGCGGCGCGGCCCATCGCGGCGGCGCGGTCGGGATTCTCCATCAACTCCCGGAATGCCGCCGCGAGCGCAGGTGGGTCGTTCCGCGGCGCGAGCAAACCGGTCTCGCCATGCGTCACGAGTTCGGGAATGCCGCCGACGGCCGTGGCTACGACCGGCACTTCGCACGCGCCCGCTTCCATCAGGCACACCGGCATGCCTTCGTTCTCGCTGGTGAGCGTGGCGAGGTCGGCGCGCTGCCACCACGCGAGCACTTCCTCGTGCGTAAGCGCGCCGGTGAACTCGATGACTTCGTTCAGCCCGAGTTGCTCGCGCTTCAACTCCAATTCACCGCGCAATGGCCCGTCGCCGACGGAAACACAGCGGAACTTCACGCCCTGCTGATGCAGCAGAGCGCAAGCGTCGAGCAGCAGACCGAGGTTCTTCACCGCGACGTGCCGCGCGACGCAGACGATGAGGGGCACGCCGTCGTAGCCGCGTCTCGTGAGAGCGCGGCCATCTGATTCGCGAGGAATGGCCGCGCTCTCACGAGACGCCGCTACGGGGCGAAAGTTCTCCGTATCCACGCCGCACGGGATGATCGTGATGTGCCCGCGCGGCACGCCGTGTTTCTCGACGAGCCACTTGACGTTGGCCTCGGACACCGTGACCACGCGCGCCGCCGCCGCCGCGCGGGCCGCAAAGTCCGCCGGGGGCTTGCGCCGGATGTCGTAGCCGTGCGCGGTGAAGGTGAACGGCACGCCGTGCTGCGCAGAAAGTTCGCGCGCCACCGCCGTCGGCTCGGTGGCGAAGTGCGCGTGCAGCAGGTCGGGCTTGAACGCCTTGATGATGCGCGAGAACTCCGCCGGCTCGTAACTGACGAGTCGATCGAGTCCGGCTGCGGCGATGAAGTCGTGCCGCAATTCCTCGCGCGGCGGTAGCAGCGAAAGCACGCGCACTTCCACGCCGCGCCGCCGGAGTTCCGCCAATTCGTGCGCGATGAAGGTCTCCGACACCTTCGGAAACATGTGGACGACGTAGGCGAGGCGCAGGGGCATGGAGAAGCTCAAGGGCGCGTGTGAGCCGAAGCGTCGTCAGTTGGGGCGCGTCGCTCCGCGCGCGCCGCAGCTTCGGAAGTCATGGGCGCGTTCTGCCTCGCCGTGGCCCCGGAGCGCGCGGAGCGCGACGCCCGACCTTCGCCAGTGGATTCGATGAGTCCGCTCGCCAGTGCCAGCACGCGCGCGGCGTTTTCGTTCCAGGTGTAGCGGCCGCGGATCAACTCCGAGGCGGCGCGGCCCAGTTGCGCGCGCAGCTTTGCGTCGCCGAGCGCGCGGTCGCAGGCGGCGGCCAGTGCATCAGGATCGCCGGGCGGGACGAGCAGGCCGTTGCTGCCGTCGCGCACCACTTCGGAAATTTGCCCGCAGTCCGACGCCACGACCGCCACGCCGCAGGCCATGTACTCGAACACCTTGAGCGGCGAAAAATAAAACGCGTGGTCAAGCGCGGGATACGGCGCGAGCGCCACGTCGAACAGGCGCACCACGGCGGGCACGTCCTCGTGCGGCAGCGCGCCGGTGAACACGGCGTGGTCGAGCAGGCCGAGTTCCGTCAGACGCCGCTCGAGTTCGCCGCGCAATTGTCCATCGCCGGCGAAGAGCAGTTGCACGCCGGGATGCTTGGGCGCAAGGCGCGCGAGCAATTCGGGCAACACCTCAACGCCGTGCCACGGGCGCAAGCCGCCGAGGAATCCGAGCACCGGGCCGCCGTTCAGGCCGAGCTTCGCGCGCAAGGCTTCATCGCGCGCGGCGGGACGGAAGAGTTCGGGATCGACGCCGTTGGGCAGGACGTGGACGCGCGCCGGTTCCGCGCCGAGCGCGAGCACATGTTCGCGCAACGACGCGGACACGGCGCAGACCGCGTCGGCGTGCGTGAGCGTGTGCTTCTCCGCTTCGAGCGCGAGCGCACCGAGACCCGCGCCGCGATAGAGCGACTGCTCTTCGACCAGCGGCGCGTTCAACTCGACGACGAGTGGGACGTTCCAGGCGCGGGCCAGCGACACGCCCGCCGTGCCGAAGAGCGCGGCTCGTTCGTAGATGAAATCCGGCGGGTCGTTCTTGAGGCGCGCGAGCAACTCGGCGGCAATTTCCTGGCTACCGATGATGCGGCGCAGTTCCCCGGCCAACGGCGTGGCCGCGCCAAGTCCGCTGGCGTAATCTTTGACCGCTTCGACTGCGCCCTGCGCCGCGCCGCTCGGACGACAGTGAATGATCTCGGCGTCCACTTCGGCGGCGGCATCCCACGGCGATTTGGTGAGCGCTGGCGCCGCGAGCACGACCTTGTGTCCCGCGCGCGCGAAGGCGGCGATGATCTGGCGCACATGCACTGACGCACCCTTGCGACCCAGGACGGGGATGCCGGCGTCGGAGCAGAGGTAGAGGATTTTCATGCGGCGGCGGGTTCGAGTGCTCCGGTCGGTTGCGTGAAGGATTGCATCCGCAGCATCGCGGCGTAGCGGCCGTTCAACTTCATCAACTCTTCGTGTGTGCCTTGCTCCACGATCCGGCCTGTTTCGAGATAGGCGATGCGGTCGGCGGCGGCGGCGTGGCGGAGATCGTGCGTGATGAGAAATGTGGTGCGTCCGTGATAAACCTTCTCCAACGCGTCGAGCACGGCGCGCTCACTCTGCTTGTCGAGTCCGGTGGTCGGCTCGTCGAGAATCAGAATGGGCGCGCTGCGGATGGCGGCGCGCGCGATGGCCACACGCTGGCGCTGGCCGTGCGAAAGAGTGACGCCGCGTTCGCCGACCAGCGTGTCGTAGCCTTGGGCTAGGGTGAGGATGAAGTCGTGGGCGTTGGCGAGGCGCGCGGCGGCTTCGATCTGTTCCGTCGTCGCACCCACTGCGGCGCAGGCGATGTTCTCGCGCACGGTGCCGGCGAAAAGAAGGTTGTCCTGGAGCACCACGCTGATTTGCCCGCGCAAGGATTCGAGCGTGAAGTCGCGCACGTCGCGGCCATCGATCAACACGCGGCCCTGCTGCGGATCGTAGAGGCGCAGCACGAGACTGAGCAGCGTGGACTTGCCGCTGCCGGACGGGCCGACGAGTGCGATGTGATCGCCGGGCTGCACCTCAAGCTTGATGCCGGCGAGGAGCGAGGTCTCGTGCTCGTAGGCGAACTGCACGTCATCGAACTGCACGCGGCCCGCGAACGCCGGGGCCTTCTCCGCCTGCGCGCCGTCGCGCACGTCGGGCACGCGGTCGAGCAACTCGATGACGCGCTCGCCCGCCGCCGTGGCCTTGGCCACGCGCCCGGTGTACTTGGTGAAATCCTGGATGGGGCGATACGCGGACTTGAGGTAAGCGAGGAAGACGAGCAAGTCGCCGGAAGTGATCTCGCCGTTCAACACCAGGCGCGCGCCGACCGCCAGCACCAGCGCGGTGGCGATGGCGATGAGCACATCAACGGTGCGTTCGAGCGTGGCGGAAAGGCGCTTGCCCTTCGTGTCCTGCTTGAGGCTCCGCTCGCTGTCGGCGGCAAAGGTGGCGGCGAATTTATCTTCGAGCGAGAGCGCCTGCACGGTGCGAATGGCGCCGATGGATTCGGCGGCGACGGCGGCCATTGCGCCTTCCTGCTGGCGCTGCTTGCGCGCCACCTCGCGGATGCGGCGCGTGAGCGTGACGGTGCGCAGCCAGAACAGCGGCAGCACGCAGAGCGCGAGGATGGCGAGCTTCCAGTTCAGCACGAACATCAGCACGGCCATGCCGGTCACGATGAGCATTTTCGCGGCGAGCGGCAGCAGCGCGGTCACGGCCACGTCCTGCAACATCCCCACGTCGTTGATGACGCGCATGACGAGATCGCCGGTCTTGGCCCGGGTGTGGAAGGAGAGCGAGAGATACTGGACGTGCCGATAGAGGCGCTCGCGGACCTTGCGCAGGACACGGTTGCCGATCTGTGCGAAGCCGATGGTCTGCCAGTAGGCGGCGAGCGCGCGCACACTGGTGATGACGACGATGGCGACCGCCGCGAGCACGAGCAGCATGGTGGTGTCGAGCGACTGCAAGAATTCCGGCAGCGGCTTGGGCTTCTTGGTCGAGGTGTGCAGGATGTGATCGAAGACAAACTTCAGCGGCCAGGGTTCCAACAGCCGCAACCCAACCTCGGCGAACAGCGCCAGCATGGAGACGGCGATCAGACCGCGATACTGGCGGACGTGCGGCCAGAAGTAGCTGGAGATGCGCAGCAGGCCGGGTGTCTGGTCGGCCGCCGGATCTTCCGGGGTGGGGCGCGCTGGCGGCTTCATTGGATCGCTGAGTTGACGCGCGAAGCGGCGGGTGACGCGGGCGGGTAATTCATTCCGCGAAGGTGAAGGGCCGCCCGCCTCGCACCATCGAAGTGAAGCACAGGTTTGGGTCGGACGACGCCGCTTTTACCGCCATTTTCCAGAACCCCGCTCACCGCCTGCCGCAGCGAGTCTGGGGAGAGAAGGTTCGGATCCAGGGCATGAAGCAAGCCCAGGCGGGCAAAAGCGTGGGCGCGCATCACTTGTTCGCGGCGCGGCTGGATGCGGGGCACGCAAACGGTCGGCACTCCGGCGGCCGCCGCCTCCACGAGGGTATTGTAGCCGCCCATGCAGACGAGTGCCGCGGCCTGCGGAAACAGACTGGGGAGATTGCTCACGAAACGCTCCAGCCGCGCGCCCGCCTCGCTCGTCAGTTTTTCCAAGGAACTGAACGATGCTTCGGGCGTCATGGGACCGGCAACGACGAGCGCCTGCCAGGGCGCGCCGCGCGAAGCCTTCAGAAAATTCTCCAGCAGCACGAAACCATCTTCGCCGCCGCCGGTGGTGGCGATGACGAGTGGTCGTGCGTCGAGCTTGAGCGGCAGATGAGAGGATGGGCTGGCGTCGCGCTCGTTCAGCACGTAGCTGCAGAAATGACTGCGAGCCGCGAGCGCCGGGGCGAACTGATATTCCACCACGGGATCGTACACTTCGCGCTCGCCGTAGATGAGCACCGCATCGAAAAACGACAGAATCTCGTCCCGCAGGTTTTCCCATTCCTGGGCGACGACCGGCGGTTCATCCAGAATGTCGCGCAACCCGAGGGCGAGGTGCGCGCCTTGGCGGCGGGCGCATTCGAGTCCGGCCCGGAATTCCCCGCACACGCCAAAGGGATGTTTGTCCACGAGTACGACGCCCGGTTCAAAGGCCCGTATGGCGGCGGAGAGGAGTTCCGCGCGGAGGGTGTGAGCTTCCTCGGGCGGAATTTGCAACCGGCGGGCTACGTAGTGGTTGTTCCGCACCTTGCGCAGCGCGGGCAGTTTGAGCACCTCGACGCGGGGCGGGAGTTGGAAGTGATGGACCTCTTCCGAGCCGCAGGCCAGCAGGACGGAAGCGGTTTCATCCAAATCCGTGAGCGCCCGCGCAATGGCCAGGTGCCGGCGCGTGTGCCCCAGCCCATAACCATCGTGTGAATAAAAAAGGTATCGCATCACCTCATCAGCAGCACGGCGGCTTTTCACGGCAGCAGGGCCACACCATCGTCGGCGAGATATTAGCAGACTGAGGTCAGAGTGCCTAAACAAACAACCATGCCGGTGGGGCTCGTGGTGAAAGCCGCTTCGCCTGCCCCAGTTGTTTTTGTGCATGAGACGCCTCCGCAGTCGGAGTGCCGGCGGTTCCGGGTGGCATGGATTGGCTCTGGCTGGCGCGCGAAGCCAGGGAGCGGTGCTCCGCCTGGATAGCGGGACGAATTACGCGAACAACTTTTTCACCAACTCACCATGCACATCCGTGAGGCGGAAGTCGCGGCCTTGGAAGCGGAACGTGAGCTTTTTGTGATCGAGTCCGAGCAGGTGGAGAATCGTGGCGTGGATGTCGTGGACGTGCGCGGGGTCTTCCACGGAATTGAAACCCAGTTCGTCGGTCTTGCCGAGGACTTGCCCGGCTTTCACGCCGCCGCCGGCGAACCACATCGTGAACGCGTCGATATGATGGTTCCGTCCGGTGGTGTCGCGGTTCTCGCCCATCGGGGTGCGGCCGAATTCCCCGCCCCAGACCACGAGCGTGTCCTTGAGCAGTCCGCGCGCCTGCAAATCTTTCACCAGCGCGGCCTGGCCCTGGTCCACGTCGCGACAGAGTTTCTCGAAATCGTTTTGCAGGTTTTCGCCCGGCCCGCCGTGGCTGTCCCAGTTGGTGTGATACAACTGCACGAAACGTGTGCCGCGCTCGACGAGGCGGCGCGCGAGCAGGCAGTTGCGCGCGAAGGACGGCTTGTCCTTCTCCACGCCGTAGAGCTTCAACGTGGCCTCGCTCTCGCCGGACAAGTCGATGAGTTCCGGCGCGCTCGACTGCATCCGATACGCCATCTCGTAGGCCGAGATGCGCGTGGTGATTTCCGGATCGCCGGTCTCGACGAGACGCGTGAGGTTCAAGTCGCGAATGGCATCAATGGTCTGGCGCTGCTTTGTGGCACTCACGCCTTTGGGCGAGGACAAATCGAGAATCGGATCGCCGCCGCCGCCGCGGAACGGCACGCCTTGATACGTCGTCGGCAGAAAACCGCTGCCCCAGTTCACCGCGCCGCCGCGCGGGCCGCGCGGACCACTCTGCAACACGACGAATCCCGGCAAGTCCTGCGACTCGCTGCCGAGTCCGTACGTGACCCACGCGCCCATGCTGGGCCGTCCGAACTGGCCGGAGCCGGTGTTCATGAACAGCTTGGCCGGCGCGTGATTGAACAGCGTGGCCTGGCATGAATGCACGAGCGAGATGTCATCAACGATGCCCGCCGTGTGCGGAAAGAGATTGCTCACCCACGCGCCGCTCTGGCCGTGCTGTTTGAATTCACCCCGCGTGCCGAGCAGTTTCGTCCCGTGGCTGCTGCCCATGAAGGCGAACCGTTTGCCCTCGATGAACGACTGCGGAATCGGCTGCCCGTTCAACTCGATGAGCTTCGGTTTGTAATCGAACAGCTCCAACTGGCTCGGCCCGCCCGCCATGAACAGGTAGATGATGTTCTTCGCCCGCGCCGGAAAGTGCGGCGGCTTGGGCGCGAAGGGATTCGGAAACGCGGAACTCGGAGCGCGGAGCGTGGAATCGGCGGCGAAAACTTTGTCGCCCAGCAACGACGCGAGCGCGATGGAGCCGAGGCCGAGGCCGCAACGGCTGAAGAACTGGCGGCGCGTTGAACTCAGCAGTTGAGATTCGGGAGTGTTCATTCGCGGGTAATCGCTTCGTCGAGGTTCAACAGCACGCGCGCCATCGTTTTCCACGCGGCGGCGCGGCGTGCCGCTTCGTCGCCTTGTTCCTGCGCGAGTTGTTGTGCGAGGAGTTGTTGTGCGAGGAGTTGTTGCAGACGTTGTTTCTCCGGATCACTCGGCGCGCGGGAAAGACTGAGTCGGAACGCTTGATCGATTCTTTCGGCGTCGTTCTTCGCCGGGGATTTCAACACGCGGGCGGCAAGTGCCTCCGCGAATTCATAGAACTGCTGGTCGTTGAGCAGCGTGAGCGCCTGGAGCGGCGTGTTCGAGCGGAGGCGGCGCGTGCAGGCGCTGAAGCCGTCGGCGGCATCGAAGACGGCGAGCGCGGGATGTGGCGTGGCTCGCCAGAAGTGCGTGTAGAGCGCGCGGCGATGGCGGTCGTCGCCGGTGCTGGCCTTCCATTCGCGCCGCGACTGGCCGAGGTTCATCACGCCGTCGGGCTGCGGCGGATAGACGGGCGGGCCACCGAGCTTGGGCGAGAGCAGGCCGCTGGTGAACAGCGCGTGGTCGCGAATCACTTCCGCGTCGAGCCGCAGCCGCGACTGGCGGGCGAGCAGTTTGTTGAGTGGATCAACCGACGCGAGTTCCGGCCGCACGCGTGACGACTGGCGGTAAGTGCCGCTAGTGACGATGACGCGGTGGAGGTGTTTGAGAGACCACGTTTCCGCGTAGCGGCGTCTCGGCAGAGCGCCGCCATCTTCTGTCTTTTGATCAGCGGCGCTCTGCCGAGACGCCGCTACGTCAGGCTTTCCAAATTCAACCGCCAGCCAGTCGAGCAGTTCGGGATGTGTCGGTGCGGAGCCTTGCGTGCCGAAGTCATTCTCCGTCTCCACGAGGCCGCGCCCAAAATATTGCTGCCAGACGCGATTGACGGTGACGCGCGCGGTGAGCGGGTTCGCAGGCGACATCGTCCAGCGCGCGAGGTCGAGGCGGTTCGGAGCGCCGGCGTCCAGCACGGCGCGGGGGGCGTTGGTATCAACGAGCCGTGCTGGAAGCCGGCGCTCCAAGGGATGCAGCACGGCGAGCACGCCGGGCGTCACCTGATCCGCCGGGCGCGTGAAGTCGCCTTTGGTGAAGAGGTGCGTCTCGCGCGGTGCTTTGAGTTCCTGCATTACGAGCGTGGTCACGCGCTTGGGCGTTCCTTTTTCCAAACCTCCGAGCTTGGTGTTGCGTGCTTTGAACTCCGTGTCGTCCGGCTTGAACGCGGCATAGACCGCGCGCTTCTGCTCCCGCGTGCGCTCGCTCCACGCAGGCTTCATGGCGGTGCGCACGTTGGCGCGGAGCTTCGCGCGCGCGTCGTCGGTCAGCGACTGTTCCCACTTCGTCACCGCGCTGCCCTTGGCGTTGAGGTAGCGCTCCAAGTCCTCGCGCGTTTCCTCCAGCTCCTTTTTTACGTTCTCCGCCGACTCGATTTCGCCGGGAATTTCCAGCACTCCGCCGGGCGTGCCGCTGCCGTGGCCATCCTGGACCGTGGAATTGAAGAAGGCGTAAAGCTGGTAGTACTCCTTCTGCGAAATGGGATCGAACTTGTGGTCATGGCATTGCGCGCAGGCCACGGTCAGTCCGAGAAATACGGTGCCGAAGGTGCCCACGCGATCCATCACCGACTCCACGCGGAACTGTTCAGGATCGATGCCGCCTTCCTGATTGATCTGCGTGTTGCGGTTGAAACCCGTGGCGATCTTTTGTGTCACCGTCGCATTCGGCAGCAAGTCTCCGGCGAGCTGCTCAATCGTGAACTGGTCGAAAGGCATGTCGTTGTTCAACGCGGCCACCACCCAGTCCCGGTATTTCCAAATCTGGCGCGGCGCATCAATGCTGTAGCCATTCGAGTCGGCGTAGCGCGCGGCGTCCAGCCACCAACGGCCCCAGCGTTCGCCGTAGTGCGGCGAGGCGAGCAGGCGTTCGACGATTTTTTCGTAAGCGTCGGCGGACTGATTCTTGAGGAACGCATCCACTTCCGCCGGCGTCGGCGGCAGGCCCGTGAGGTCGAGGCTCACGCGGCGCAGGAGCGTGGAGCGGTCGGCCTCGGGAGCGAGTTGTAGCGGCGTCTCGTGAGAGCGCCGCAAATTATCTGTCTGATCAGCGGCGCTCTCACGAGACGCCGCTACAGCGAGCCGCGCGAGGATGAACGCATCAATCGGATTTTGGATTTTGGATTTTGGATTGGCGGCACCGGCGGGCGCGTTGGCGGAATGAACGACCAATGCTTCACCGAGCCGGGCTGCTCCTCCGCCGGGGCGCTCGCGCCTTCATCAATCCACTTCGCCAGCAGCGCAATCTGCGCGTCCGCGAGCGGCGGCTTTTTGTACGGCATCTGCGAAATGGTGTCGTGCGTGCCGCGCACGCTCTGGAGGAGCAGGCTGTTCGCGCTCTGGCCGGGTTGGAGAGCCGGGCCGTTCTCGCCGCCCTTGCGCGCGGCAGCGGCGGTGTCGAGGCGCAGATCGCCTTTCTGTTGCGATGCGCCGTGGCATTTCGAGCAATGCTCGGTGAGCAACGGCTTGACCTCGCGCGCGTAATCTATCGCGGCCGGCAAAGATGGGTTCAGGGTCACGGCCCCCAGCAGCGCCAGCGCGCGGGCGAACTTGTGTGGACTGCGGATGCTCATGGTGTTCGCCAGGACTCTACCGTTCCGGCCAGCATGGTCGCGCCAAAAAACTCCGGCCATTTCCTGTTCGCCGTCCCGTCGCCGCCGTGTTAATTACGGGCGCACACCAAAACTTTTATGAACATCATCACGCCGCGCCGACAATTTCTCCGTCATGCTGCTTTCACCGCCGCGCTGTTCACTACGCCGGGTCTGTTCGCGGACTTGCTCCAGACGCCCAAGCAGACCGAGGGGCCGTTCTACCCGGACAAACTTCCACTCGACACGGACAACGACCTGCTCGCCATCAACGAAAACCTCACGCCGGCCGTGGGCGAAGTGACCTACGTGAGCGGACGCATTCTCGATGCGAAGGGCGATCCGCTGCGCAATGCCGTGGTGGAAATCTGGCAGTGCGACAACAATGGCGCGTATCTGCACAGCGGCACGAGCAACAAGGCTAAGGCGGACAAAAACTTTCAGGGCTTCGGGCGTTTCGTGACGGGTTCCACGGGCGAGTATCTGTTCCGCACCATCAAGCCGGTGCCGTATCCGGGCCGCACGCCGCACATCCATTACAAGATCAAGCGCGGCGGCAAAGAACTGCTCGTCACGCAGCTTTACGTGAAAGGACATCCGGGCAACGAGAAGGACGGCATTTGGAAAAACCTCAAGGCCGGCCAGGAGCGCGACTCGGTGACGGTGGATTTCGCCCCGCTCAAAGGCGCGAAGGCGGGCGAACTGGCGGCGAAGTTTGATTTGGTGGTGGGTGTGACGCCGGTTCAGGCGTGACCGAAAATTAAGCGCGCTGACCAAGGCTCCAAATGCGGTTAGCAGAAGGCTAGACCGCTGCACATGTCGTGAAAGTTCAAATCATTAAGTTGCTCGTGCTCGTGGCTCTCATCGGTGGCTTCTACGCGTTCGACGGCTTCGAACGCCCGGCTGCCGCGCAGGAGGATTATCGCAGTCCACGACGCGTGGCCCGCGCATGGATTGTCACCGTCATCATGTTTTTTGCGGGCGCGGTCATGACACTGTGGGGCAACGCCATCGCGCAGCATGTGGACTGGGACATTCCCGATGGGTTGTATCCCATCATCGGCATGTTACTGCTAGTCGCAGGTTTTGTTTGGATGTTGATGGTCCGAGATTCAGTTCGAATATGACGCATCACTCTCTCAGACGGTTTCCGAATGCCAAGGCAGCCTGGCTTTTTGTGCTCGGTTTCTTGCTCGGCTGCGGCGCTTGGTTTCGTGTCTTCGGCATCGCGTTCTTTGCTTCCAAGGCTGAATCGTTGCGCGAAGCTGTCATTTGGTGGTTTGCGGCAGCGGCTATCGTTTCAACCGTCATCGCTGCATTCCAGCCATCGGCCCGCGCTTTCTGGAGTATGAGTTTTGCGGTGCCAATTGTCGGCTGGTGTTTGCTCTGTACGCTTTACGCATTCGGCGACACTCGCTACCTCTGGTGGACATGGCTCGGCAGCATCACTGCAGTTGCAGCGTTTGCCGGTGCATTGCTTGGGCGCTTCGTCGGCAGGAGATTTGCATGAGTACGCGGCCTCTCGAGAAATGAGACGCGCAGATGGCTGCGAAGCCGCGAGTTCACTTCATCCAGTTTCTAAGGTCATTGCGCCGCTTCGAAAGGGGTGGGAGTGCTAACTATCCGCGAGGCTGCGTGAAAACTCCTCGCCAGCCCGACGACCCAGAATCTTGTTTTCATTCCCGTGACAATCATTCCCCTGACTAAACATCTCGTTCACCGATTTAAGTCAGAGGAATGATTGTCAGAGGAATGCCCGGTCTTCTTTTCCTTCACGGCAGGTTAGCTTCGACGGCCTTCCATAACTTCCCATTTGCCACCCTTCCCGCCTCCGCTACCTTCCGCGTCCCAAAACAGAAATGGCTTGTTGACACCCCTCCGGGGTTTTGCTGCTATCTCGCTCCCTTTTGGGGAAAGGCTTTTATGTACGCAGTCATTGAAACAGGCAGCAAACAGTATCGCGTGTCGCCCGGCGACACCATCGAAGTGGAATTGTTGGAGGCGGAAGAAGGAAAAGAGGTCACTCTGGACCGCGTTCTTTTCGTCGCCAACGAGGGCAAATTTACCGTTGGAGCGCCGCTCCTGGACAAGGCGGGCGTCGTGGCCGATGTGGTCAAGCACATCCGCGGCCCGAAGCTGATCGCCTTCAAGATGAAGCGGCGCAAAGGCTACCACCGCACGGTGGGTCATCGTCAGGAACTGACGGTGCTGAAAATCAAAGAAGTGAAAATTTAGTTATGGCACATAAAAAAGGTCAAGGCAGCGTCCGCAACGGGCGCGATAGCGTCAGCAAGCGCCTCGGCGTGAAGCGATTTGGCGGCGAGCAGGTCACGGCGGGCAGCATCCTGGTGCGTCAGCGCGGGACGAAATTCATCGCCGGAGCGAACGTCGGCACCGGTCGCGACTGGACGCTCTTCGCGCTGGTGGACGGCAAGGTTCTGTTCGACAAGGACAGTCGCCGCGTGAACGTGGTGGCCGGGGCCACGGTTGAGAAGAACAACAACTAGGCGGCGTCAGGAATTTTCAGAAGCCTCGTTCCGAAAGGAACGGGGCTTTTTCTTTGGTCCACTGTTTATCAGGTGGATCTCAAGGCGCGGGTGGGCCGGCTTTTCCTTCCCAGCTTGGCGCTAGTCTTCATTGGCCATGTCGTGGCCACGAATTTCGCGGAACTGGCGGCTGCGAACAATCACTTCCATCACCGCGCTGATTCGGTGGTCGTGTTTCACGAGCGCATCGCGCATCTCGGTGATGAGCGGCGCGTCGGAGAGCATCACGCCGCGGCCGAGTGAGTATCCGAGGAGCTTGCGGCAGAATTGTTTCAGGAACGCATCGCGGCGCGTGGTCAACAGGTAACGGCGCAACCCTTCAAGACCGTCAATCTCCGAGCCGTCCATGACCTTCGTTTTCACGTCTATCACGCGGCCGCCGAGGTCGCGTTCACGAAGGCGGCCAATGGCATCGTAGGCTTCCAGCGAATAGCCATACGCATCAATGCGGCGATGGCAGCCGTAACACTTCGGGTCGCTGGTGTGTTTCTCGGTGAGTTGGCGGACGGTGAGCGTCTCGGTGGCTTCGTCCTCGGGGAGGCGCGGCACGTCCTTCGGCGGACGCGGCAGTTTTTCGCCCAGCAACACTTCGCAGAGCCAGTTGCCGCGCAGGATGGGACTGGTGCGCGAGGCACCGGATTGCTTCGCGAGCGTCGTGGCTTGGGCCAGGATGCCGCCGCGGGAAAACTTCTTCACGCCATCCACGCGCTGCCAATCGTTACTCCCGCTGAACTTCACGCCGGTGACGCCATAGTGTTTCGCGAGGTCGGAGTTCAGGAACGTGTAGTCGGCATCAAGGATGTTCAGCACCGAGCCGTCGTTTTGGAACAGGTCGGTGAAGAAACGAATCGTCTCCTCATACATCGCCCCGCGCAGGCCGGTGAAGGTCGGGAAATGCCGCTCGCTCTTCTCGCTCAGTTCATCGAAGTCGTAGATGTGCAGCCACGCGCAGGCGAACTCGGTCGCGAGCCGGCGCGTGCGCGCGTCCTTGAGCATCCGGCGCGTCTGCGCGGTGAGCACGTCGGGCTGGCGCAGCTTGCCGCTCGCGGCGGCGGCGCGGAGTTCTGCGTCCGGCGCGGAGGACCACAGGAAATAACTCAGGCGTGTGGCGAGTTCCCAATCACTCACCGGCCCGGCTTGGTCGCCCGGCCCGGGCTTCTCGGCGCGATAAAGAAACGCCGGTGCCACCAGGGTGCGCGCCACCGTGAGCCGGATGGCTTCGTCGTGCGAAATTTCTTCCGCGCGGAGCTTCCGATACAACCCACGTAACTCATTCTTCTCCGCATCGTTCAGCGGACGGCGATACGCTCCATCAGCGAACTTCAGCACCGCGTCCAGGTGTTTCGGCTGCGTGTCCACGAGCAGCTTCTTGAACGCCTCGGCACGTTGCTTGATCGGCTCGCGCATCGGCTCGAACACGCTCGGGTCGGCGTCCTGCGTCGCGTATTGCCAGAGCTGCTCGAAGACATCCACCAGCGTGAGCGCGTCCTGCGCGACGTAGTGCAACTCGTCCCAGAGCCGGTCGAGCCGCGCGGTCTGCGCGTCGTCGAGCATCAGGCGTTTGAAATGATCGTCTTCGCGGTAGTAGAGCGTGAGCGTGACCACTTCATCCACGGGAACAATCTTCGTGTAGCACAGCGCGGCGGGGAACATGGCGCGGAACTCGTCGAACGCGCGCTCGATGCGGCGGCGCGCGGCGCCGCCGTCGTTCACCACGATGGGCGCGTTGTGCGACACCACGCGGTTGTTGGAATACCACGGGCCTTCGCCGTCGGAAGTCTTCGCTTCAATCGCCAGCAGGCCTGACCCGGCGGACGGTTTGTTCGTCAGCACCTGAAGTTGCACGCTGCCTTCCGCGCCGGAAGTTTTGTCGAGCGCGCCGGTGGTGATGAATTCGTATCCCGCCACGAGATCGGCGGGCAGGCGGATTTCGATGATTGCAGGCGCGCGCACGGCGAGGTCCGCGCCGGTGAACTGCGCAGGGTCGAGGCCGTAGGCTCCCGTAGCGGCGGTTGGGAAACCGCCGCCAATTTTTTCGGAAGCAACAGAGGCTTTATTGGCGGCGCTCTGCCGAGACGCCGCTACGGCGGCCAGCAGCGGCCCGCCGAGCGACGTGAGCTGGCGGCGCAATGCGGCGTCGGGGGAATCATTCTTCGCAGGCGCAGCCGTGGTGAGCAACTGCTGCACTTCGCCGGCGAGCTTTCGCCGCTCGCTTGTGTTCGTCATCGTCTGCCACTTCGCGAGCAACGAGTTGGCTGGAATCACCGGCGCGAGCGCAGCACCCTTGTCCGGCTCGGTGTAGAAATGCCACACGCCCGCGTTACCGAACCGGTCGGCGTGCGGATTCGCGGCCAGCACCTCGGGCGAAACATCCTCCGCCAAATCCCACGCGCGTCCGTCTTCGCCGAGGCTCGTGAGCGTGAGATTAACCGTCGTCAGATCGCACGAATGGTTCGCATCGCGCGGGCCGATGAGCAGCGAGACCACATCGCCGGATTGGATAAAAAGATTTTCGATGGGCGCGGGCTTCACTTCCTTCGCACCCTGCGCGATGCCGCTGGCCAGACGCTGGCGATTCGAGCCGCGCCGCACTTCTAGCGACCACGTCACGCCGTTGCCGCACTCGGGATGCGCGTGTTGAACCGCCGCCACGACGCGTACGCGGCCCGCGACCGGACTGCGCCAGCCCACGGCGGCGGCGAGCTTCGGCGACGGATGCACCGCGACGCTGCGCGGCTGCATGTTGCCGGGAATGCGGACGTGCTGCGTGGAGGAATTGGCGACGAGATTCGGCGTGCCGCTCTTGCCCCAGCCGTTGATGAATGCGAAGCCCGAGCCGTTGGTGAAGGTGTCGGTGAAATGGCCTTCGATTTTCACCGCGCCGCTGGAACTGATGCCGAGGTAATTCAGCCACGCCGCCAGCGCATCAGCCTCGACGCCGCGTTGCCGCGCGAGCTCGGCGAGGTTGGTGCGACCGGCTTCGACTTCCGCCGCGGCGGCGAGATAATCCGCCGTGCGCGACAGCGTGCGCGCGCGGCGCGCGGCCAGTTCACCGGCCAGCCCGCGCACGTCGCGCAACAACAACTCCGGCTGCCCCGGCGCGACCAGGCGCGGACGCTGCCAGACCACCGAGTCGCCCGCGTTGCCGTCGCCCGCGTCCGAAGCCGCGAGGTAAATCGTCACGTCGCGGCCGTCGGCGGGCGCGGCGAGTTTGAGGCGCACTTCCTGTTTGGATTGCAGCGGCGTGATGGGTTCCATCCACGCTGGCGGGCCGTTCTTCTTGCCGATGTGGCCGACGGAATTGAACCGCCACAGCGCGTGTTGCCATTGGGAAATGTCCTTCGTCAGCGCCGCCGCCTCGCCGGGTTTCGCCGCGCGCCAGCGGGCGCGAATGGGGTCGAGGAGGATGGATGAATTGGTGGCGGTGAGCGTGGCCCAGAGGTTGGAAAGATATTTTGCGGACAAACCGCGTTCGGCGGCGAGCGCGTGGAGGCGTTCTGGTGGAGCGCCGAGCATCGCTCGGCCCGGAACGACCGCACCATCTCCCTGCCGAGCAATGCTCGGCGCTCCGTTCAACTCCAGCGTTGCGGCGAGATATTTGTCGAGCGGCAGCACGCCGCCGTCCTTCGTGTCGAAGCGGATGCCCTGCAAGTTCACCGAGGTGCCGCCGCCGTTGTCGCTGAACTCGCGATACACGCCGCGAATTTCCGCCAGCAATTCTTCCGTCCAGTCGCGCCGTGTCGTGTGCGGTGAGAAGCGAATTCCATCCGGCAGCAACATCGCGTGACCGGCGACGTCTTTGGCCGCGTCGAGATACTTCGTCACCAGCGACGGCGACATCACGAGCGAGTTGCCGACATTCATGAAACCTTCGCCCGATGCAGAATCCACGGGGAACTCTTTCGCCGGATCGAGCGACGCCACGCCGGTCAGATCGCGAATCGTGTATTTGTATTCCGCGTTGTTCAGCCGCCGCAGCACGACCGGTCCCGGATCGCCCGCGCGCGCCTGCGCCGCCTCGTCCAGCGCGCTGTTCACCCACGCCAGCAACTGCTCCCGTTGCGCGGGCGACATCTGCGGCTTCTCCTTCGGCGGCATTTCTTCGAGTCCGATTTGTTCGATGACGCCCTGCCAGACTTTCGGGTGCTTGATGACTTCGGCGAGCGAGGTGAAGCGTTCCAAATCCAAATCGCCCTTGTGCTTCTCGGTCGAATGGCAGCCCAGACAATACTCCTTGAGCAGCGGACGAACCGACGTGGCGAACGACTGCGCGGCGGTGGGCGGCGCGGCGGCGAAGATCGCAAGCGGAGCCAGCAGCGTGAGCGCGACAAGCCGGAGGCCGTTAGTGATGCAAAGTGCGGAGCGCATGGTCTTCAACTCGACGATTTCAAGGATGAGTCATTCATGTTCTTCGGCTCCTGCTGGCAGGCCAGGCAGTGCCTTTTGAAATTGCAGACGCTGAGAACGGTTGGGTGGTAGGGCGTCGCTGTCCTCAGCGCGCCGCGCCACGAATCGGAGTAACGCTCTCGAACTTGCCTGCGCCTCAAACCGGCGCGCTGAGGACAGCGACGCCCTACCACTTGTCTTCTCACGCGAAATACGGACGTAACACATTTCCCGCGACACGCAGCGCGCGTTTCCGTCCGGCCAGGTCTTTGCCGAAGGTCTCGTCCTCGACCTCGATGCAGACCGGGCCGTCGTAGCCGGCGGCGAGCAGTGCGCCCATGAATTTGGCCCAGTCCAGTTCGCCGAAGCCGGGGATGCGCGGCTGATGAAAATGTTTCGGCAGGCCGAGCGTGCCCCAGTCATCGTGGGCGTCGCGGTCGAACAGCACGTCCTTGGCGTGGACGTGAAAAATCTTCGACGCGAATTCGCGCAACGGTTTGAACGCATCGAAGCGCAGCAGCACCGGATGCGAGGGATCGTAGTTCAGTCCGAAGTTCTTCGACGGAATGTCGCTGAACATGCGCCGCCAGATCGCCGGACACATCGCGAGATTTTTCCCGCCCGGCCATTCGTCGTTCGAGAAGACCATCGGACAGTTCTCGATGCCGACCTTGATGCCGTGGTCCTCGGCGAAGGCGATGAGCGGCTTCCATGTTTTCAGGAAGCGCGGCCAGTTGTCGTCCACGCTCTTCGTCCAGTCGCGACCCACGAAGGTGTTCACGTTTTTCAGGCCGAGTTTCTCGGCGGCGAGGATCACGCGTTTGATGTGGCTCACCGCCACGCGCGCGACCTCGGGATTTGGATCAAGCGCGTTCGGGTAGTAGCCGAGCGCGGACATGCCCACGCCGTGCAGCGCGCAGAGGGCGTTCGCGTCGTCGGCCTGCGCGCGGGTGAAGTTCGTCACGTCAAGGTGCGTGACGCCCGCGTATTTGCGCTCGGCCTTCCCGACCGGCCAGCACATGACTTCGATGCAGGAGAAATTTTCCGCCCGCGCGAGCTTGAGGACATCCGTGAAGGAGAGTTCCGGGACAATGGCGGTGACGAATCCGAGTTTCACGGTGCGGATGGTTTAACTTTCACAAGCCATACCGCGCCAGCCCGAAGACGGAGCGCGGACCGCCGAGTCCGCGTGATGAAAATTGCCTCACGCCAAGGGCGCGAAGGACGCAAAGGAAGTTCAGCGAGGATTTTTGTGCGGACGCGTTCGGGTGTTTCACGGTTCCGAACGCGGCGCTAACGCGACCGCACTCCAAAAGCTGGCGCGCAGCATCAGACGCCTCGTCACGCGCGGATCGTTTGGAGTG
>JAYVQC010000069.1:0-32728 GCA_043757045.1 Akkermansia sp. | reverse complement strand
AGTAGTGGTACAGGCGCCCCCGCCTGTCGCTAGTCCTGCAAGCGCCCCCGCTTGCAGTCCTACAGGCGGGGGTGCCTGCAAGACTAAGACCGGCGAGGGTGCCGGTCCCACTACCAACGCCGCGAAGCGTCAGAAAATCTGGATCGACCTCGACAACACGCCGCACGTTCCGTTCTTCGAGCCGATCATTGACGAACTGCGCGCGCGGGGTTTTGAAGTCGTGCTCACCGCACGCGATGCTTTCCAAGTCTGCGAACTCGCCGACCAAAAGGGCGTGCGCTACACCAAAGTCGGACGGCACTACGGGAAGAACAAGTTGGTCAAGGTGCTCGGCCTCTTCTATCGCGCCTTGCAACTGCTGCCCTTCGCGCTCCGCGAGAAACCCGATCTCGCGCTGTCGCACGGCGCACGTTCGCAGATCATCATTTCCAACCTGCTCGGCATTCCCACTCTGCTGATGGCCGACTACGAGTTCGCCCAGTACCCGCCGCTCATGCGTCCGACGTGGGAGATGGTGCCCGAGGTGATCCCGAACGAGGCCCTCTGCGCGCCGCCCGAGCGCATCCGCAAATATCCCGGCATCAAGGAAGACGTGTACGTGAGCCGGATGCGGCGCGATCCGAACTTTCTCAGCGCGCTGGGCATTCGCTCCGAGGAGATGCTGATCACCGTGCGTCCGCCCGCGACCGAGGCGCACTATCACAATCCCGAGAGCGAGCAGTTGTTCGTGCGCTTCATGGAACTGGCCTGCCAGGAAAAAGATGTCCGCATCGTGCTGCTCCCGCGCAACACCAAGCAGGGCGAACTCATCCGCAAGAACTGGCCGCAATGGTTCGGCGCAGCGCGTACCGTCATTCCGCGCACCGCCGTGGATGGATTGAATCTGCTCTGGCATTCCGATCTCGTGGTCAGCGGCGGCGGCACCATGAACCGTGAAGCCGCCGCCCTCGGCGTGCCGGTCTATAGCATCTTCCGTGGAAAAATTGGCGCGATTGATCATCACCTTCAGCAGGAAGGCCGGCTCGTGATGATCGAAACCACCGAGGACGTGGAGCAGAAAATCAAACTCGCGCGCCGCTCCCGCAACGGCCACGCGAACGGCGTAACCCCGAAGACGCTGATGGTGGTGGTGGATCACATTGACGACATCGCGCGTATCCAGGTGGAGTGAGAATTCTTTACCGCTAATAAACGCTAATGGACGCTGATAAGAATTTTTGAATCAGTCACAGATGGAGTGAGCCTGCTTTTCCCATCAGCGTTTATTAGCGTCCATTAGCGGTTAAAAATTCCCCCATTTAATGTCCCGCACTTTGAAACTCATTCTCGTGGCTGGCGCGCGGCCGAACTTCATGAAAGTCGCGCCGCTCATCCACGCCGCGCGCCGTCACAATGCGGACGCCAGCACCGCCACGCGCTTCGACTGCCGTCTCGTCCACACCGGCCAGCATTACGACGACGCGATGTCGGAAGTATTCTTCCGCGAACTGGGCATTCCGAAGCCCGACGTGAATCTCGGCGTGGGCAGCGGGTCGCACGCGACGCAGACGGCGAGCGTGATGGTCGGCTTCGAGAAAGTTTGTCTCGAAGAAAAACCCGACTGGGTCGTGGTCTTTGGCGACGTGAATTCCACCGTGGCCTGCACGCTCGTGGCCGTGAAACTCGGCATCAAGGTCGCGCACGTCGAGGCGGGCCTGCGCAGTTTCGACCGCACCATGCCGGAGGAAATCAACCGCCTGGTCACGGACTCGATTGCCGATTTGCTGCTCACACCGTCGGAGGATGGGAATGAAAATCTCCGTCGCGAGGGCGTGCCGAAAGCGCGCATCAAGCTCGTCGGCAACATCATGATTGATTCGCTGGTCGCGAATCTGGAGCAGGCGCGGCGCAGTTCGATTCTGAAACAGTGCAACGTGCAGCCAGGGAATTATCTCTACGTCACGCTCCATCGCCCCGCGAACGTGGACGACCGCGCGAGCCTGACCGCCATCGCGGTTGAATTAAAACGGCTGGCGGCCAAGACGCCTGTGGTCTTCCCCGTCCACCCGCGCACACGTAAAATGTTTTCCGAGTTCGGCCTCGAACTGAACGGCGACAGCGGTTGCCACCTGCTCGATCCCGTGGGCTACCACGACTCAGTGTGCCTCGCAGAAAACGCGCGGCTGGTGCTGACGGACTCCGGCGGCTTGCAGGAGGAGTCCACCTACTTCCGCACCCCGTGCCTCACGCTGCGCCCAAACACGGAGCGCCCTGTGACGATCACCGTGGGCAGTAACCGCCTGACAAACGTCGCCACGCTCGCGCAGGATTTGCAGCAGGTGCTCGCGGCGAGTCCGCGTCTTGGAAAGCTACCGGAGATGTGGGATGGAAAAACTTCCGAAAGAATTCTGTCCGCACTCGCCAGAGTTTGATTCGCCACGTCTAAAATAATCGTGACCATCCGCGTCATATTCTGCCTCCTGTTCGTGCTGGGCTTTTCCATTTACGCCTGGCGCAACTGGTTTGTCTCGCTCTGCGCCAGCATTTTTCTGATGGCGTTCCTCGAGCATCCGGACATGCCGAAGAACATTGCGAACATCCAGGGCTTGAACCCGTGGAATCTCCTGATGCTCAACGTCCTGCTCGCCTGGCGTCGGAGCCGCCGACGCGAAGAACTGGTCTGGGACATGCCGCGTTACGTAAGCGTGATGGCCGTCGGCTACCTCTTTGTCATCGTCCTCGGTGTCGTCCGCATGTTGTTCGACATGGAACCCTTGCGCCGCAGTGATTTTGATGATCTCGGCGTGGCCTGGGCCATCAGCGACTGCCTGATCAATTCGGTGAAATGGGTGCTGCCCGGCATTTTGCTGTTCGACGCCTGCCGTACCCGCAGTCGCACCATCATCGCGCTGGCCACGGTTTTGTGCGTCTATTTCCTGCTCGCCCTCCAAGTGATCAAACACATGCCGCTCCGCTACGTCGCGGCCAGCGGCGCGGACTTGTCCCGTCTGGCGAACAAACTCCTTGTCAAATCCGTCGGCTACCATCGCGTGAACATGTCCATGATGCTTTCCGGCGCTTCCTGGGCCATGCTCACCGCGCTGGCCCTCGTGCAGACGCGCCGCTCGCAACTGCTGCTCATCGCCGCCGCCGCCGCCATCGCGCTTGGCCAGGCGCTCACCGGAGGACGCGCCGGCTATGTCACCTGGGGTCTACTGGGGATGATTCTTTGCCTGCTGCGCTGGCGAAAGCTGCTGCCGGTGATTCCCCTGACCCTGCTGGCGGTGACCATTTTTCTGCCGGGCGTGCGGGACCGGATGTTCCAAGGTTTCGGCAATGACTCGGGGCCGGTCAAAATCCAGACCGACGCTTACGAAATCACTTCCGGCCGGACTATCGCCTGGTCCTACGTCATCCCCAAAATTTTTGAATCGCCCATATTCGGCTACGGACGCCAAGCCATGATTCGCACCGGCATCTACCAGAAGATACTGGAGGACTACAGCGGCGGTGAAACCTTCCCGCACCCGCACAACGCCTATTTGGAAATGCTGCTCGACAACGGACTGATCGGCTTCCTGCTGGTCGTCCCGGTGTATGGGGTGATCTTTTTCCTGGCCTTTCGCGTGCTGATGGATCGCACCGATCCCATCTATGCCGCCGTGGGCGGCGCGTGCTTCTCTTTGCTCTCGGCCCTGCTCATCGCGGCCATGGCCAGCCAGAGTTTTTATCCGCGCGAAGGTGCCGTCGGCATGTGGGCGGCCATCGGTCTGCTGCTGCGCGTCCATGTGGAGCGCCAGCGTTCCCTGCTGACCGGCGCACCCCTGTTTGAAGAAAGCCCGGACGAAGATGACTCCGTGGAAGAACCGGAAATCGTTTTCCATCCTCACACCGCGTGACGCTCGCTCCGACATCACCAGTTGCCCCCACAGCCGCTCGCCCGCGTCTGGCGTATATTCTCGCGGCCAGCCATTCCGGCTCCACGCTGCTGGCCATGCTGCTCGGCGCGCATCCCGACGCCTGCACCGTGGGCGAACTCAAGGGCGCGTCGCGCGGCAATCCCGACACATATCGCTGCTCCTGCGGCGCGCTCATCCGCGAGTGCGGTTTCTGGCGGAAAATTTCCGCCGCCATGCAGGCGCGTGGTCACGTTTACGAAGTCACTTCCGCCGGTACTGACATCAAAGCCGTCGCGGGCCGCTACGCGCAACGGCTTTTGCGCCCGCTGCACCGCACGGCGGGACTGGAGTGCGTTCGTGACGCGTTGCTCAGCTTCTCGCCCGAATGGCGCGCCCACCTGCGCCGCACGCAGGCGCGCAACGCCGCGCTCGTCGAGACGCTCCTCGAAGTCAGCGGCGCGCGTGTCGTCATCGACTCCTCGAAAACCGGTCTGCGTTTGAAATATCTGCTCCGAAATCCCGCGCTGGAAGTGCGCGTCCTCCGCCTGCAGCGGGATGGGCGCGGCGTTTCGCTCACCCACACCAATCCCGGAGAATTTGCCGACGCCTCCGCGCCACACCTGCGTTCCGGCGGCACGGGCGGGCCGGGCCACACCGGCCTGTCCATGCGTGAGGCGGCGTCGCTTTGGCAGGACAGCAACGCGGAAGCGGATCGCATCACCGCCACGCTGGGTGCTGCGCAGTGCCTGACCATTCGCTACGAGGAGCTTTGCGTGAACACGGCGCAGACCATGCGCACGGTCTGTGAGTTTTTCGGCCTGGAACCGTTCGATCCCGGTTCGGACTTCCGCGAATGCAAACAGCAGCACGTCGTCGGCAACGGCATGAGGATGGACACCACCTCAGAAATTCGTCACGACGAGCGCTGGCGCACGCACCTCACGCCGGAACAGTTGAACGTCTTCAACGAAGTGGCCGGCGCGCTGAACCGCCAGTACGGCTACGTCTGAAATAATTTCGCCGTGACCCTGCGCCGCTTTCCATTTCCCTATCGCGCCATGCTCGCGATTTGCAGCGACCTCGACGAGACCGCCGACGCGCAAGTGTACGCCGAGCAGATGCGCTTCTTGAACACCCGCGAGCCGACGACGATGGGCGCGGGCGTCGGCCTGGATGTCGGCAACTCGATCTACTTCGACATGCCGCCGGGCCAGTTCGCCTACTGGAACACGGACGACGCGGGGCGTGAAATGGCCCGCGCGTTGATGCGCAGCGGCCACATTGACTGTCTTCACTCTTACGGCGATCTCGCCGTCAGTCGCGCGCACGTCGAGCGGGCGTTGCAAGAACTGGAGCGCCATCAGCTCGCGCTCAAAGTCTGGATTGATCACGCGCAGGCCCCGACCAATTTCGGCACGGACATCATGCAGGGTCACGGCGACGAGCCGGGTCATGCCGCCTACCACGCCGACCTCACGCTGCGTCACGGCGTGCGCTACGTCTGGCGTGGACGCGTGACCAGCGTCATCGGCCAGAACACGGAAGCGAATTTCGGCGGCTTGTGGCGGGCCGCCACGCCGCTCGCCTCCGGCAAAACCATTTTGAAGGAGGCCGCGAAACAGATGCTCGGCTACTCCGGGAACGAGAAGTACCGCGTGCACGCCGGCAACCGCCTGCTCCATTCCTCGCAACTCCGCGACGGCCAGCCCACGGTGGAATTTCTCCGCTGCAATCCGCATCCCGCCGGCGTGGACACCGGCGACACCGGCGCGGGACTCGGCGAAGTGCTGACCGCGCGCTTCCTGGATCAGTTGGTCGAGCGCGAAGGTGTGGGTCTGCTCTACACACATCTTGGGAAACTGCCGGGCAGGATTTTTCCCGAGGCCACAGTGCGCGCGCTGCACTTGCTCAAGCAGTATTCCGAAGCAGGGAAAATTCTCGTGACCACCACGCGCCGCGCGCTCGACTACGCGCGGATGACGGAGAGTTCCACGCTCTCCATCGCGGAAGACGCCAAGTCAGGCGTGATGAACATCACCTGCGATCCGGCGTGGACGGGCGAGGAGCTTCAGGGCGTGACGCTCTACACAAATTCTGTCGTGAACGAATTGCGCCTCCATGGCCGCGCCGTTCCATGGCAAACGAACCCGGTGGATGAGACCGGGCGCGCCAGCGTTTCCATTCCGTGGGAGCCTTTGAAGTTCCCGACGATCTGACCGCGCTCGCAGCATGCTCTCCCGCTTCCTCAACTTTATCTCGCGACGCGGCACGCACGCGTGGCGGCGCCGTTTTGCGCGGCTGAATCCGCAGGTTCAATTCGGTGACCACTTGCGCTTGATGAGCCGACCTAATTTTGACGTGGCCTCCGACGCGCGCGTGAGGATTTGTTCCTACGTCACCCTGATCACTGCGCCGGGCGTGAAACTGACCATCGGCGATGGCTGCGGTTTCTCCGGCGTGTCCAATTACTGCGCGCTGGAAATTTCCATCGGGTCGCATCTGACGTGCGGCGCGAGCGTGTGCATCTGGGACACGGACTATTATCCGTTCGATGCGGCGGCGCGGCGCGCCAATGATCGCAGTGCCATCGCCCGCCAGCCCGTCGTCATCGGCCACGATGTTTTTCTGGGCGCGAATGTGCTCGTGCTAAAAGGTGCGCGCATCGGCGACCCGGCGTTCATCGGAGCCGGCAGCGTGGTGACGGGCGAAGTACCCGCCAATGAAATCTGGGCGGGCAACACCGCGCGCTTGGTCCGTCGCATGACCGTAGGACAGGCTTCCAGCCTGTCCCAACCATCTGATCCGTCAGTTTCCTAAAAGTAAGAGAGACAGGCTGGAAGCCTGTCCAACGATCCCATGACCGCCACCGAACAGAAAGCCCAGCCCGCGCCCGACGTCAGCGGACGCCAGCAACTGGTGCGCAACGTCCTCGTGAGCTGGCTCTCGCAACTGGTCTTCATCGCCGCCGGGTTCGTCATGCCCCGGCTGATCGATCACCAGCTCGGGCAGGAGATGCTCGGCCTCTGGGACTTCGGCTGGACCATCGTCGCCTACTTCAGCCTCGTGCAGATGGGCGTGGTCGGTTCCATCAACCGTTACGTGGCCACGCATCAGGCGACCGGCGACATCGCGGGCGTGAACCGCTGCGTCAGTTCCATTTTTCTCGTTCTGCTCGCGATGGCTGGGCTGATGGTTCTCCTGAGCATTGGTACGGCGTTCGCGTTGCCGCACCTGCTCGACAAACATCTGCGCCCCTTTGAAAACGAACTCGCGTGGATCGTCGTCGGTCTCGGACTCGCGACGGCAGTGCAAACCGCCTCGGCCGTTTATGGCGGCGTGCTGACGGGCTGCCATCAGTGGGGCATTCACAATGGCATTTACGCGGGCGGCTATTTTTTAACGGTCTTGGGTATGGTGGGTGTGCTGCTCACGGGTGGCGGCTTGCGTGGGCTGGCCGTGGTGCAATTGCTCGGCGAACTGCTGCCGGCGGCGGCGCGCATGTTTTTTGCCTATCGCGTCTGTCCCGGTCTCAGTCTCAGTCCGCGCCACGCGAGGGCCAAGACCGCGCGCGGCATGATGCACTTCGGCGGCAAATCCTTCGTCCCGCAAATCGCCGACCTGTTGCTGAACCAGACCGTGAACGTGCTCATCATCGCCGCGATGGGACCGGCGGCGCTCGCGCTCTTTGCGCGGCCGCGCAGCCTCGTGCTGCAAACGCGCTCGCTCATTTTCAAAATGTCCGCCGTGCTGGTGCCGTCGGTCAGTTCCTTGCAGGCGCTCGGCGATCATCAAAAAATCCAGGACCTTGTGATCAAGGCCACACGCTACGCCTGCTGCCTCACGTTCCCTGTGACCGTCACGCTCATCACCATGGGCAGCCCGGTGCTGGTCGCGTGGATGGGGCCGGATTACAAGAACGGCATCGTCCTCGCGCTGCTCGCCTTCGGCTACACCACCTACATCGTGCAGGCGCCGACCATCGGCATTCTCGGCGGCATGAATCTCCACGGCCGGCCGGCCATCATGCATCTCATCGCGTGCGCGATCAGCGCGGTGGCGGTGGCCCTGGCGCTGATGGTCTTTGACCTCGGCCTGCCGTGGGTGGCGGCGGCGGTGTGTGCGCCGCTCGCGCTGTTGAATGCGATTTATGTTCCGCTCTACGTGTGCCGGCGCTTGAACTTGTCGGGTCGCGAGTATTTCTGGAAGGCGCTGGCGGAGCCGGTTTTCTACGTGCTGCCGGCGACCGTGGTCCTCCTGCTTGCTCGCTGGCTGCTTTGGTCCCAGCCCTTGTTGGCTCTCCCCGTCGGGGTGGTTGTGGCCACGTTCATAACCATTCCGATTTACTGGCAGTGGGTGCTTCCCGAGTCGTTAAAGAAAAAGACTCGCTCCCGTCTGGGTCTGGGCCGCGCTTCGCTCCCGGCCCGGGTCACGACTTAGAAAATATGCCGTTCGTATTTCGTTCCACCATTGCTACGTCATGAAACTTGAACAGGATAACCCGGAGAAAATTTCGCCACCCCAAGTCCAGTCGTGTCCTTCATGTGGCGGACGCCAGTCGTCCCGGCTGGGTTCGATCACTCCGAGTCAATCGGCTCTGGGCTTTACAGATGGCGGAGATCTTTACGAATGCCCGACCTGTTCTCTGATCTATCTGGAAAAGCCTGCTCGTGCGAATGACCCCGGCGAGATGTACGAGGAGTTGCCGACGAATTTTTTGCCGGAAAGCATCGGTCGCAGTGATTTCGATCTCGCGCTGGAAGTCACGCAGGCTGAAACGCGGTCATTAACCGTCCTCGACGTCGGCTGTTTTCGCGGGGACTTCCTGCATCGGCTCCCCGCCAGCGTGACCAAGTTTGGCATCGAACCGAGCCGTGCCGCCCGCGAAATGTTGTCCAAGTCTGGTGTTCAGGTGCTCGGCGAAACCGTGGACACCTCCACCGCACCGGAAGGCGGCTTCGATTTCATCTACCTCATGGACGTGGCCGAGCATCTGCCCAATCCGCTCGCGGACATTCAAAAGCTCGCGCGCTGGCTGAAGCCGGGCGGCAAACTCATCATCACCACAGGCAACAGCGACGCACTACCCTGGCGGCTCTCGCGCCTGAGCTACTGGTATTACCTTCCGCAACACCTGTCGTTTTGTAACCGCCGCTGGTTCGCGTGGGCGGCGAAGGAATCGGGACTGCGGTTGGTGCAGAGCGCGGCCTTCAGTCATTCCCGCCGGGCGTATGGAAAAATGTTTGTCGCCGAGCGCTGGTTGCAGTTGGTGAAGATTCTGATCGGACGCGCCAGCGAACTGCTCACCGGTCGGAGACTGTATGCCCACGCGGTCGGCACCGCGACCTGGCCGGATCACATTTTCGTGGTGCTGCAACGCGGAGAAAACTGATGTCCTCGCAACCCAAAAGTGGCTGGCCGTGGGAAGACGCATCGGCTCCCGTGCTCACCGCCGAGGCGCTGGCGGCGCTGCCGACAATCAGCATTGTCACGCCTTCGTTCAATCAGGCCGACTTCATCGAGGAGACGATTCTTTCGGTGCTCGGGCAAAATTACCCGAAGGTCGAATACATCGTCATGGACGGCGGAAGCACGGACCGCAGCGCGGAGATCATTCGTCGTTACGAAAGCCGGCTCACGTTCTGGGTCAGCGAAAAGGATCGCGGCCAGAGCCACGCCATCAACCAGGGACTCGCGCGTTGCACGGCCGACATCTTCAACTGGATCAACTCGGACGACTTGCTGCTGCCCGGCGCGCTCTGGGCGGTGGCGAAGGCCTGGCAGCAAAGGCCCGGCAGCATTATTGCCGGCGGCACGGAATTTTTTAACAGCGGCGGCACTTTCGCCACCACGCGCGCGCGCGGCCAGACGTTGCACAACTTCGTGCGCTTCTGGGAAAGCGCTGATTGGGAGTGGGCACAGCAGGGCACCTTCCTGCCGCGCGCGGAGTTGCAGGCCATCGGTGGCGTCGAGGAGAAGCTCCGCTACTGCATGGACTATCAGATGATGGTGCGTCTCCTGATGCGCGGGCTGGAAGTATCGTATCTCGATCAGCCGCTGGCGCGCTTCCGCCTTCACGACACTTCGAAGACCGTTGGTTCACGCGAGCAATTCCGCCTGGAGCGCGTGCCGATGCTGCGGGCGATTCCGAATCTTCCAGTAGCCGTCACCGCTGCAGAATGGGATCGTCAGCAAGCCCGCCGACTCGTTGATGTTGCCATCGGCGCGACGCGCGGCGGGCGCGTGACGCGAGGGCTGCAACTTTTTACTCGCGCACTCGCGCATAGCCCGTGCGGCGCGGTGCAAGAAGTGTTCGCCCGCTGCCGCGCCCGCACGGCGGGATGATTTCAATTCAACTTTCATGAAAGCACTCAAACCGCTCAAACAGATCGGAAAGAAACTCGGCCTGCGCACGCCCGTGCTGATGGCCACTTCGCCGCACTACCGGAAAGTCCGCAAGCTCGCGCGGCCCATCGTGGCCAAGATTCGCGCCGACGCCGTGGACAAGATTCACGAGCAGCACCGGAATAGCACGGACGGCTACATCAAGTATTTCCACGATCTCGACTGGAACATTGACTACGTGGTCAACGAGGCGCTCCAGGCCGACCTTGTGAACGTGCCGCCACAGCGCGTACTCGATATCGGCTGTGGACCGGGCTACTTCCTTTACGCGCTCCAGCAGTTCGGCCACGACGTGGTGGGCATGGACGTGACGGACACGGAGATTTTCAACGACCTCGTGCGCGAGTTGCGCCTGCCGCGTGTCGTGCATCGCGTGGAGGCGTTTCAGACCATGCCGCCGACGGGCGAGAAGTTCGATGTCATCACCGCGCTCGGCATCGTGTTCGACATGCACCGCACGCCGGACATCTGGGGGCCGAAGCAGTGGGAATTTTTCCTGAACGACTGCCGCGGCCGGCTCCGCCCCGGTGGCCGCGTCTTCCTGCGCTTCAATCCGGCGACGACGCAGAAGTTCGATTTCATCCGCGACGACGTGGCGGAGATGCTGCGGAAGACGCCGGGCGGAAAGCTGTCCGAGTCGAAGGAGATTTTCCTGCTCACGATGCCCGGTTGAATGGAGTGCGGGCTTCAGTCCGTTTCAATATCCGCATCGCCAAGACACAATAAAATGCCCGCCGCCTTCCCTGCTCGCGTTTAAGCGGCGTGACCGCCGCGCTCCATCCCACGCCGTGAAGAAACTCCGCATTTGCATCATCGCCCACAACACCTACGGCGCGTTGACGGGCGGCGTGCAGGGCCACATCGGCGGCGCGGAGCGGCAGACTTCGCTGATGGCAAAGTGGTTCGCCGCCGCCGGTCACGAGACCAGTCTGATCTGCTGGGGCGCGCGGAAACTGGATGGACAGCGCGCGGACGGTGTGACGGTGCGGACGGTGGGCGAGGCTGCTGATGGTCTGCCCGTGTTGCGTTTCCTGCATCCGCGCCTGACCGGTCTTCACGCCGCGCTGCGCCGCGCCGATGCCGAGGTCTATTACCACAACGCCGCCGAGGCCGTGACGGGACTCGCCGCCGCCTGGTGCCGTCGGCACGGAAGAAGGTTCGTCTATTCCGCCGCCTCAGAACTGGCGTGCGACATCCGCCTGCCGTTGATGAGCAAGGGCTACGAGCGAGTGCTCTACCGTCACGGCGTCCGCCACGCGCACTTGCGCATCGTGCAGACGCGCGCGCAACAGCAGTTGCTGGAGCAAGGCTGGGGGCTTTCCTCCGTGGTGGAGCCGATGCCGTGCCCCGGTCCCGAAGCCGCCGATTTCTCCGCGCCCGCGCCGCCGCAGCCCGCGCGCGTCATCTGGGTCGGGCGTGTGGACACAAACAAGCGATTGGACTGGCTGCTGGCGGTGGCGGCGAAGCTGCCGGCCATGAATTTTGAAATCGCAGCCGCTGCGAACGGTTCGATGGTGCTGACGGCCGAATTACAACAACGCGCGGAAAAGTTGCCGAATGTGCGCTGGTGCGGGGCGGTGCCTCGGGAGCACATGCCTGAATTTTATCAAGGCGCGACCGCCCTCTGTTGCACGTCCATGCACGAGGGCTTCCCCAATATTTTCATCGAGGCGTGGAGCCACGGCGTGCCCGTCGTCACCACGTTTGATCCGGATCAGACGGCAACGCGTCTCGGCCTCGGTGCCGCCGCGTCGGATGTCGATGGGCTGGCCGCCGCGCTCTCCCGATTCTGCTCGGACGCGGAACACTGGCGCGCATGCTCCCGCCGCGCGCGCGACTACTATTTCACCCACCACCGCGTGGAGGCCGCGATGGAGCGTTTCCAAACTGAATTCAGCCGGTTGATGGGCTACGAAGACGTCAGCGCGGCCCGAATCAAAGTTTCTTCGCCAGAGCTTGCCTCGCCGACATCAACGCCCCGCTAATTTTACCGCATGGACAAGGAACTTAAACTCTGGTTGCAGGCGACGCGAAGGCTGCCAAGCATCCGTGGCTCAGGCCGCCTGGCTGGTTACTTCCAGCGCTTCTACAACCGCCGGCCACGCGAGCGGGTGCGCGTGCCGGTGCTGGACTTCACGATGGAACTGGACCCGTCCGAGTGCGTCGATGGCGCGCTGTTGTTTGCCCCCCAGCTTTACGACCATCGCGAGTTCGAGCTGCTGCGCGGACTCATCAAGCCGGGCGACGTGTTCCTCGATGCGGGCGCGAACATCGGCATCTATTCGCTCGTGGCTTCTCGACTGGTTGGCAGCAACGGTCAGGTCTTTGCCATCGAAGCGAGCACGGAAAATTACTCGTGGCTGAAATCGAACTGCCAGTTGAGCGGCGCAAAGAACGTGCGCGCCCTGCATGTCGGCCTGTCGGACAAGCCGGAGAAGCTGCGCATGGCGTGCAGCTTCTACGGCAACAAGAGCGGGAATTCGTTTCTGAAAGAGTCGCCGATTGGCGAGTGGGTGGACTGCCTGCCGCTGCATGACGTGCTGCTGAAGAACGGCGTGCGGAAAATTGACGGGGCGAAGTTCGACATCGAGGGCTTCGAGTTCAAGGTGTTGCAACCGTTCTTCGCCAGCGCGCCGAAGGAACTATGGCCGCGTTTCCTGATTTTCGAGCACAACGCGGACCTCGTTGCTAAGAGCGGTGGTGATGTGCGGGCGTTGTTGCAATCTGCGGGCTACTCGGTCCGGCCGGTTGCCGATCAAAACTACCTTGCCGAACGCCGCGATTAGCCGCGCGTTCGCTGGGGACGCCGCGCTCAAAAAAAACAAATGGCAGCGATAGTGACCGCGATTGAAAAAGCTGAGGCTCGGCTTGAGGTCGCTGGCGTGCCAAGCACCCGGCTCCCCCAACTTGATGCGCTGAGAGGACTGGCTGCGCTTGCCGTGTTCTTTGGGCACGCCATTCCCATGATGCCGGCGCTTCCTAGAGTGTTAAAGTTCATCAATGCGACTCCGTTTCATCTCTTCTATGATGGATTGAGCGCCGTCCTCCTCTTCTTTGTCTTGAGCGGTTTTGTGCTCAACCTCAAGTTTGCCTCCAGTTCAAACTATGGTCGGCATTGGGTGGTCAATTTCCTGGTGCGCAGAATATTTCGCATCTATCCGGCGTTTCTAGTGGTGGTTGCCATCGGACTATTGCTCAAAAACTACGCCTTCGATCCCGGCGCGGTTTCTCCCTTTTCAGAATGGTTCGCAAAATACTGGCGGATACCCGTGACAGCGAACGAGACGCTTCGCCTCCTGACCTTGGTTGCCAATGATCTAAATGTCGAAGACAACCCGGTGATTTGGTCCCTGACCTATGAGATGCGAATCTCGCTGATCTTTCCCGTGATTATCGTGACCGTGAACAATGGCCGAATCTTCAATGACCTCCTCAAAATCGGCGGCGTGTATCTTGCAGGTTACTTGTTTTGCGCAAATGGGACGCTTAGATACCTGCCCCATTTTGTCGTGGGGGCCTTCTGCGCCAAATATTTTGTGACTATTGCCGCCTGGCTCGCCCGGCTTCCCTGGCATTTGAAGGTCAGCTGGATTCTGGCCTCAATTTTGTTCTATCAAGCCAAGACGCTCGTGCCAGTCGATCATTCTGCGATCCAAATCAAATACTTGTTCGAGCAGGTGTCCGGGCTTGGAGCCGTCGGGCTGGTATTGGCGTGCGGAAGTTTTCGTGCGCTGGGAATTTTGCTCCAGAGAAGATGCTTCCAGTTCATGGGCACGACTTCGTACAGTTTCTACCTGCTGCATTTCGTCATCCTGATTGCGCTTGGACCAGTTGTGTATCCGCGGGTGCCGTCATTTGCGCTGATCTGGGCCATGGCCTTGGCGACAACATATCTGGCCGCGTTTACCCTGTTCAAAACGATCGAGATGCCTTTCAACCGATGGGGACACCAACTGGTGCAGCTATTCCAGGCGCGGCAAGCCATCAAGTTGGACGAACTGCCGACCAAGGGATCTTTGCCATGAAATCCGCTCCGTCCGTGGCCTTTACGGTTTGCACACCCACTTTCAACCGCGCGGGGCTGCTGGCCCGCGCGTACGAGAGTCTTGCGCGGCAGACCTGCCAGGACTTTGAGTGGCTCGTGGTCGATGACGGCTCAACGGACGACACGGTCGAAGCCGTGGAGAGTTTTTTGGCGGAAGGAAAAGTTCGGGGTCGCTGCCTGCGCAAATCGAACGGCGGCAAGCACACGGCGTTGAATCTCGCGGTGCGCGAGGCGCGCGGGGCACTTTTCACGGTGCTCGATTCCGACGACTGGTTTGATCCGCGCGCGTTGGAGCGCATGAAGGCACGCTGGGATGCGGTGCCGGCCGAAGATCGCCCCCGCCTCAAGGGAGTCTGCGGCCTGTTTGCCTACGAGTCGGGCGAAGTGGTCGGCGATAAATTTCCGGCGGACGAACTGCTCGCCGATGATCTGGATCTCATCCTGCGCTACGAGGTGACGGGGGACAAAATCGGCTTCACACGCATCGAGGTGATGCGTGAGTTTCCCTTCCCCGAAGACGTCAACGGGCCGGTAAAGCATTCGTTTATTTACATCCCGGAGACCGTGGTCTGGCATCGGATGGGACGCAAGTATCCGACGCTCTTTGTGAACGACGTGTTTGCCTTCAAGGAATATCAAAGGGGCGGCATTTCGGATCGCAGCCGAATGATTCAGGCGGAGAACTCCAAGGCGACCTTGCTGGTGATTTTCGAACTGCTGACTTGCGGACGAAAACTTCCGTGGCGTCTGGCCGTCCGGCAATACAGCAACTACATCCGCTACTCGATTTACGAGCGGCTGAACTTGGTCCGGCAGATAATGAAGGTGCCGTCAAAACATCTTTTCCTAGTGGGCCTGCCGCTCGGCATGGCCTTGTGGGCGCGCGACCAGTTCACGTTTCGCCGGGAGCTGGGCCGCCAGACGAGCAAATGATTTCGGCAGCACGAACGCTCCCAATTAAGGGGAACGGTGAACCTCCGGTCGCCGTCGTGGTCATCAGCGATCTCGAGTTCGGCGGCGCGCAACGGCAGGTCGTGGAACTGGCGAACCACATGGACCCGGCGCGCTTCGATCTGCATGTCGTGGCGCTGCATGATTACACTCCGCTGGCGGACTCGTTGCGCGAGGCCGCGCGCCGCCTGCACGTCATTCAACGGCGGGGCAAGTTTGATTTTACGGTAGTGACGCGGCTGCGCGCGTTGCTGAAAAAGCTCGGTGCGTCCGTGGTGCATGGCTACTTATTCGACGCGGAAATTGCCGCGCGCCTCGCCGGACGATGGGCCGGCGCGGCGGTGATCGGGTCGGAGCGCAACACGGACTACGAGTTGAAGCGGATTAACAAGCTCGCCTACGGGCTGACGCGCTGGGGGCATGATTTCACGATTGCCAATTCGCGCGCCGGCGCGGCGTTCAACGCCCGGCTGCTCGGCCAGCCCGCCGCGCAGTATCGCGTGGTGTACAACGGCGTGGATGTGAACCGTTTTCAGCCGCGCGATCGCACGGCCTTGCGCGCAGAACTGGGGCTGCGCCCGGAGCACCGCGTCGTCGGCATCATGGCGAGCTTCAAACCGCAGAAGAATCATCTGATGTTTATCGAGGCGGCGGCACGGGTGGTGCGCGCGGTGCCGGACGCGCGGTTTCTTTTCGTGGGCGACGAACTGTTCCAAGGCTCGTGCGACTCCACTGAGACGAAGCGGAAGATGCTCGCCCGCGTGGAGGAACTGGGGTTGAAAGCGCACTGCCTTTTCGTCGGCAACCGCCCGGACGTCGAGCGCTATTACAACGTGTGCGATGTGACCGCGCTCTCGTCGCTCTTTGAAGGCACGCCCAATGCCGCGCTGGAATCCATGGCCTCGGGTGTGCCGGTGGTGGCGACGGATGTTTCGGATCATCGCTACGTGATTCCCGAGGCGCGCGTCGGTTTCGTCGTGCCGCTCAACGACGCGACGGCTCTGGCGGATCGTCTTTTCGAACTTCTAAGCAACGACTCTTTGCGCCGGGAAATTTCCGCGCGCGCCCGCGCCTGGGCGCTGGAAGAATTTTCAGGCCAGCGCCTGGCGGAAAAGACGGCGGCTGTCTATGACGAGGCGCTGGCCTGGGTGGCCCGCCGGAAGGGCCGTTCTGCCGCGCCCGATTTGAAATCCGCCGCGCCCCTGTGCGCGAAGTGAAAGCAACTGCATGGAAACCCTGAAGAGAGCCGTCAAGAGACTCGCGTATGCCGCCGGGTTTCAAATCATTCGCACCCAGTCTGCGCCCGTCGGGAGCCACAAACTGACGGACGTGGGCAAGGCGCTCGCGTGTGAAACCGCGCCGGTCATTCTCGACATCGGCGCGAACGTGGGCCAGTCGGTGATGACTTTCAAAGATTTGCTGCCCGGCAGCGTCATCCATTCGTTCGAGCCGTCGCCGGCGGCGTTTCGCGAGTTGAGCGCGGTGGCGCAGCGGTTTGAAAATGTTCACCCGCAGAACGTGGGCCTGGCGGATCAGCCCGGACAGTTGGAGTTGCTAGAAAATTCTTCGAGCGTGATGAACTCCTTTCTCGATGTCGGCCAGGACGGCTGGGGAAAAATCATCAACAAGGTGGCCGTGCCGGTGACGACGGTGGACGCCTATTGCGAGGCGAAGGGCATCACCCAGGTGAGTCTTGCCAAGATCGACACGCAGGGATTCGATGCGCAGGTTCTGCGCGGCGCGGCACGCATGATGAGCGGGGGGCGCGTGAAGCTGGTGCTCATCGAGATCACGTTTTCCGAGATGTACCGGAAAGGCGCCTCGCCCGATCAGGTATATGCCCTGCTGCGTGAGTATGGTTTCCGCCTCGTCAGCTTTTACGAGCTGCAATACCGGAACAATCTCGCAGACTGGTGCGACGCGCTCTTCTGCCATGAGTCGCACCTCGAAGCCATGGGCGCGAAACGGAAATAGCCAGCACGGTCTCCGCTCCTCCTCCCATGACTCCGCGCAAAATTGCCTTCGTGAAGTGCGGCTCATTTTCGCACATCAATGCCAGCGTGGAGGCGCAACTGCGGAAACAGTTCCCCGAGTGCGAGGTCGTGACGCTGGACGTTGCGCAAAAGCTGCGCCGCTCCAAACTGGCGTTGGCGCGCGGACTCTGGGACGGAGCGTTCCGACACGGCTGGAAATTGCGCGCGGATCTTTTCGACGGTGTGCTGCAAACCCCGGCCACGTTTCATTTCCTCAGACGATGGCTGGCCGAGGCGGTGTGCGCGCCGGAATTTCTTTTTACCTTTCAGACCCAGTCCATGTGGGATGCGTCCGTGCCTGGATTGCCGCACTTCGTTTATACCGATCACACGGAGCAGGCGAACCGGCAGTATCGCGATTTTGATCCGGGCCAGTTGAAAGGCGCATGGTGGACGACTTTAGAGACGCAAATCTACCGGCACGCCACGGTGACTCTGACCATGAGCAGCCACGTTACCCGCTCGTTGTTGCAAGACTACGGCTGCCCACTCGCGCATGTGCGGCGGGTCGGCGCAGGTAGCAACGCGCCGGTGAGGTGCGAGAGGGAAATTGATTCCTCGCGCTACCGCCGAAAGGAAATTTTGTTCGTGGGCACGGATTGGGAAAGAAAAGGCGGGCCGCAGCTCGTCGCCGCCTTTCACAAAGTGCGTCAGCGCCACCCGGACGCACGCTTGAAAATCATCGGCTGCTCTCCGCCTCTCGACGTGCCGGGGTGCGAGGTGTTGGGCCGTTTGTCACTGGCGGAAGTGGCTCAGGCCTATTCGTCCGCCTCGGTTTTCTGTCTGCCCACGCGGCATGAACCTTTCGGCATCGTCTTGATCGAGGCGATGCTCTCGGGCCTGGCGATTGTCGCGACCGACGCGGGTGCGGTGCCGGATCTGGTGGAGGACGGCGTGAACGGACGGCGTGTGGTCCTGGACGACCTCGAGGGACTGGCGGGCGCGCTGATTCAATTGCTGGATCACCCGGCCGAACTGGAGGCGCAGGGCCGGTGTTCGGCGCAAACGGCTGCGCACTTTCATACTTGGGATCACGTTGGTTCCCGAATCAGAAACGAGATCGAACCGCATGTGTCCGAACTGTCCCGGGGGCGGAGTCATCTGGAGACGTCATGCGCATCCTGATGCTCACCTGCCATCCGGAGATTCGCGGGCCGTTCCCGAAAATTTTGCCGCTGCTCGCGCGCACCTTGCGCGAACTGGGCTGCGAGGTCGTCGAGGAACCTTGGGGACGTCATGGCGATGAGGAGTCGCGCTTGCGGAAGATGCTGGACCGGCCCGGCGATATTCTGCGCGTGCGTCGGCAGCTGAAGTCCGAGCCGTTCGACGTGCTGTTCATACACACGACGACCGAGTGGGCGAACTACAGCCGCGATTTGCCGTTGCTCGCGCTGTGCCGGGGTCTAGTGAAACACGTCGTGCTGCAATTTCACGGCAGCGTTCCTTCCCTCGTTCTGGGCGAGGGCCACACGGCATTCAAGTGGGCGAGCCGGCGGCTGTTTACTTCGGTGGACGGCGTGTTCGTCCTCTCGACCGAGGAGCAGCGGGCGTGGAAACAGTTTCATCCGGCGGGAAATTTTCCGGTCATCAGCAATCCGTTTCAGCCGCTCACGCCGGTCGCGATGGATCGTGCGCAGGTGCCGTGGAAAGTGCAGGAGGGCGAGCCGGTGGCGCTGTTCGTCGGCCGGCTTATCACGGAGAAGGGCATTTTCGATCTGCTGGAGGCGCTGGCCCGGGTGCGCGCGAAGATGCCTGTGCATCTCGTGCTCGCGGGCGGCGGGCCGGAGGAAGAAAATTTTCGGAAGCGTATTCAAGCGATGGGTTTGGAACCTCATGTGACGCTGGCCGGCTATCTCGACGCCCCGGCGCTGGCCGCGGCGTATCAGGCGGCGGATTTGTTTGTGCTGCCGAGTTGGAGCGAGGGGTTTCCCACCGTGCTAACGGAGGCGATGCACGCGGGCCTGCCCGTCGTCACCACGCGGATTCGGGGCGCGCTGGATCATCTGGAAGACGGCCGTCACGCCTGCTTTGTCCCGCCCAAAAATCCAACCGCGCTGGCCGAGGCCATGATAAAAATTTTCGGCGAACCATCTCTCCGGCGGCGGATGAGCGAAGCGAACCGCGAAAAGGTCAAAGAGTTTGCGCCCGCGAACGTGGGCGAGAAGTATCTGGCCGCGCTCAGAACGCTCTGCGGCCTTCCGCCCAATTCTCAACCTCACGCTTCCGTTGCGCCACAGGATCACGGCCAGACGGCACCCAGAGTCAACAGATCCGCCCCCGCACTGAAGCAGGCAGGTGATTCTGCCGATGCCAAACAGTGTCAAAAGCTATCCTAATGCTCAATTTTATCGGTTTGCTGTTTCGCATTCTGCTCGTAAAACGCCGGTGCCTAGGGCGTCTTTTGGCAGGCGCGGCCCTCGCATTTTGGTGTGTTCAGCCGACGCTGGCAGCGGTTCGCATTGGCAGCGAGTCCGCACTGCCGGATTCGACTTCAGCGCATTACTCAAGCGTGATGAACGTGCGGCCCGGCCCCACGGAGGTGGTGAGCAACAATCCGCCGATCTTCTCCTGGTTTTACGTGACAAACCACATGGCGGGCGGCGAGCAGAATCCGAACGGATTTTATCCCAACGTCTTCACCCAGACCAACGCTTTCCAGTTTCAGATTTCCACGCAACTTAGTTTTGCCGGGCCGCTGGTCGAGGACGTGAGCACGCCCATGAACTTCTACAATTTTCTGCGCCCGCTGAACACAAATGCCACGAGGAAATTCTGGTGGCGGGTAAAATACGTCAGCAACAACACGCCCTACTGGACGAATGGTCCCTACCCATTCACCATTTCGGCAAACGCGACCAATTGGGATCGCTCTATTCTGGCCGACCCCGTTTATCGCGCGACCAACGGCGTGCATCCCCTGTTCTGCTTTCGCGAGGGCGAGCAGGCCGGCATCTGGTCGTGGATTCAAACGCAGAATCCCGAAGCGCAAAACTTGTTCAACCGCGCCACGGCCGCCACCAACGCCGCGTATTTCAAGAACCCGGCGGAGTGGCCGGTCAATGCTTCGCCCAACCCCAACTACGCCGCCCCCAATCCGCCGGACGCCTTCAACCGCGTCAACGATCTCGGCGCCGTGCTGCTGCTCTGGACGGTGAGCGGAGACAATCGCTGGACCAATGCGAGTATGACCGGCTGGCTGGTGACGAACTTGGCGCATGTGGTCAACTGGCATAATTCGCCGAGCAACAACTGGATTTGGACCGACTACGGCCAACCCGCCGGAAACCCGCAACTCGTCCGCCTGCTCTGCGCCACCTACGACTGGATGTACGACCACTTAGGCTCCGACACGCGGACCTTCAACGGACAACTCCGCACCAACGCACTCTGGGGCATGAAGATGATCTCGCGCTTTTGGACGCACAACAGCTTCTGGAGCGCATCGCCCACGGTCACGGGCCATCTGATCCTGACCAATGGCTATGATCATTACAAAATGAGCGAGCAATGTGTGCAGTGGTCGAGCTGGCCGAAGATCGGCAGTTCGCACATTACCACGGACACGTCCATTGCCATGGTCGCGGCTTTTGTCGGACAGGCCGATGACCCGGACTGCGGCTTCGCCTACGAATGGATTTTGAATTACATGCTGGCCCGCACTTCTCCGTACGCGGGCTTCGCGGCGCACCACATCGGGCCGTTCGGTTATGTCGATAACGCGATTTTCGAGCGCAGCGTGCTGAGCGGCCTGATGGTCATCGACGTGGCCTATCCGCAGGCGCAGCTACGCCGGACCGACTTTTGCCAACGGTTTCCCGAATGGTACACGCGCATGCTGCCCTACGGTCAGCGAAAATTTCACGGGGCTTATGGCGATGGCGCTCCGAACGGCGCGTGGGGCACCTTCATGGGCGACGCGCGGCGCGGCTTTGATCTCGCGGCGGTAAGCCGCAGCGGCCTGGCCCGCCAGTTGTGGGATTTGAACCGGGAACACGCCGTCGCCCTGGCCGATAACACGGCGCAATGGGATCATCTGCCGCTGCGCTGGCATTACCGCGTCCTGCCCGCGCCGGAAACCAACACCACCAGCGCCGTCTATCCAGAAGACGGTTACGTGATGGCCTCGCAAATTTCGCCGTCGGAGTTTGGCTGTTACACCAACGGGGTCGGCTTCAGCATGCGCGCCAGCCCCCGGGGCAGCAGCCAAGGGCACAACATCCCGGCCAACCTGGCTCCGGACATGTGGGCGTACGGTGCCCAATTGACCGACGGTGGCGGCGCGGGATTGGATGAATACAGTTCGCGCGCGGCGGGCAGTCCGGGCCTGTTCGTGAACGGGTACGGCGAAGGCGACGTGGGTTTCAGTTTGTACGGCTTCTCGCCCACCGTCCCCGTTCAGGCCCGCATCGTGAATTTCACCAACAGCGGGACGGACTTCGTGTACACCTGCGCCGATGGCACGGCCATGTTCACGAACAGCTATCATCCTTTGCGCACGCTCGTCACGAAGGTGAAGCGCCACATTTTCTTTGTCCGCTCGAAGTATTGGATCGTTTATGACGAGTTCGCCGCGAATTCGCCGGCCACGTTCGCCTTTCGCTGGCATGTCCCGTGGGCGTTCCGCGTGGCGGCGTCGGGAAGCGCTTTAACGAACGAGACGGCATTCACCGGCAACCGCTTCGGCAGCAATTCGTTCGCCGTCGCGGCGGGCGGGTTCACCTACGTGGCGGGGAACTATGCGGACTGGTCCTTTCCGAACCCTCCACGCGTGCCAGTCCATGTTCAATTCGCGAACGCGACCAACGACTATGGGATTTTCGCCGCAACCGGCATCAACGCCCTGGGCGCGGGAACGCTCAATGTCATGGGCACCGCTGCCACCAACTCGACGCTCAATCCGTTACTGAACCGTACCTACGCCACGTACAACCCTGACCGCGCCGCCGGCCTGTGGGTGACGAACCGCACGCCGCGCAAAACTTGGGAATTGATGACCGTCATCGTTCCGCAACGCATCGGCGTGGCCGCGCCCGTCATTACCCCCTTGGATGAGAGCACGGTACGGGTGACGTACGATGGCGTGACCGAGACGACCACGTTTGGAACAAACTACGTCGGACTTTACACCTACCGCATCGAGAAAATGGCGGCGTCCAAAACTCCTCCCGGCATCCCCACCGGAGTCCGCCGACAGTGAAACTTCTGCGGCCTGCCGCCGCACCAACGCTTCGTCCCATGTCTCTTGTTTCTCACTCCACTGCCGTGACGGCGGCATGGCGGATGGACACCGCCGCGTATCCAGACGCGGCCCCTTTCCATCCGTCGTCCCAATTTCCCGAGTATCGCGGCGTGCAACTGGGTGGGAAAAATTTCGTGTATGAGGCCGTGCGCGGACTGCTCTACACGCTCGGACTCGACGCCGCGCGCTACGGCACGTCCGACTGGAATCCGCTCGGCGAACTCGTGAAGCCCGGTGACAAAGTTGTCCTCAAACCCAATCTGATCTGGCACGCGCACCGGTATCATCCCGAGCAATGGCAGCAGGTCATCACGCACGGCTCCATCGTGCGCGTCGTGGCGGATTACGTTCTCATCGCACTTCAAGGGCGCGGCGAACTGTGGATCGTGGACGGCCCGCAGCTTGACGCGGACTGGAAGGAAATTCTCCAGCGCACCGGCATCGGCCAGGTCACGGAATGGCTGGCAAAGCAAAGCGCCGTGCCCGTGCGGCTGCTGGATTTGCGCGACGAGCACGAGGAGGTGCGCGGGGAAGTTCTTTACGGCACCACCAGGCTGCCGGGCGATCCCTCTGGTTCGGTCGAGGTGAATCTCGCGGAGCGCAGCCGCTTTGCCGACCACGCCGGCGCGGGCCGCTACTATGGCGCGACCTACGATCAGCGTGAGACGAATTACCATCACTCGGGCGGTCGCCACGAGTATCGCATCTCGCGCACCGTGGCCACGGCGGACGTGCTGATCAATCTGCCGAAGATGAAGACGCACAAAAAAACCGGCGTCACGCTCTGCCTGAAAAACCTGGTCGGCATCAACACCGGCCGCAACTGGCTGCCGCATCACACGGACGGCGATCCGGCGAGCGGCGGGGATCAATTCCCCGTCGCGTCGGTGAAAAACACCTCGGAGCGCAAAGGCGTGCGCCTGCTCGAGCAGTTGACGATGCGGCATCCGAAAATCTTCGCCCCCGTCTATCGCCTTGCCAAGGCCGTCGCGCGCCCCTTCTTCGGCCACACGCGCGAGACGGTGCGCAGTGGCAACTGGCATGGCAACGACACCTGCTGGCGCATGGTGCAGGACATCAACCGCTGCCTGCTCTACTCGGACGGCGGCAGTTTTCCCGCGCGCCAGCCTAAGCGTTTTTTTGCCGTGGTGGACGGCGTGGTTGGCGGCGAGGGCGACGGCCCGGCCGCGCCGGACGCGCACGCCACGGGTTTGCTGGTCGCGGGTTTCAATCCGGTGGCGATTGATTGCGTCGCGGCCCGGCTGATGGGTTTTGATCCGATGCGGCTGCCGGTGCTGGCGGAATCATTCGCCGCCTCCGATCTGCCGCTGGCTTCTTTCACGTATTCTGAGATCACGGTGTGCGGCAACTGGCAGGAAGCGCCGGAACCGCTGATGACTTTGAACCCGGCCTGCTGCCACGCGTACCAGCCGCACTTCGCCTGGCGTGGAAAGGCGGAGTGGGTGAAGCCGGCCGGCGGCGCGATCACGGCGATGGTTTAGAAAAGAATTTACTCATCCGCGCGGCCAGAGACACCTTCCGGCGTGCGGTCAACACCACCCAAAAACTTATGAAAGACACTGACTTCCTGCGCGCGCTGGAGACCGCCCTTGAAATTGACGCCCACAGCATCGCGGGCGACGAGCCGCTGGACGGCGTGGGCTGGTGGGACTCGATGGCTGCCCTGGTTTTCATGTCGCTGGCGGATCAGGAACTGCACGTCACCGTGTCCGGCACGCAGCTTCAGCAGTGCAAGACGGTGCCGGATTTGTTACAGTTGCTGGGCGACAAGCTCACGCGCTGACCATGCTCAACCCGCTTGATTTGACCGGACGCACCGTCGTCGTCACCGGAGCCTCCTCCGGCATCGGGCGCGAGACGGCGATTTTTCTCAGCCAGCTCGGCGCGAAACTGATCGTGGCCGGCCGGGATCAGGCGCGTTTGTCCGCCGTGCTCGCGGAACTGGAAGGCTCCGGGCATCGCGCGGAAATCATGAACCTCGCGAAACCGTCAGGCATTCCCGCGTGGCTCAAAAACTTGAGCGTGTCCGGCGGGCCGATCTCGGGACTGGTGCATTGCGCGGGCGCCCAAGTGCTGCGTCCGCTGCGGCTGCTGACCGAAACGGAGATCGCGGACTTGCTGAAACTGAACGTGACCGCCGCGCTCCTGCTCGCGAAAGGCTTCCGGCAGAAGGGCGTCAACCCGTCGGGCGGCAGCGTGGTGTTCATCTCGTCGGTGATGGGATTGGTCGGTGCGCCGGGCCGTTCCGCGTATTGCGCGAGCAAGAGCGCGCTGCATGCGCTCACCAAGTCGCTGGCCTTGGAACTCGCGCCGGAACGCATCCGCGTGAATTGCGTCGCGCCCGGTTTCGTGCGCACCGGCATGTTGGCGGAAGTCGAGGCGGCGCTGGGTGGCGAGCAGTTTCGGCGCATTGAAGAAATGCACCCGCTTGGATTCGGCGAACCGCGCGACGTCAGCCAGGCCATCGCCTTCCTGCTTTCAGACATGAGCCGCTGGATCACGGGCACGACGCTCGTGGCCGACGGCGGCTACACGGCTCACTGACGCCTCCCGATGAAAGCCTCGATCACCGCCATCGAATACGCCTTGCCTGCGCAAGTTTTGGACAACGCGCAACTGGCCCGCGAGTTCCCCGATTGGACGGCGGAAAAAATTCTCACGAAGACCGGCATCCGCGAACGGCATGTCGCGGGCGAAAATGAATTTGCCTCCGACCTTGCCGTGGCCGCCGCGAACCGGCTCTTCGACTCCGGCGCGGGTGACCGTGGCGAAATTGACTACGTGCTCTACTGCACGCAAAGCCCGGATTACTTTTTGCCCAGCACGGCCTGCGTCATCCAGAACCGGCTTGGCTTGCGCGCGGACTGCGGCGCGCTGGACTTCAATCTGGGCTGCTCCGGTTTTGTCTATGGACTCGGGATGGCCAAGGGTTTGATCGAAACCGGCCAGGCCCGTCGTGTGTTGCTGCTCACGGCGGACACGTATTCCAAATTTATCCACCCGCAGGACAAGAGCGTGCGGACGCTGTTCGGCGACGCAGCGGCGGCGACGCTGCTGTGCGCCGGCGAATCCGAGTCGGCGTCCATCGGGCCGTTTGTGTATGGCACCGATGGCGCGGGTGCCTGCAACCTCATCGTGCCGACCGGCGGCCTGCGGAAACGGCGCGTCGCAGACGCCGCGCTGGTCGCGGATGGGAGCGGCAACGCCCGCACGGAGAACGACCTGTTCATGAACGGGCCGGAGATTTTTAACTTCACCCTGCGCGTGGTGCCCGAGACCGTGAACCAGTTGCTGGCCCGTTCCAGCCTCGCACTGGCGGACGTGGAGTTGTTCGTCTTCCATCAGGCCAACAAGTTCATGCTGGATCATCTCCGCAAGAAACTGGGCGTGCCGCCGGAGCGTTTCTGGGTCGCGATGGACGACGTGGGCAACACCGTTTCCTGCACCATTCCCATCGCGCTGAAGCGCGCGCTCGACGCCGGGAAAATTTTGCCCGGCACGCGGCTGATGCTGCTGGGTTTCGGCGTTGGCTATTCCTGGGGCGGCGCGATGGTCCGCTGGTCTTGAGGCCGGGTATGAAAAAATCTTTCCTGCGGCGCATCTTCAACCGCGTGTTGCATCTCGTGGCGCGACAGGCCCCCGGCGCGCAATCGTTCCGGCCGTTTCTGCACCGCCTGCGCGGCGTCATCGTGCGGCCCGGTGTCTTCATTGGCGACGAGGTGTACCTCGACAACGAGTATCCCGAATGCGTCGAACTGCACGAGAACGCCTCGGTCAGCATGCGCGCCATTCTCGTCGCGCACACGCGCGGCACGGGCCGCATCATTGTGGAACGTGACGCCTTCATCGGGCCGAACGTCGTCATTTGCGCGCACGCGGGACAGGTGATCAAAATCGGCGAAGGCGCCGTCATCGCGGCGGGGGCCGTGGTGACGCGCAGCGTTCCCGCCCGCCTGCTGGTTGCGCCGCCGCCCTCGCGGCCCGTCGCCCGCGCCCAGCGGCCGCTGACCACGCAGACCAGTATGGAGGATTTCCTCGCCGGCCTGACGCCGATAAAATCGCGGCCCACCAAGCCGCCGCAGTAATCATCTGAACTCGGTTCTCACATTGTTCACGTCACCCGCGACGGCGGAGACGGATGGTGCGCTGGAAAAGATGGCGGGCTTCCTCGGCCTCTCCGTCGAGCGGGTGGAACTGCGGTCACGCGCCGACCGCCCGCCGCCAGACGGTTCGATCTGCGCCATTCACTGCCGCACGTTGGGGGAAGAATTTTCTCGCGGGGCCATGCTGGCCGAGGTGAAGAGTTTGTTTGGCCCGCGCCCCGGCAAAATTTTGATTCACGGTTTCACGCCCACGCCGCAGGACGTTCAGGTGCTGTCGGCATGGGCCGGACTTGCGGCGGAAGGAGTGAACCCGGCGGGCGCAGGCAAAAAAACTTACGCCTTCGCGCGCGCCCTGGAGCAGGGTGGCATTCCCCTCGCCGGCCTGTTTTTCGAGAGTGACGGACGCGACGCCTGTGCGTTCCGCATGGCGCACGGCGCGCAGAATTTTTCCACGCTGGTGTCATTGAATGACGCGCCGGTGCTGCTCTCCCAGCGTGTCGGCGACACGGAGTTTTTCCTGCTCGCCGGTTCTGAACTGGCGGACCTCGAGGCGGTGGTTCTGCCCCCGGCCGATGCACGTCCGGCCTATCCCGCGCTTCTGCCCGCCATCATTTTTTTGCGCGTGGCCTTTCCTGAGGCATGCTGGCGGAACCCGCAGCCGGCGGCCAATTTCATCATTGATGATCCGTTGCTCCGGCGACGTTACGGGTTTGTGGAGTATGCGACCTTGCTGGCCGAGGCGCAGACGCACGGATACGCCGTCACCATTGGCTTTATTCCGTTCAATCACGACCGCACCGACCGCCGCGTGGCGGAATTTCTGCACGGTCATGAGGAGCGATTTTCCATCGCGGTGCATGGGTGCGATCACACGGCGCGCGAATTTGGCAGCGAGGACGGCGTGCTGCTTGCGCACAAGGCCCGGCTCGCCTGGACGCGGATGGAGCAACATCAGCAAACCACGGCGCTGCCGTTCGATCCGGTGATGGTTTTTCCGCAGGGCGTTTACTCCACGGCGGCGCTGCGCGCGCTGAAGCGGAGCGGCTATGGCGCGGCGGTGAACACGAATCCGCATCCGCAGGACGGCGGTCCGCGCCCACTGAAGTTGCGGGATTTTTTGGACGGCGCGATGATGGCTCATCACAGTTTTCCAGTTTTCCTCCGGCGCTATCCGGCAGGTGTTTTCGATTTTGCGGTGGATCTGATGTTCGGCAAGCCGGTGCTGCTCGTCGAGCATCACGACTACTTCAAATCCGGCTGCGCGCCGCTGGCCGCGTTGGTCGCAGCGATCAACCGGCTGGAGAAGAAACTCGTCTGGATGCCGTTGGGTCGCGTCGTCACGTCGCACGCGTGGATGCGGCCGCTCGGAGCCGGCCGGTTCGCGGTGCGGTTTTGGAGCAATATTTTTTTCTGGATAAATTCCACCACCGCGCGCGCCGTGTTTGTTCTGGAAAAAACCGAGCACGACGGGCCGCTGGTCGAGCAGGTGATCGTGAATGGCAGGCCGACAGACTTCACGCTGGAGGACGGAAAGCTTTCGTGCGCGGTGGAACTGAATTCCGGCGAAGGCGTGGCGGTGAAAATCATCTATCGCGAGACCGCCTCTGCGCCCTGCCGGTTCTCGCTGAGTTACCGATGTTCCGCGTCCGCGCGCCGGTATCTGAGCGAGTTTCGCGACAACTATCTTTCTCGCCACGACCGCCTGCTGGCCGCGGCGGTGAAGCTGAAAAATCTCGGGCGTCGCCGGGTGGCACCGGCAGTGGTCACGTCGTTGGAGCACGACGGCGCGGCATGAAGGAGCCGCTCACGAAACGCTACCAGTTCGTCTCACGGCTGGAGGCGCGGCACCAGGAGGCGCTGGAGGCGTTGTTTTATTTCAATGACAACCAGGCGCGGATTTCCGGCGCGTTGCGTCATGCGGTCGAGCGTTACGGCAGCCCGCAAATTCAACTGGAAGGGGAGTATTTGGCGCTCCGGCTTTCGAGCGTGCCGCAAGTGCAGGCGCTGTTCGTGATGACACCGGAAGACCCGGTCACGCTGGCGGGGGTCGTGGTCTATGCGCGCGAGGGCGTGCTGCTCCGAGTTGCCTATGTGGGGCTGGCTCCGGCGCACGCCTTCACGGCGGCGAAGCAGAATTTTCTGCTGCTGGAGATTTTTGAAACGCTGCGCCAGGTCGGTCGCCGCATTCGCGGTGTCGAAGCGGTGGAGTTCACCACGGGACGGCGCAACCTGCGCCTGTCGTTGTCAGCCGCTGACCCCCGATAATTTTTATGGCCTTTGGCAACCCGGTCACCCGCTGGATTTACGATCACAGTCCGTCGTTCGTGCGCGACTACGCCGCCTCGATCTATTCGAAGCAGAGCGGCCAGCGGAAATTTGGCCCCAAGTTCTACGAGCACCTCGCGGACTTGGAGCGCACGCAGTGGTATCGCAACGATGAACTGGCGTTGCTCCAGCAGGAAAAGCTCCGGCGAATCATCGGACACGCGGGCCGGTTCGTTCCGTTCTACCGCCAGCAATTCAGTGCGCTCGGCGTCAATCCGGCCGACCTCCGCGACCGCGCGAGCCTCGCGCGGCTGCCGGTGCTTGAGAAGTCCACGGTGCAGGCGCAGGGCCGGGAATTCCGTTCGGAACTTTTCCCCGGCTCGAAGGGCGTGATCGAAGGCCACAGCAGCGGCACCACCGGGCGGCCCATTGATGTCGTCATCGAGATTGATTACCTCAAAATGGAGAAGGCGTTCCTCTGGCTGCAACGGAGCTGGTGCGGAGTGAAGCTGGGGGATCGAACGGCGTATTTCACCGGCCACCCGGTGGTGCCGGCGCGACGCCAGAGTCCGCCCTTCTGGGTGTTTGATCGCTCGGAAAACCGCCTGATGTTTTCGCTGCAACATCTGAGCAGGGAGAATCTTCCCGCCTACGCCGAGCAGCTCCGGCAGTTCAACCCAGCACAACTCGTGGGCTATCCCACGGCCATTTATCTGATGGCCGTGCATCTGTGCGACGCGGGCATCACCTCGGTTCGTCCGCGCGGAATTTTCACCGCGTCGGAAACGCTGCTTCCGCACCAGCGGCAGACGATGGAGCAGGCGTTCGGCTGCAAGGTCATGGATTTGTACGGCCAGGCCGAATACTGCGGCATGATCATGCAGTGCGAGCAGGGCAGCTATCACGTCCAAGAGGAATACGGCGCGGTGGAAATCTTGAAGAAGAACGGCGACGTCGCCGGGCCGGGCGAGATTGGCGAATTGATCTGCACCGGGCTGAACAAGCTGGCCATGCCGTTCATCCGCTACCGGACGGGCGACACGGCGGTGCCGAAAGCCGGAACTTGCGCCTGCGGCCGCGGCGGCGCGCTCGTCGAGCGCATCACCGGACGCATGGAAGACGTGGTGGTGACGCCGGACGGAAGATTTCTCAGCCGCCTGGATTTTGTCTTCAAGGAGATGCCGCATGTGCAGGAGGCGCAGATGATTCAGGAGACGAAAAAGTCGCTCCGCATCCGCGTGGTGCCGCGCGCCGGTTTTTCCAAAGCTGATGAGGAGCGGATCACGGCGAACTTGCGCGAGCGCGCGGGCGACGGGATGGAGTTTCATTTCGAGATCGTGGACCACATTCCGCGGCTAGCGAACGGCAAGTTCCGCTACGTGATTTCCAAAATCCCGCTCGACTTGGCCGGCGTGCAGCAGACCGGCGAAGCGGCCGGGGTGTCGGCGGAGGAGAACAAGACGCTCTGACGATGCGCTACATCGCTCTCACGGTGGATTACGAAATCTTCGGCAACGGCACCGGCGACGTGCGGCAGCATGTCACCGGGCCGGCGGAGCACATGGCGCACACGCTGGAGCAGGCCGGCGCTCCGCTCACCGTGTTTGTGGAGATGGAAGAACAGGTCGCGTTCGAGGAAAACGCGGCGGCACTTCGCGCGCAACTGGGCCACGATCCCGGCGCATTGATTCGTGCGCAGATCGCCGAACTCGCCAAGCGCGGCCATGATTTTCAACTCCATCTTCATCCCGAGTGGCATCGCTGCGCTTGGAGGCCGGACGGCTGGCAGTTGCATCGCAACGTGAACACTGTGGACGCCCTCTACGAAAATCAGCAGGCGATCACGGAATACATTCGCGCCCGCAAGACTCGGCTGGAGAGCTACTGCGAACAGCGCGTGACGAGCTATCGCAGCGGCGCGTTTGCCGCGCAGCCGGGAAAGAAACTGCTGCACGCGCTGACGGAAAATAAGTTTGTCATCGAGACCTCGGTGGTGTGCGGGATGCGGCGGGATGAGAAGTTTGTGCAGCTTGATTATCGCGCCGCCCCGCGCGAGCGCCGGAGCTGGCGCGTGCGCGAGGATGTGGCGCAACCGGACCGCGCGGGCGCGCTCACGGAGATTCCGATTCATTCAGTGATGGGCCGGCGGTTGCATCAGCTCACCGGGCAGCGGCTGCGGGTGAAGTTTTCCAAGAACGTGCCGAAGCAAGGGCAGGGGGAGATGCTCGACCGCTTCGGCCTTTCCAAGCGCCGTCCGTGGAGCCTGCTGAAATTCCTCTGGCAGCCCGTGCCCCTGAAGCTCGATTTCCACAACGTCACGCCGCGCAAACTGATGCAGTGGATTCAATCCGCGCCCGCACCGCATCCCGACGATCCGCTTGATGTGCTCGTGCTGATCGGACACACGAAGGAGCACATCCATCCGCAAGCTTTCGAGGAGTTCGTGCGTCTCGCGTCGGCGGATCGGAGCATTAAGATTGTTTCGCTCACGCAAGTCGCGGAGATGTTACGTCAGCGGGATACGGTGGTGGCGCAATGAGCGGGCTGCGCGGTTCCATTGATCGCTTCGCCGCATGGCTGGAGCGGACGCAGGGCGAGAGCCATGACCCTTATGACTTGTGGGGGACGCGCTACGGACTGTTCTCGCGCCGGCTATATTACGCGAAGCATCCGCTGGCCGTGCCGCTCATCGCACCGCTGCTGCTGGCAGAGATTGTTTGCCCCTCCCTGCGCGGGTTGCTCGTGGGGAAACGGCGTTACGCCACCGCAGACGCGCAACTGGCGCTTGCCTTCCTCAATCTTCACTCGCTAACCGGTGAGAAAAAATTTCTCGCACACGCGGAGGAGTTTGCTGCGCATCTGCTCCGCAGCAGCATTCCCGGCCACAGCGGGCACTGCTGGGGCTATCCGTTCGACTGGCAGAACTGCCAGTTCCTGTGGAGGCGCAACACCCCGTTCATCACCGCCACGCCGTATTGCTTCGAGGTGTTTCTCGGCCTGCACGACGCGACGGGCGAGCGGCGTCATCTCGAAGTGGCCGAGTCCATCGCGCGCTTTGTGCAGAATGATTTGCACGACACGCCAACTTCGCCGGACGCGGCGGCGGGCAGTTACTCGCCGGAGGATCACAGCCAGGTAGTGAACGCCAGCGCCTATCGCGTGCTGGTTCTCGCCGAGGCGGCGCGGCGGTTCAACGAGCCCCGCTACGAGCAGACCGCGCGGCGCAATCTGAATTTCATTCTCCAGAACCAGGGCGAGGACGGCGCCTGGCTTTACGGAATCGATCATCCGTCGGAACGCTTCATCGATCATTTCCACACCTGCTTTGTGCTGAAGAATCTGGTGAAGGTGAACCGGCTGTGGAACGACGCGGCGGTGACGCAGGCCATCGCGAAGGGCTACGAATATTACCGGCGCGAGCTGTTCGATGGGGAGGGTTTGCCGAAGTCGTTCACGATTCAGCCGCGCACGCAGTTGGTGAAACTGGAGATGTACAACTTCGCCGAAGCCATCACGCTGGGCGCGCTGATGTGCGACACGATTCCGGATGCGTTCGCGCACGCACAGCAGCTCGCGGCTTGGCTCATCGCGAACCATCAACTTAGCGACGGGCATTTCACCACGCGCGTTTATCGCGGCGGGTGGCGGCACACGTATCCCTTCGTGCGCTGGCCGCAGAGCCAGATTTTTTACGCGCTGACGAATTTGCTCAGAGCGGTGGGAAGGAAGGGGCATGGAGTTCCCGCAGATTCAGAGCGGCCACAGATGGATTTCTAATTCGTGGCCGTTCT
>JAYVQC010000068.1:0-9305 GCA_043757045.1 Akkermansia sp. | reverse complement strand
GGCGGGGGCGCCTGCGAGACTATGACCGGCGAGGGCGCCGGTCCCACAGGCTTCGGGCGGGGCGAGGGCGGGCAGGTCATCGCGTTGAGCGACAACTTCCGCAGCCGCGAGGCGCTGCTGGAGTTCTTCAACGCCGTCTTCGCCGATCTGATGCAGCCGGAGATGGGCCGCGTGGCATTCGATGACGATGCGAAGTTGAAGTTCGGCGCTCCCGAAAAACGCCGCGCGCTGGGCCAGCAGGAAAGCCCCGGCCCGCGCGTGCATCTGCACCTGCGCCTCACCGAGCCGGCGAAGGCGGGCGCGGAACTGGAGAACGAATCTGAAGCCGCCGAACTCACCGGCGCGGAACACGAGGCGCGCATCGTGGCGAACCGCTTGCGCGAACTCGTCGCCAGCCGCCACGAAATCACCGGCCACGATGGGCCGCGTCCGGTGGCGTGGGGCGACATGGCGGTGCTGCTGCGCTCGCCCTCGGCCAAGGCGGAAATTTACGCGCGCGAGTTTGCGCGGCAGAACATTCCCCTCGAAGTCGCGCAGTCGGATTTTTTTGACGCGCTGGAAATCAGCGACCTTTTGAACGTCCTGTTGCTGCTCGACAATCCGTTGCAAGACGTGCCGCTGCTCGCCGTGCTGCGCTCGCCGCTCGTCGGACTGACGGCGGGCGACCTCGCGGAAATCCGGCTGGTCGCGCGCCGCGGTTACTTCTGGACGGCGCTGAATCGCTTTCACGAAACAGGCCGCACCATCACGCCGTCCTCCTCCGCTTGGGGAGCCGTGGATCAATTCCTCGAACGCTTCGCACGCTGGCGGCGCATGGGCCGCGACGCCTCCATCGGGCAGCGGCTGGAAACGATGCTCGCCGAAACGCATTACCTTGACTGGCTCGCGGCGCACACCGCGAATCCGCAGCGCGCCGCGCAGTGCCTCGCGAACGTGCGCCGGCTGCTCACGCTGGCGCGGCAGTTTGATCCGTTTCAACGGCAGGGCGTGGCGCGCTTCCTGAAGTTCGTCGAGGCACAGCGCGCGGTGCCGGGCCGCGAACCGATGGCGGCGGGCGGCGGCGCCGTGCAACTGCTCAGCATTCATCGCAGCAAAGGTTTGGAGTATCCCGTCGTGGTCGTGCCGGACCTCGGCAAGCGTTTCAACTTCGATGATTTCAAGGCGGACATCCTCCTGCACGAACGTCTTGGCCTCTGTCCGCGCATCAAGCCGCCGCACGCGGGGCAGCGTTATCCGAGCCTGCCGCACTGGCTCTACACGCGGCACGAGCGGAGCGAACTGCTCGGCGAGGAAGTGCGGCTGCTCTACGTGGCGATGACGCGCGCACGCGACACGCTGCTGCTCGTCGGGACCGCGACGAGGAAACGCGCCACGGAAATGTGGCCGGAGATCGCGCCATCGCCGGAGGAATTGCTGGGCGCGAGTTCGATGTTGGAATGGCTGGGCCCGTGGTTCACGCGGCGTGCGCCGGCGAGTTGGACAGAAGAGGTGACAGGCACGACCGCGCTGTGCTCGTGGCGAATTTATTCGGAAGCGGAGGCCGCGGTTTCGTTGGCCGCGGACGACACGCCGGCGGAACACAAGTTTGACTTCACCGGCCACGGCGCATTGCTCGCGTGGAAGTATCCGTTCGACATCACGACGCAGGAAGCGGCCAAGACCTCCGTCTCCGCGCTGCGCCGCAAGCTCGCCGAGTCCGCCGACGAAGCGCGCCCGTGGCGGGCCGCGCGACCCGCAACCCGCGCACGCGCTGGCGAATTGTCCGCGACCGAAGTGGGCACGGCGCATCACACGTTTCTGGAATTTGCGACGCTCGCGAATCTCGTCACGGAGGCAGGCGCGCAGGCCGAGTCGGAATTGCTCGTGGCGGCGGGCGTGTTGTCCGAGGCGGAGGCGCGGCGGCTGAACCTGCGCGGGCTGGTCGAGTTCTGGAATTCGGAAATCGGGCGGAACCTGCTGGCGGCGGGCGGCGCGCTGCGGCGCGAGCTGCCCTTCACCGCGCGTTTCACCGGCGCGGAGCTGCGTGAATTGCAACTGGCCGAGACTTCACTGCCCGAGGACGAGTTCGTGATCGTGCAGGGCGTCGCGGATCTGGCGGTGATTTTGCGCGAGGAAATCTGGCTGCTCGATTTCAAGACGGACGACATCGCAGTCGAAACGGCGGTGGCACGCGCACAGGAATACACGCCGCAGTTGCAAGCCTACGCCGCCGCACTGGGAAAAATCTACGGACGGAAAGTGACGCGCCGCTGGCTGCACTTCCTCGCGCCGGGCGTGACGGTGGAGGTGTGACTGTTGGTGGGGGGAATTTTTCCTCAGGCCAAGGACACAAAGGGGCGCGGGCTTCAGCCCGCTTGACGCTGACACGGTTTGCAACGTGGAAGAATCAGGACGGATTTTGCTTCTCAACTTGAAGCGGCGTGAACGCCGCGCTCCTTCTCGTCCTTCGCGTTCTTGGCGTGAGGCCGATTCCCTTCCAGTGATTTTTTAGATGCGGAAGGGGCGGCGAGGGTTTATCTGTCCGGCCATGAAGAAAGCATTCCTGCTCCTGGCCGTTGTGGTCCTTGGTCTCAACTTCGCATTCGCAGCCGATGAGAAGAAGGCCGTCAAGGCCAAGCCTTACCCGCTCAAAACCTGCGTCGTGTCCGATGAAAAATTCGGCGGCGACATGGGCGACCCTTACGTCTTCACCCACGAAGGCCGTGAAGTGAAACTGTGCTGCAAGGGCTGCCTGGATGATTTCAAAAAAGATTCCGCCAAGTACGTGAAGAAGATGGAAGCGGCGGAAAAGAAAGACGTTCCGAAAAAGTAAAACAACCAACGAAAGAAAAACTATGAAGCAAATCACCATGATGATGGCCACGGCGGTTCTCGCCCTCGGCTTGTTCGCCGGCTGCGCCACCTCGCGCGGCCACAACCACGCCAAGTGCGGCGCGTGCTGCAAGGACAACTGCGCGAGCTGCTGCAAAGACGCGGCGGCCTGCGCCAAGTGCTGCGGCCCGAAGTAAGCACTTCCGAGACAAGGCGGCGGCGTTCGCGAGAACGCCGCCGTTTTTTTTGTTCCCGGCGCGCGGGCTTTCCAGCCCGCAGCAATGTTCTCCAACCGAGAGCGCAAGAACTTGCGGACGCCGCTCTACTTTTCACGTTGCTGCGGGTTGGAAAACCCGCGCTCCAAGCGAAACCAGCCAATTGAATTCTTGACCCATCTTCGCCCCCACCTAGCATCCCGCGCAATTTGCAGTCAGTGAATTTGATGAAAGCAATTCTCGCCCTCGAAGACGGCACAGTGTTTCACGGCCAAGGCTTTGGCGCGCGCGCCCACGCGTGCGGCGAAGTCTGCTTCAACACCTCCATGACGGGCTATCAGGAGATCCTCACCGACCCTTCGTATAAAGGGCAGATCGTCACCATGACGTATCCGCTCATCGGCAACTACGGCGTGAACGAACAGGACGTGGAATCCTGGCGTCCGCACGTCGCGGGCTTTGTCATTCGCGAGTTGTCGCCCATCGTCAGCAACTGGCGCGCGGACTCTTCGCTCGGCGAATATCTGGAGAAGAACGGCATCCCCGGCCTGCAAGGCATTGATACCCGCGCGCTCACCAAGAAGCTGCGCGTGCGCGGTGCCATGAAGGGTTTCATCTCGACGGAAGACTTGAGCGACGCGGACGCCATCGAGCGCGCGCGCTCTTGGACAGGGCTCGTGGGCGTGGACTATGTGAAGGAGGTCACGCACAAAGAACCGTTTCTCTGGGACCCGCAGGATAAGCAGAGCGCCAGCTTCAACATCGTGCGCGGCATTCAAGTCGCCGACAACCGCAACGTGCGCGACCCGATGCCGCCGGCGGATATTCCCATCGTGGCCTACGACTTCGGCATGAAATACAACATCCTGCGGCGCCTCCGGCAGCGGGGGTTCAAAGTCCAGGTCGTGCCCGCGACGACGCCCGCAAGCGAGGCGTTGAAATACAAACCGGCGGGCGTGTTCCTCTCAAACGGCCCCGGCGATCCCTCCGCGCTGCCCTACGCGGCGCAAGCGGTGCGCGACGTGGTGGCGAGCGGCGTGCCGACCTTCGGCATTTGTCTCGGGCACCAGATTCTCGGACTCGCGCTGGGCGGAAAAACTTTCAAGCTCAAGTTCGGTCATCGCGGCGGCAACCAGCCGGTGAAGGATTTGGAAACCGGCAAAGTGGAAATCACTTCTCAGAATCACGGTTTCGCGGTGGATGCGAACTCGCTCCCGTCCGACGTGTCCGTGAACCGCATCAACCTGAACGACCAGACCGTGGAAGGCATGCGGCACAAGACGAAGCCGATTTTCTGCGTGCAGTATCATCCCGAAGCCTCACCCGGCCCGCACGATTCCAACCCGCTCTTCGCGGAGTTCCGCAAGCTGGTGGAGAGCAAGGGGTAGGCGGCGAAAAGTTTTTTCTCGGGCGACATACAAAAATAGCTCGCGGCGGTGTGTATTGGTTGAAATGAAAAAACGCACGCTCATCACCGTTGGCATCGCGACCGTCGTGGTTGTCGCCCTCTATCAACTTTTGCCATACGCCTACGTTCGCCTGTTTCCACAGAATGCTATTGGTTACGAATCGGTGCGGCGCACCTTCTCCTTGGCTCTTGCGACTAGCCAAGCGCGGGATTTCCAAGGCGCATGGCCTGCTTCTATTCACCAACTCATTCCCACAACCAATCAAAGTTACGGCAGCAACATGGCAGTGTTCCTCAAAGACGGCACGAACGACTCATGGGGGCATCCTATTGTATTCGAGCCGTTTAATCCTGCGCGCGGCTACGGACGCATCGTTAGCTACGGTGCAGATGGAAAACCCGGCGGCTCATGGTTGGCAAACGACATCGTCTGGCACTTCGGAGAGACACAAAAAATGACGTTCGTGAAACATGTGAAGCAGGAGTGACGAAGGTTGCCAAGGCGGCGCAGCCGCCGGGGTAGCACAGGCAACCTGCCTGTGCTGCCGGGCTACCAGCCCGGCGGAAGGGTGAGGGCGACAGCGAACCAGCAGGCACATCTTCAGCCACGGACACCCACTCCTGTTCCGCTGGGCAGGTTGCCCAGCGGAACGGGCTAGTAGCCCGTTCCACCTTCTTCAGACAGGCACTCAGGAAAATCTTGCGGCACCCGTTACCAATCCACACTCCCTTCCTTCCGCCCGGCTGGTAGCCGGGCGGGACGGGCTGGTAGCCCGTTCCACCCTTCATCTCACACGTTGCCACGGCGCGGGCATTCGATTCGCTCGCGTCAGGCACCATTTCCCCCATGCCGTCGTGCCCGGCTTTGGCGCTTGGCTCATCGCGATTTCAATCAACACGACGGCGGCAGGTTGCAAACCCGCGCTCCGCCGAACACACTGGCGCCCATGAATATCGCCTGCGTCCAGTTCGACATCGCCTGGGAAAACAAGGCGGCGAATTACGCGAAAGTGTTGTCGCTGCTCAAGTCCGCCAGCATCGCGCGCGGCTCGCTGGTGCTGCTGCCGGAAATGTTCGCATGCGGTTTCAGCATGAACGTCGCGGCCATCGCGGAGGAGCCGGGCGGGCCGACCGAACAGTTCCTCGCCGAGACGGCGCGCGTGTTCGGCATCTACTTGCTCGCGGGCGTGGTCACGCGTGGACCGCACGGGCGCGGGCGCAACGAGTGCGTGACCTTCTCGCCAGCGGGAGACCTCCTGGAGCGATACCGCAAGATGCAGCCCTTCACGCTGGGCGGCGAGACGGCCAGCTACGAGGCGGGCGAAGAGGCGCAGACCTTTCCCTGCGGCAACATCCTGCTCGCGCCATTCATCTGCTACGATTTGCGCTTTCCAGAATTGCCGCGCTCCATCGCCTCGCAGCGTCCGCACCTGATGACCTTCATCGCCAACTGGCCGAACACGCGCCTGCACCACTGGCCGCGCCTGCTCCAAGCCCGCGCCATCGAGAACCAATGCTACGTCGCCGGCGTGAACCGCATCGGCAACGACCCACGCTTCCAACATTCCGGGCGCACGATGATTATTGATCCGCACGGCGAAATCCTGGCGGACGCGGGTGCGGCGGAGACGGTGATTCAGGCGCGGATTGATCCCGACTGGTTGGCGGAATACCGCCGCGCGTTTCCGGCGTTGGATGATATGCGCCCTCGGGCGTAGCCGCGTCTCGGCAGAGCGCCGCCATTCAAACTTGGAAAAACTGCGGGCAGACGATCAACGGCGCTCGGCCGAGACGCCGCTACGAGTTACTCTTTCGCAATCTCCGGCTTCTCCATAAACGCGTAGCAGAGCAGATGGCAGATGCCCATCTGCGCGTCCTCCACGCGGCCGTAGTGCGTGTCGTTGATGACGATCACATCATGCGCGACCTCGGCCATGCGGCCGCGTTTCGCGCCGACGAGCGCGATGGTGTGCAGCCCGTTGGCGCGCGACCATTCGAGCGCTTTCACGCAGTTCGGCGAGTTGCCACTCACGCTCAGGCTCAAGGCCACGTCGCCGGGGCGTCCGTAGTTTTGCAACTGGCGCACAAAAATATCTTCGTAGGCGTAGTCGTTGCCGATGGCGGTCATCCAGCTCACGTTGTCGTTCAGCGAGAGCACGCGGAAGCGTTTGCCGATTTTGTCGGAGGAACCTTTGCCGAGGTCGGTGGCGAAGTGCGAGGAGTTCGAGGCGCTGCCGCCGTTGCCGAAACAAAAAATCTGCCGGTCCTCGGCCACGGCCTGGTTCAGCCGATCAATCAGCCGCGCGACCTGCTCGACCGGGATGGAATCCAGCGCGGCCTTCTGCAAGCGAATGTACTCGGCAATCCAATTGTTCATGTGCGCGGGAACATGCGGGGAAAAAATTTTCGCGGCAAGTGCGGAGCGCACCGTCCCGCCGGGGATGCGTGGTGGGCGACAAATTTCTTTTCCCCGCGCACGTTCCTGTTTCAATCCGCCCCCTCATGAAACTGCTCGTCATCGGTTCCGGCGGACGCGAACACGCCCTGGTCTGGAAGCTCGCGCAATCGCCGCACGTCACCCAGATGTGGTGCGCTTCCGGCAATGCGGGCATTGCGCAGGAACGGCTGGCGAAGAATGGCGCGCTCGTGGAATGCGTGCCCGTCGGCGCGGAAAATCTTCCGGCGTTGCTGGCCTTCGCACAGGAGCACCAGCCCGACTTCACCGTCGTCGGCCCGGACAATCCGCTCGCGCTCGGCGTGGTGGATTTGTTTCAGAGCAACGGTTTCCGCATCTGGGGGCCGAACAAACGGGCCGCGCAGTTTGAGGCATCGAAGGCATTCTCGCAGGACTTCATGGAGCGGCATAGCATCCCGACGGCGCGCGCGAAAACTTTTTCCGAACCGTCTGCCGCAAAAAGTTTTGCGCGCGAACTTGGCGGCCAGTGCGTGGTGAAAGCCGACGGTCTCGCGCTCGGCAAAGGCGTGTTGATCTGCCGCGACCTCGCGGCGGCGGAGCGCGCGATTGATGAGATTCTCGTCGGCCATACGTTCGGCGCGGCGGGCGCGCGCATCGTCATTCAGGAATTTCTCGAAGGCATGGAGATTTCCCTGCACGCGCTGTGCGATGGTCGCGTCGCGAAACTCTTTCCCACCTCGCAAGACCACAAGCGCGCGCTCGACGGCGACGCGGGCTTGAACACCGGCGGCATGGGCACGTATTCGCCCGCGCCGTTTCTCAATGACGCGCAACTGGCCGAGGTTGGCCGCGCTATTCTCGAACCGTGGGCGCGCGGCTGTGCGGCGGAGGGCATCGAGTATCGCGGCATTCTTTACCCCGGCGTGATGCTGACGGCGAACGGCCCGCGCGTGATCGAGTTCAACGCGCGCTTTGGCGATCCGGAAACGCAGGTGTATCTGCCGCGTCTCGAAAACGATCTCGTGGAACTGCTCGACGCCAGCGCCACCGGCACGCTCGGCGCGCATGAGCTGAAGTGGAAACCCGGCGCGGCGGTGTGCGTGGTCATGGCGTCCGGTGGCTACCCGGGCACTTACAACAAAGGCGACGCGATCACCGGCCTCGCCGAGGCGGACGCGCTTTTGGACACGAAAGTCTTTCACGCCGGCACCGCGCGTATGGGCGACAGCATCGTGACCAGTGGCGGGCGGGTGCTCGGGGTGACGGCGTGGGCGGGTGACTTGCGCGCGGCGCGCGCGGCGGCGTATCGCGGAGTGGAGAAGATTCAGTTTGCGAACGCACACTTCCGTCGCGACATCGCGGCGAAGGCGCTGGGCTGAGGCGCGCGGACTTTCCAGTCCGCAGCAAGCCATGAAAATCCGGGCGCGTCAGAAGTTTGCGAAATCTCACCATCCCGTGGCTTGCTGCGGACTGGAAAGTCCGCGCGCCGGCTTTACGGCCCGATCACGCGCAGGAGTTTTCCCGTGATGCCGAACTTCACCGGGAGCGGCGCGACGTTTTCGCCGTCGAGCTGGAAGGGAATGGGGCGCGCGCAGTTCAGCGTCAGCTCCGCGCCGCGCAACTGCACCGTCTGGCCACCGGTGTGAAAATTTCCCGTCAGCATTCCCCAGCCGCTGCGCACGGCGACGGCGAGATTCACGCGCGGATAGACCACCGCCTCCAGCACGCCGTCCGTGAGATCGGCGCGTGGGAAAATGGGGAAGCGTCCGCCGTAGAATTTCCCGTTGCCGATGAGCACCAGTTGTCCGCTCGCCGTCTCGTGTCCGTTGTTCACCTCGATGGGTGGCAGATTTTCCGCCAGCGCCTGGAGGCCCGCGAGCAGATACGCGACGGCACCGAGGCGCTTCTTCAATTTCCAACTCACGAGTTCCACCGCGCGCGAATCCAGGCCCGCGCCTGCCAGTTGCGCGAAGTAACGTCGCTCGGCGCGTCCGTCCACGACGTATTCCGCCCACGGTGCGTCAATGATGATTTCGCGCCCGCGCTGAATCGCCGCCCACGCACCCGCAAAATCGTGCGGCAGGTTCAACTCTTTCGCGAAGACATTCACTGTGCCGAGCGGCAGCACGCCCAGCCGCGTGTGCGGCAAACCGTCTGCGTCAGCGATACCGTTCAGCACTTCGTTCAGCGTGCCGTCACCACCTGCGGCGACGAGGGTGGTGAAACCTTCGCGCACCGCTTCCGCGCCGAGTCGGCGCGCATCGCCGGGACCGAGCGTGGGGCGCAGCGCGGCCACGGCAGCGATCTCATCGAGCCGCTTCCGCAGGCGGCGCGCTTTGTCACCGCGCGCGGCGGGGTTAAAAATGACGCAGGTCTTCATGCCAGCGGCGTCAACGTGGGAAGTTCAACGCGCGAAGTCCATCCCGGAGCGCGGGTTTTCCAACCCGCAGCAACG
>JAYVQC010000067.1:0-9339 GCA_043757045.1 Akkermansia sp. | reverse complement strand
GTGCCGACGGCGGCCGGCTTCAGATACGCCTGCTGCGTCCATGTCACCCCGCTGCGCACGAAGACGTAGGCCGCACCGGAGTTCCCGGCGCTCTCGTTGGGCGTGCTGTTCACACCCGTCGTGCTGCTGTCCTCCAAGTAAGCCCCGACGACCACCGTGTCGCCCGAGACGGCCACGGAGATGCCGAACTGATCACCCGCCTGCGTGGTCCCGACGGCGGCCGGCTTCAAATAGGCCTGCTGCGTCCATGTCGCCCCGCTGCGCGTGAAGACGTAGGCCGCGCCGGAGTCGGCGGCGAATTCGTCGGGCGTGCTATTCACGACCGTCCCGGTGCTATCCTCCTTGTTAGCCCCGACGACCACCGTGTCGCCCGAGACGGCCACGGAGAAGCCGAACTGATCCCCCGCCTGCGTGGTCCCAATGGCGGCCGGCTTTAGATAGGCCTGCTGCGTCCACACGCCCGCGCTGCGCACGAAGACGTAGGCCGCGCCGGAGGCGCTGGCGCTCTCGTTGGGCGTGCTGTTCACACCCGTCGTGCTGCTGTCCTCCAAGTAAGCCCCGACGACCACCGTGTCGCCCGAGACGGCCACGGAGAAGCCGAACCCATCACCCGCCTGCGTGGTCCCGATGGCGGCCGGCTTCAGATACGCCTGCTGCGTCCACACCCCAGCGCTGCGCACAAAGACGTAGGCTGCGCCGGAGCCGCTGGCGCTCTCGTTGGGTGTGCTGTTCACGCCCGTCGTGCTGCTGTTCTCCAAGTAAGCCCCGACGACCACTGTGTCGCCCGAGACGACCACGGAGATGCCGAACTGATCACCCGCCTGCGTGGTCCCGACGGCGGCCGGCTTCAAATAGGCCTGCTGCGTCCATACGCCCGCGCTGCGCACAAAGACGTAGGCCGCCCCGGAGTTGGCGGCACCCTCGTTGGGTGTGCTGTTCACGCCCGTCGTGCTGCTGTCCTCGAAGTTAGCTCCGACGACCACCGTGTCGCCCGAGACGGCCACGGAGTAGCCGAACTGGTCCCCCGCCTGCGTGGTCCCGATGGCGGCCGGCTTCAGATACGCCTGCTGGGCGATGGGGTCGATGGTGAGCGGATAGCGCGCGGCGCGTTCCTCCACCAAGAGCCGCACGCCGCCCTCGGCGGGCGCAAAGTGCGAGGCTAGCACCTTGCCATCGGCATCCCAGACTTTCAGGCCGGTGTAGTTCAGCACCGTCGCGCCGGAGGCGTCCGCAAACAGCACGCCCTGCGCATCCGCGGAGACGATCGGGTGCAGCGTGCCGCGGGTGGCGAGGAGGAAGTTGAGCGTGGAGGGTTGAGAGTTGAGAGGAGCGGCGGGCCGCGCGGCCACCGTGAAGCCGTGTTCCAGCCCGCGCGCATCATTCACGAACCACTCCTGCAACGTGGCATCCCATTGGTAGCTGAGGCGCTGACCCTCGGCCTTCACCGCCGGTGTGCCGCCGATGGCGCGCTGGTTTTCCCCAAAGCCGTAGCTCTGCAACTCCAGCCCCCACTGCCATCCGCCGTCCTTCGGCTGGGCGAGGAAACCGCGACGGTCAAACGTCGTCGTCCACTGCTGCCCCGGATTGCGCGCCTGCCAGCCGGTCGCCGTGGGCTGGAACGCAAGACGCCCCGCCTCATACGCCGCGCGGACGGAGGACCAGTCGGATTTAGCAAGGCCCTCGGGCACTTGGTCGGGCGTGATGAGATTCTGGGTCCGGCCCGGCGGCGCAGCGTCGACATGGTTGGCGAAAAGGCCGACTAAGAACGCGGCGAGGACGGTGAGGGCAGAATTGCTGATTCTATTCACGAGATTAGTGTGTGGTGAACACTCATGCAGATTCAAGATTTGATCCTAGCACGAGCTGCCGCGACGTGGATTTGCAGGCCGTCTTCACGCTCAAGGGCAAGCCGCTCAACGTCTGGGACCTCAAGCGCGACATCGTTTACAAGAACGACGAGATGTACAATCTCATGCGCAGTCTCGACATCGAGGACAACATCGAACGCCTGCGCTACGACAAGGTCATCCTCGCCACCGACGCCGACGTGGACGGTCTGCACATCCGCAATTTGCTCATCACCTACTTCTTCAAGTTCTTCGAGCAGGTAGTGCAGGACGGCCATCTGAATCATCGCGTTCAGCGCAACGGCAGATGTTCGACGCGGTTCGCGAAATCTTCCGGCTCGGAGCATTTTGCGATGAGTTCGAGGTCTTGAACGCAGCGGCCAATCGTGACGCGAAGTTGGTGCGCGTAAATCAGACCGGCGAAGGTGCCGTCGCTTCGGCAAGAAAGTCTTCGTCCCGACTGAACATGACGCGACCAAGTTCGCGCGCACGGTCCAGCAAGTCGTCATCGTCGAGCCGGGTCGTGCCGTCGGTTTGCGCGGTGAGCACGTCCACACCACGGGCAAGGAGAGCGCGAGTGATGGGCGCGGGCACATGGACATCCATGTAGAGGGCGACAGTCACAGTTTGCCGGCGGCGCGCAAACGGCGGCGCACCGGCGAGTCGGCGGACTGGGCGGCCAGATCGTCGGCGCGGCCACGGCTTTCATCAATCTGCCGGTCGAAGTCGGCCTGGTGGTCGTAGTAGTAGGCGAGCGCGGCGTAGATTTGCGCGAGCGAAAGATGCGGATGGTGGCTGTGCATTTCCTCGGCGCTCCAGCCGTAGGCGACATGGTCAAGCACGACTTCGATGACCTTCACGTTCGTGTCGTCGAGCCACGCGCGATGCTGATCATCGAGCCAGATGTGGGGCGCTGAAATTGTCGCTGCCATGCCGGGAAGTTAGTGGAGTTCCGCAGCGGTCACAATGCCGTTGTTTCATTGACGAAGCTCGGCGGCAAGCCGGAGATCACACGCTGCAAAGGCTTGGGTGAAATTTCCCCGGCGGAGTTCAAACAGTTCATCGGCAAAGACATGCGGGTGAGCCGCGTGGAATACGCGCCCAAGGCGGACAGCGCGCAAATCCTCTCCTTCTGCATGGGCAAGAACACGCCCGAGCGCAAGGACCAGCTCAGGGAAAATCTGGAATCTTGCATGGCCGGTGATCCAGACTCGGCTCATGCGACTCACGCCACGCTGGAAATTTCTTTTCCCGAATCATCTCCTCGTGATGGCCTGCGTGAGTGGGTTGGCCGCGCTGGCTGAGGCCGCTGTTCTCAATGTGAAGGATTACGGCGCGAGCGGGAAAAAGGCTGACGACGCGCGTGGAGCCATTCAGAAAACCATCGAGGCCTGCGCGGCGGCGGGCGGCGGCACAGTGCTGCTGCCGCGCGGCGAATACACTTCCGGCACGCTGCAACTGCGCAGTCATGTGCGGTTGGAAATTGCCGCCGGCGCGACGCTCTTCGCCTCCACGAATGAAGCGGCGTACGACTATGGAACCATTGTTTCCACCGCCGCCTTGCTCACCGGAAAAAATCTCGAAGACGTGACCATCACCGGCGCTGGCACGCTCGACGGTCAGGCGGAATACGAATGGCGCGACGATGACGTGGAGCATTCCTTCGATCACAAGGACCGCATGATGGCGGCGGGGAAATCCATCCGCCGCTCGTTCCCCGTGGGCCTGCCGCAGCGCAAAGTGTTTCCGCATCTGCTCTTTCTCAGCGAGTGCCAGAACGTGAACGTCACGGGGCTGAAGTGGCTGCACTCGCCGAGCTGGACCATCGCCATGTATGGCTGCGAGCGGGCGCGCTTCGAGGGACTCTACATCTACACGAGTTTGCGGGACGCGGTGTGGGCGGACGGCATTGATCTGGATGGCTGCAAGGACATCGCCATCGAGCGCTGCACCATCGAAACCGGCGACGACTGCATCATTTTCATCTCCACCGATGTGTGGGGACCGGCCCGCCCTTGTGAGAATATCCGGGTCGCGAATTGCCGGCTCTCCTCCGCCTCGGCGGGCGTCAAGTTCAGCGAGGGCAACTACGCCGGCATCCGCAACATCACCGTGCGCGACTGCGTGCTGACGAACGTGAATCGCGGGCTGGTCTTTTACACCATTCGCGGCGGGGACATCAGTGATGTAACGCTGTCGGACCTGACCATTCACTGCCGTCGCTTCGACTGGTTTTGGGCGGGCGACGGCCAGCCGTTTCATTTCCGCATCATGCGCCACAGCGAGTGGAACCGGCAGCCCATCCAGCCGGGCGAACCCCGGCCCGGCACGATGCGCAACATCACCATTCGCAACGTGACCGCACACGGCCAGGGCAGTTCACCGATCTACGGCCACCCCGAGAGCTGGCTGGACGGACTGCGTTTTGAAAACGTCCGCCTGTTTCTCTCCAGCGATCCGGCCGCGCCCTTCGACACGGCCACGAACGCGCTCAATTTCCGCCACGCCCGGAACCTCCAGTTGCAGGACGTGACCGTGACGTGGCAGCAGCCGGGGCTGAAAACCTGGGAGAGCGCGCTGTCCTTCACCGACATCGAAGGCTTGGAACTCCAGGGTTTCACCGGACGCCAGGCGTGGCCGGACAGTGCGGCGCCTGCGGTGAAATTCCTCAATGTGACCAATGCCCAGATCACGCGCGCGACCGCGCCGGACGACACCGGAGTCTTTCTCGAAATGGGAAAAGGCAGCCGCGCGATCGAGTTGCAGCGGAGCGAACTTCAGAAGGCCAAAGTTCCCTGGCGGATCGAGACCGGCGTCCCGATGGATACCTTGAAACTCCAGAAGTAATTCCCGCGCGGGGCGAACGATCCGCGCAATGCTGCGATGACGTGGCGCATGGACTGCGGTGGCAGCGCGACAGCGGCGACTCCGCTTTGGAGAGGATGAGCCTCGCGCCAAGGCCGCGAAGGTCGCCAAGAAGTTTTTCCTTCGCCACCTTCGCGGCCTGCGCGTGAGGCATTTCCTTCTCGGAAAATGTTGTGCGCTCGAAAGCACCATCGCCGCTGTCGCTCTGCCGGCGCAGTCCATAAACACCGCACCCGCCGCGAGCGCCATCAGCGCGGCATCTTTGTAGAAACGAAACCCGGACAAATCCCAGCCCCAGCGGGGCGGCATGGTCGGCAGCCCTGAAGGGCGCCATTCGACAGCCCTGGGTTACAGATCCAAAATATTCTCCAGCCCTGAAGGGGCGAACCCACTTTGTCCCGCCCCTTCAGGGCTTGGAGAAATTATGGGAACGCCCACCCAGGGCTACGCCCTGGGCTATCGAATGACGGCCTTTCAGGCCTGCCGTGCCTGCCGCGCGGGGTGGGGCGAGACTCCGTCGAGCCGATGCTGCCGACGAAGGAGGCGCGAGCGGAGCGAGGCTCCGCTGCGAGTCGAGCGACGGGAAGATTAAGCTCACCCGGCTCGCCTCGCTCCGCTCGCAAGTGGGTTCGACGGAGTCTCGCCCTACCCGGACGCGAGGCGCTGCCGAAGGAGCCGCCATCCTCCCCGTAGCGGCGTCTCGGCAGAGTGCCGGAAATTAAATACCCCTTCTCCGACTTCTTTCCCCCATCAGCCCTCCACAAAAGCCGGGACAGAATATGGCGGCTCTCTTCCGAGCAGCCGTTACGCCCGTCTCTCCCTCGACCTTTCGCGGTTCAAACTCCTCTTGGCTCGACTGCCTTGGATGCGCTAACGTTTTCCCCATGAGCGCAACAGAACTCATCCGGCAGATGACCGAACTTCCGCCTCACGAACGGACACTCTTTGAGCAGCTCTTGCGCGGCTTGCCATCCGTCGTTCGCCCGGCCCAAGCCGGCGCCGCCGCCCCGGCTTCGTGGCCGGACTTCGCGCAACGCCTGCGCCGCATCTACGGGGAAAAAGTCGCGCCGGATTCGCAACGCATCATTGACGAAGGGCGCGGAGACCGCTGATGGACGCCTACTTCAACTCCGCCATCATCGTCAAACTCTACGTTCAGGAAACCACCAGTCCCGACGCCATCCGGCTCGTCAGCGGTTACGCCCCGCCTTATGCACTCACTCAGTGGCAGGCCATCGAGGTTCACAACGCCATTCGCCTGAAAGCCTTCCGCAGAGAAATCACCCCGGCGGAAATGCACCAGTCCATCGCCGCCTTCCAGCAGGACGTGACCGCCGGACGCTGGCAGCGGCCCGCCTACGATTCCGCCCTCGTTGAGCACACGACCGAGGAACTCTCCGCCGCCCATGCCGCCACGCTCGGCTGCCGCACGCTCGACATCATCCACGTCGCCGCCGCGCTGCTCATCGGGGCGAAAGAATTCATCACGTTCGATGTGCGACAGGGCACGCTCGCCCGGCGAGCCGGACTCACCGTCAAACCGTGAGCTTGGAGCGGCGCGGCGAACAGCCAGGTCCGTTGAACGACACACCACTTTGGAAACTGCGGACCAGGCTGTCCGCAACTCCGCGAGCCGACGCCGCAGGAGCCGCCCCCACCCTCGTAGCGGCGTCTCGGCAGAGCGCCGGAAGCTGATTTCCCTTGGGCGATTCCTCTCACCAACCGGCCCTCCGCAAAAAGGCGGGGAAGAATAGGGCGGCTCTTTGCCGCGCAGCCGCTACGCCCGGCGGCGCATGGCGGCGCTTCGCCCATCAGTTCACGTCCTGGCCGTTGGCGATTTGTCCGGGCTGCAAGAAAGTTTTAATCAGTTCGCCTTCGCCGCACACCGTCATGCCGGGGAACTGCTTGAACCATTTTCCATCCGGCACTTCGGGTTCGGTGTGCAGCCAGTCCGCGAGGAGGCCGAGTTGATCGGCGGAAATGTTCCGGCGGCTCACGCGGTCGAGCAGATGATCGAGAAGACGGGGCGGGAGTCCGTGGCGGCGGATGCGCGGCATGGCTATTCGCCGTAAAAGCCGCGATGGATTTCTTCGCGCAGCATCTGCGACTCGGCGGGATTCTTCGCGTCCGCCATACGCTGCGCCAGTTCGGACAGCTTCTCACCGGACAGTTGACGTTCACGCGCCAGTTCCAAAGCGAAGTGAATCACCCGGCTTTGTTCCGCGCGCGGTAACTGCTTGATTTCTTCAATGAGACCCGTGGCTGTCATGGTGCGACGCTACCGGACGGTGCGATGGCGTTCAAATGAAATGCCGTTCGCCGGGGCTTACGAACAGCGCCGCGAGCCGATGCCGAAGGAACCGCCCCCTTCCTCGTAGCGGCGTCTCGGCAGAGCGCCGGAAACTGATTTCCCTTGGGCGATTCCTCTCCCCAACCGGCCCTCCGCAAAAAAGGCGGGGAAGAATATGGCGGCGGTCTGCCGACGCGCCGCTACGCCGCCCCCCGTAGCGGCTCCTCGGCAGAGAGCCGCCAAACTTTCCCGCCGTGAGCCGGGCTGCAGCGTGACGATGTTCGAGCTTGAAAATTAGATTTCTACGCTTCCACAGTTCGTTATGGATGATCCATACGGTTGTAAGCATTGGCTTTTCAGAAATTACCTGCCTTTTTCCGCGCTAGTTTTTTCCGCCGTCGTCGTGCTGTTCGTATTCGACCAGTTGGATTGGAAGGCTCTTGCAGCCTGCGTCGCGGGCATCGTGTCATTCGCCTTTGGCTTGCAGAAACAGCATGTCGAAGAGGTGCGGCTGTTCAGGGAGCTTTTTAGGGAGTTCAACTTGCGATACGACGAACAGAATGAAGAATTGAACCGCATCTATCGGGAAAATCAGCCCGAGAACACGCCTTTCACTCCTGAACAAATCGACACGCTCTACAACTATTTCAATCTGTGCGGTGAAGAATACCTCTATTTCCAAAAGGGATTTATCTACCCCGAAGTTTGGCAGTCATGGAAAAACGGGATGGCGTTTTTCCGCCGTAATCCCCGCATCAGGAAATTTTGGGACGATGAACTTGGGAATGATTCCTACTACGGTCTCAAGTTTTAGGAGAAAGTCGGTGACGGCATGAAATTTCAAATGACAGCCACAAAACTTTGTCTTCGTTTTCGAGCTGGGCAGATTGCTACGCTCGTTTCGCTGGTTTTCACTTTGCACCTCCCTGCCCAGAAGGACTTGCAGCTCGGTCCGCCGAAGGCAATAGCTGATTTTAACCCCGATGATGTTGTGATCATTGACGGTGGGAAGCATCCAGCTACGCATTTCAAATTTAGCGAAACACTTCAAGAAGAGTGGCGAACGAAACGTGAGGAAGAATGGCGAAAGGAGTTTGAAGCCCTCAAAACCAAAGCGGAAGGAGCTGATTCAAACGCCAAGTGGCAACTTGGCATTCGCTACTACGAAGGTCGAGGGACGGCGAAAAGCTTGCCCGAAGCGTTCAAGTTATTTCGCGCGGCTGCTGAACACGGCCTCAATGGCGCGCGGTACAACCTGGGAGTTTGCTACGCCAACGGCGAAGGCGTTCCAAAGGATTCCAGCAAAGCCGAAGAATGGTTTCGCAAGTATATCGATGAACTCAAAGCCAACGCGGCACAAGGTGACGCAATCGCCCAAGACGAGCTCGGCTCCTGTTACGCGCAAGGGCGAGTTGTAGCCAAAGACTTGGTCGAAGCGGTCAACTGGTATCGCAAAGCCGCTGAACAAGGCAATGCACTCGCTCAGTTCCATCTTGGAAATTGTTATGCAAAGGGTGACGGCGTGCCCAAGGACATGGATGAAGCCGTCAGGTGGCATCTAAAATCTGCTGATCAAGGTGGGCTGGGTGGGCTGGCCGAATGGCGCCTGAGAAGTCACTACATTAACGGCGAAGGCGTGAACGACCATTCTGCTGAGGCTCAGAAGTGGAGGCACAAATGGGAACGTGAAGAACATGAAAGCGCCAAAGCCAATGCGGACGAGGCACGAAAGGCTGCGCTTGAGGGGAACGCTGACGCGCAAGAAAAGTTAGGGTTTCATTACGAGCACGGATGGGGAGTAACCAGAGACCTTGAGGAAGCGGTGAAATGGTATCGCAAATCAGCTGAACAGGGGTTTGCGGGTGGCCAATACAGTCTCGGGGTTTGCTACGAGGATGGCGTAGGCGTAATTCAAGATCGCGTGGATGCACACCGGTGGTTCAACCTTGCTTCGGTTAAGGGCCATGAGCTTGCCAAACAACGGCTGCTCCGAATCGAACGGTTAATGACAAGGCAACAGATTGCCGAAGCGCAGCGTCTGGCTCGGGAATTCAAACCGCGTAAGCCGCTGGAATCCGGCGCATCCGATTCAACAGAGGGTGTTCTTGCGTCACGCCCTGCCAGCACCGGCACAGGATTTTTTATCACGGAAGATGGGTATCTCATCACCAATGAACACGTCGCCGAAATCGGCGCGCAAGTGCGGTTGGTCACGAGCGCGGGAATCATCGCCGCCAGAGTGGTGAAGGTGGATGCGGCCAATGACCTCGCGTTGCTCAAGGCGGAGGGGCGGTTCGCGGCGTTGCCGGTGGTGGCGAGTCGCGCGATGCGGCTGGG
>JAYVQC010000066.1:0-2411 GCA_043757045.1 Akkermansia sp. | reverse complement strand
CGGGTTTTCAACCCGCAGTAATGTTCTCCAGACGAAGGCGTAAGAACTTGCCTAGACCGCTTTCCCTTTCGCGTTGCTACGGGTTGAAAACCCGCGCTCCGCCCGTTACTTCAAATACTCATCCAGCGGCGGCTTGATCAGCTTCGCCAGCTCCGGCTCGCCCATGTTCGCCGCGGTGATCAGGAACACGCCGGTGTCAATTTTCTCCGGCACCTTCTTTCCCTGGAGGTGATCCACCATCGTCATCACACAGTCGTAGCCCATGCGGAGCGGGTTCTGCACCACGAGCGCCTGCACATCGCCCTTCTTCAACGCTTCCACGGCGGCGGTGCCCACGTCGAAGCCCACGAGTTTCACCGCGCCGCCCGCGCGCCCGATGTTGCGCAGCGCCATCGTCATGCCCACGGTCAGCGTCTCGTTCACGCAGAAAATGCCGTCCACATTCTTGCCGTGGCGGTTGAGAAGATTTTGTGAAACTTGATACGCCGTCTCGCGTGTCGCGCCGCCGTATTGATCGCTGGAGATCAGTTTCAACGCCGGAAACTTCTTTTTCAAAGTGTCGAGGAAGCCCGCCTCGCGTTCCTCCGTCGCCGCCGAGCCGATGGCGTAGCGCAGCAGAATCACGTTGCCCTTGCCGCCGAGCAACTGGCCGAGATGCTCCGCGCCCAGCACGCCGCCTTGGTAATTGTCCGTGGCGATGTAGCTGATGGGCTTGTCCGACTTCACCGCCGAATCAAAAACGATGACGGGAATTTTCGCGCGCGCCGCCGTGTTGATCGGCGGCACCAGCGCTTTCGAGTCGAGGGGCGCGACGCAGATGCCGCTCACTTTGCGCGCGACTAAATTCTCCACCACGCGCATCTGGTAATCGCGGTCGTCTTCGCGCAATGGCGCCTGCCACATCACGTCCACGGAGATGCCGCGCGCTTTCAGCTCGCGTTGTGCCTTGATCGCGCCGGCGTGAACGGTCTTCCAATGCTCATGCGTGGAGCCTTTGGGAATGACGGCGATGGTGTAAGTGTCCGCCGCGCGCAGCAGTGAAGTGCAGCCCAGCGCGAGCGCGAGCAAGGTCGTGGGTTTCATGAGGGGCAGGGTAGGAATGGCCCGGCCGCCGTTCAATGCTTTTGCCATGCGCGGGGGCCAAATCGTAGTCGGGCAGCCGTCCTGGCTGGCGTCCCTCAACCTCTCGCCCGCGCTCCGGACTGATGTCCGCCATATAAAATCGCACTCAAACTGTTCCCGCACGTTGACGCCGCGCGGCAGACTTGCTTCACTCCTTCCGTTCCCAGCCGGTGAGAAAGTGCGTGCATCGTGCTGGGTTGATTTCCAACGATTTATGTCAGCGCGTTATCGCATTAAAGAGCAAAACTGCAGCTTCACACCGCAGAAGAAGTTGCTGGGCCTGTGGTGGCGTGTCGCCAAACCGCAGCCGACCATGCAGGCCGCCAGCGAAATCATCCGCGCCAAACTCCGCGCCGTGCCGACGCCTGAGGACTCCACGCCGCGCCCGCACTGAACCGCCCCGCGCGGCTTGCTTCCGCGCAGTGCTCCGCGTTCACTTCGCGCCGCGCATGAAACTCATCTCCTGGAACGTCAACGGCCTGCGGGCCGTGCTCCGCAAGAACTTCCTCGAATTCCTCGCCGCCGAGCAGCCGGACTTTCTTTGCCTGCAAGAAACCAAATGCACGCCCGACGATGTGGAGCAACTCTGGCCCGCCCACTACGTCACGCACTGGAACTGCGCCGCGAAGAAAGGCTACTCCGGCACCGCCACCTTCAGCCGCGAGAAGCCGTTGAGCGTCACCACCGGCCTCGGCCAAGCCGAGCACGACGGCGAGGGGCGCGTGCTGACCACGGAGTTCGCCGGGTTTTTCCTCGTGAATGTCTATGTCCCCAACTCGCAGCGCGAACTCACCCGCCTCGCGTATCGCCAGCAATGGGACCGTGACTTCCTCGCCTGCTTGAAAAAACTTGAGCGCATGAAACCCGTCATCGTCTGCGGCGACCTGAACGTGGCGCATCAGGAAATCGATCTCACCAACCCGAAGGCGAATCTGAAGAACCACGGCTTCACGCCCGAGGAACGCGCGGGCTTCACCACCTTCGTCGAGGCCGGATTCATCGACACCTTTCGCGAGTTCGAGCGGGGCGGAGGACATTACTCGTGGTGGAGCCACATGCCTGGCGTACGGGCGCGGAACATCGGGTGGCGTCTCGACTACTTTCTCATCAGCCGCATCCTGCGCCCGCGCCTCCAGCGCTCCTTCATTCTCAAGGACGTGTTGGGTTCCGACCACTGTCCGGTGGGGATTGAAATGGAGCGTGCTTATCCGGTTGGTTGACCAAAGCAGCCCGCGCTGGAGCGCCGAGCATTGCTCGGCCTGATAACACGGCGTTGCCGAACGAGCCGA
>JAYVQC010000065.1:0-9351 GCA_043757045.1 Akkermansia sp. | reverse complement strand
ACCTCCGACAACGGCGCGGTCTATACCGTCACCGTCACTTCCACGAACAACTCCATCACCAGCGCCGGTGCCACCCTGACCGTGACTTCTGATACGCTCGACGTGCTTTCCGTCGGCAGCGTGGACGGCTCGCAGATCGGTCTGCGCTTCGACCAGCCGGTCACGCTGGCTTCGGCGGAGACGGCGGCCAATTACCTCATCAACGGCACCCCCGCGCTCTCCGCGAAGCTGCGCGTGTTCAACCCCCTGAATCCGATGCAACAGTTGCGCACCAACCAGACGGAAGTGCTCCTCGTGCCGGCCTCGCCGGTCGCAGGCAGTTTCACGGTCACGGTTTCCGGTGTCACCTCCATCTCCGGGACGGCACTCGGGGCGAACAACTCTGCGGTCGGTTCCGTCATTGGGTTGACCAGCTTCGATGTGGATCCGCAGGCCATCCGTTTCAGCCGCCCGGAAATCAGCGGCGCTCAGGTCAGCACGCTGCCCGGCTACACCTACAGCTTCGCGCCGAACCAGTTGGAGTTGGTCTCTGGCGGCCATGACGTTTTTGGCAACTTTGACGGGTTCCACTTCGCCTACAAACAGATCACGGGTGACTTCGACTTGAAGGTGCGCGTGCCTTACGTCGATTTGGTGCGCACGCCGACCAAGGCGGGCTTTGATGCCCGTATCTCGCTGGATGCGGACGCGCCGAACGTGGGTGTCTTCGCCGACCCTGCACTGCCGGGCCGTAACTTCGTCGAAGCCGGCGCACGCACGAACTACAACCAGGCCACCGTTTCCTGGGGTAACAACGCCACGCTGTCTTATCCGAATGCCTGGATCCGTTTCCGTCGCGCGGGCAACACCTTCCTGCGCTATTCGAGCACCAATGGCATCAACTGGCAGTTCGACGGTCAGTTCAGCCCCAGCAGCCCCGGCAGCCAGGGCATGCAATTCCCGGATACGCTCTTCGTCGGTGTGGCGGGCAACTGTAACGTGGGCGGCGGCACCATCCAGCAATACGCCGTCTCGCAGTATGACCAGTATGGTGATTTCGCGGGCTATGCGAATGCGCTTTTGACCATCGCCGCGCAGCCGAACTTGGGCCAGACGAACGTGGCTGGTAACTCGACCAACCTCAACGGCCTCATGGTCACCTTCACCACCAACGGTGTGACCGTGCCGGCGACGCTCGGTGAAATGGCCTTCATCTGGCAGCGCGCCAATGGATTAGGCGGCTGGACCAACCTGCCGACGGCGGGTCTCACGGCCAGCAACCTCGTGACGGGCGCGCTCTTCGGCAACGACAACGGCGCGCAATACCGCGCCATCGTCCGTGCCCCCGGCGCGCTGAGCGTGACCAGCGCCGTCGTCACGATGACGGTGATTGATCTGACTCCGCCCACCGTGGTCTCGGTCTTCATGCCGAGCAATTCGCCCAACCAGGTGATTGTCTATTTCTCGGAGAAGGTGTCGGACGCCACGGCTTTGAACACGGCGAACTACCGGCTGACGAACCTGCTCACGGGTGTCACCTACACCATCGCCCGAGCCCAGTCTTACCTCGGCGACAACCGCACGGTGATCCTGACGATCAACGGGCCGCTGCCCCCCTCTCCTCGCTATTCCCTGGGTATCAGCGGAGTGCAAGACTTGGGTGGCCAGACCGTGGCCACCACTGCTCCCAGCTTCGCGATGACCGGCATGGGCTTGGTGAACTCCGTGGTCGTGGATTACTACGGATCTTTGGCCAACTCGTCTAGCTTGGGGGACCTCACCAGCAACATCAAATTCATCAACAACCAGCCGGACTGGATCATGTATAGCAACTCGATGAACATGGGTGGCGGCAACTTTAGCTTCCCGACCTCGACTCCGTTGCTCGGCGATAACTACGGCGTGAAGATGTACACCTACTTCATTGCGCCCTCCAATTCGCAATACGTGTTCTGGTGGAAGGCGGACGACTTCGCCCAGTTCTCCATGACCACGAACCCGGCGGCGACGGGCGGCACGACGAATCCGTTGTTCAAAACCAGTGCGCCCATCCTGACCGCGAACGTCCCGATTTTCACCAACGCCAACACGTTCATCACTCCGCCGCTGACGGCTGGTCAGGCCTACTACACGGAGTTGTTGTACAAAGAAGGTGGCGGCGGCGACGGCGGCGTGATCTTCGTGACCATGGGCGGCACGACCAATGCCATTCCGTTGGGCAACTCCATCGCCCCGACTTATCTCTGGTCCTTCCCGGATGCGGTAGCCCGTCCGCCCAAGATGCTCATGGAGTTTTACACTGGTCTGGCCAACGTGGGCCAGGTCGGCCAGTCGGGTAACGGCAACCTGCCGGATCTCCAGTGGGTGACGAACTTCCAGAACGTGGTCGCGGGCACGCCTAACGGCATCGGCTACGTGAACATCTCGGGTTACTCGACCAACTTGGGCAACACCAGCCTGGATAACTACCTGGGCCGCCTCCGCGGCTACTTCCTCCCGCCGACCAACGGCAACTACCGCTTCTACACCCGCTCGGATGACTCCAGTGAGTTCTACATGAACACCAACGCGGTCAACAGCACCGACCCGGCGGGCCGGAGCTTCCTGCGCGCCCAGTTCGCCTACACGAACATCACCCAACTCTGGCAGACACCTGTCGTCACCCTCACCGGAGGCCAGCTCTACTACATTGAAGGCATCTTCCGCGAAGGCGGCGGCGGCGACGGTATGACCATTGCGGTACGCGGTGGCGATGAGCCGGCTCCGACGGCCGGTTTGGATTTGATTCCGCAGAGCATGTTGGTCTTCCCGACCAATCTGGATCGCGTGGGTCCCGTCAACTTCAACCAGGCTGGTAGCGCCGGTGGCTTGGCCCCGGTGAACCCGACTGTGACCGACGGTCAGAAAATCACGTTCCAAGCTCGCGGCCTCGCTGGCTCCGCTCCTTATCTCGGCTTCATCTTCGCCAAGAACGGCGTGCAGATGCAGGCTAACCCCACGGTCACCTACCCGGCGAATGCGCCCTATTTTTGGGTTAGCCCGGCCTTCAGCTTGGCGGACAACGGCGCGGTCATCACCCTCACCGTGACGAACTATTTCAGCAGCGTCACCGTGACGAGCATCGTGACGGTCCTGGCCGACAATACGGCCCCGACCATTGTCAGTGCCGTGAGTTCGCAGTACGGCGGTCAGGTGTTAATCACCTTCAGCGAGAATGTTGATTCGACCACGGCTACTCGCGCGGGCAACTACAGCATCCCCGGCCTGACGGTGTTTGCGGCCTGGCGTGATGACGTGAACCCGAACCGTGTGAGCTTGCAGACCAGCCCGCAGACGCCGGGCACGACCTACACCGTAACCATCAACGGCGTGAAAGATCAGTCCACCGGTGGCAATGCCATGTCCGGGGCGGTCAAGAGCTTCACCACCTGGGGCTTCGGCGGCTTGGGCACGGCTTACGTGGAAATCTTCACGAACATCGCCAGCACCAGTCCGGACTTTTTCTTCAACGACCCGAAGGGCGTGTACAACATGCCGGACATCGCCTACTACACGAACACGTTCTCCATCAGCCAGTTCGGGGCGCATGGCGGCTTGGAATTCTACGCCGGTCGCGTGAGCGGCCTGTTCATGCCCCCGAGCAATGGACTCTATCAGTTCTACGTCCGCGGTGACGACGGCACACGTCTCTACATGAACACCAACGGCCCCGCGCCCGCTGACAAGGTGCTGGTCGCCCGTAACGATGGCGCGAATTCCGCCACGGTAGGTGCGGACAGCGGCTATATCACGGGCGCGGCCAATGGCCGCGTGGGCAACAGCGCCACCCCGGTGCTTTCGCTCACCAACGGCACGCCCTACTATCTGGAAGGCATCATGAAGGAAGGCGGCGGCGGCGACTATCTCACGGTGGTGATGCGCGCCCTCGATCCGCTCACCCTGCTGCCCATCGGCGGGCTGCCGCTGACTCCGGCGGCGACCGACGTGGTTTCTGGCGGCTTCTTCCAAGCCACCGGCAACCCGGACATTAACCAGTTGGTCGTCATCTCGCCTCCGCCGACGGAGTTGACGGTGTTTGAGAATGATCTGGTGAATTTGGAACTGGTCGCCAACGCGATTCCTCCTTCGCTCACGCCCTACATCACCTATCAGTGGCAGCGCACCAATGAAGGGTCTGGCACTTTCACCAACATCCCGAACGCGACCACGGCGATCTATAGCTTCTACGCAAGTCTCAGCGATGACAGCACGCACTACCGCCTACGCGCTTCGATCCCGGGCCAGACCGCCTTCTTCTCGACGCTGATGCATGTGCTGGTGGACACGGTGCCGCCCTACATTGTCTCCGTCAGCGCCCGCACTCCGATCAATGGCAAGCAACTGGTCGGCCTGGCTTGGGACGGTCCGACGGATCCCGGCATCGCCACTGACCCCTCGGGCTATTACGCGGTTGACCAGTTTTCCACCACGGTCAACTTCGTCACGGTGCAGTATCGTCCCGGCTATCCGAACCAATTGCTCCTGCAAGTAGATGAGACGAGCGGCATCTTGATCGGAAACTTCACCATTTACCGCGACTTCATGCAGGATCGCGCGGCGGTGCCGAACCAAGCCTTCAACCTCGAGTCCACCGGCGCGGTGCAGCGCCTGAGCGAGCAGATCGTCGGCACCATCGGCAGCATCGCCGCCGGCGGCTACAACACCAGTGCGCCCGGTCTCGGCTTCGTCGGCCTGGCCACGCCCACGGAAATGTTCACGGTCACGAACGCGGGCTGGGATGTCTCGGCCAACGGCTGGGATATTTGGAACACGGCGGACGGTTTCCTCTTCGGCCATCGCGAAGTGACCGGCAACTTCGACATCAAGACTCGCCTCCAGAAATTCACCGGCGCGGATCAATGGTCCAAGGCCGGACTCATGGTGCGCCCGAGTACGAACAGCAACAGCCGCATGTTCTTCATGGGTACCACCCCCCGCACCACGCCGATCGCTGGCCAGATCCCGAACAACTTCTTCACGGTCCAGTATCGTGATTTGGATGGAGGCACTCCGACCAGCCTGAACAACTTGGTCCCGCCCGGCTACCCGAACGCCTGGGTGCGCCTCCAGCGCAGCAACTCCGTGTTCTACGGTTACTGGAGCACCAACGGCACGGACTGGAACGTCCTGTTCTCACGCGACTTCTCCGGCACCATCGCCGGTGGCTTCCCGGACACGGTGCTGGTGGGCTTGGGCACGTGCTCACATGACCAGACCCGCAGTCTGGCCAACAATGCCTACGTCGAGTATCGCAACCTCTACTTCCCGAACGGCGCGGTTATTGTCACCCAGCCAGAACCGGCCTACGTCCAGATCGGCATCCACCAGAGCGTGACCTTCTCGAACCTCACCGCCTCCGGTGCGGGCGTCCGCTACCAATGGCGTCTCAACGGCGCGGCCATCAACGATGCCACCAACGCCTCGCTTACGTTGCCCAACACGGCCGTCGGCCAGTCCGGCATCTACACGGTGGCGGCCTACACCGACGGTGGCGGCCAGATCAGCTCGAACGTGGTCCTCTCCGTGACCAACGTCCTACCGACCATCGTCAATGATTCGCTCACGGCGACCCAGGGCATGGTGCTCACGTTCCCGGCCTCGACCCTCCTTGCGAACGACAGCGACTTCGAACTCGATCCGCTCTCGGTGCTCGCGGTGTTCTATCCGCATACCCTTGCCACGAACTTCGATGGTGGCGCGTTCAGCGGCGCGGTCATGTATGGCACCGCCACCAATGTGGCCACGGGCGGCACAGGTGATTCCGGCCGCATCCGCATCAACGACGGTGTGGCGGCCCAGGCCGGTTCCGTCGTCTTCAACGAGGTGACGCCTGGTGCGCGCGTGCTGTCCTTCCGGGCCGCGTTCAACCTCCGCATTGCCGAAGGCAGCGCGGAACCGGCCGACGGCTTCAGCTTCAACTTCGCTGGAGATCTGCCGAATGCGGCGACGGGCGCGCGTGCGTCTGAAGATGGCATTGGCAGCGGCTTCAGCTTCTGCGTGGACAACTACCGCTTCCTGCCCTTCGTGGGCGTGGGTGCCGCCGCCGGCAGCGGCCTCGGCACCACGGCCAACACTTCCGGTATGAAGGTGAATTACGGCAACATCGTTCGGGCCGGCGTCCAGGCTCCGACGTGGAACAACACGGCCTACATGCCGGTGGACATCACGCTGGAATCGAACGGTCGCCTCACGGTGCTGGTCAATGGCACCAACGTCTTTGGCACGCTCACCATTCCGTGGGTGCCGCAGGCGGGTCGCTTCGGCATCTTCGCCCGCACCGGCGGCCAGTTCGAGTCACACTCGATTGATGATCTGAACATCAGCTACCTCGCTGAGGACACGCAGCGAGGCGGCCTGCTCACCTTCACCAACGGCGTGATTGCCTACACGCCGCCCGCCATCGGTTGCGGACTCGACACGTTCTTCTACATCGCCAGCGACGGTCAGGTTGGCGGCACCAATGTCGGCACCGTCACTGTCAACATCGCCTCGACGAATCCGCCGGTGCTTGTTAGCTGCGCGGCCAACCAGACCTACTACGTGGGCGGCGGCTGCACGGTCAACTTGCCCGACCTGACCGGTGGCCTCGTTGTCTCCGACTGTGGCACCTACACAATCACGCAAAGCCCGGCGGCGGGCACCGCGCTTGGTTTGGGCAACACCACCGTGACGTTCAACATCACGAACAGCGGCGGTCTGAGCACCAACTGCCAGATCACCGTGTCGATCCTCGACACCAACGCGCCCAGCGTGACCTGCCCCGCGAACATTGTCGGCGAGGCCACCGGCCCGTCGGGCCGCGTCGTGACCTTCACGCCGTCCGGCTCGGATAACTGCACGCTCGCTTCGCTCGTCGCCAACCCGGCCTCCGGCTCGACCTTCGCTCTCGGCGTCACCGTCGTGACCGTCACGGCCACCGACAACAGCGGCAACACCAACGCCTGCACCTTCACCGTCACCGTGCAGGACACCACGGCCCCGGTCATCACCTGCCCGACGAACATCACGACCGCCTGCACCAGCACGAACGGCGCGGTCGTGAACTACACCGTCACCTCGGTTGACCAGGTGGACCCGGCCCCGACGCTCATCGTCACGCCGCCCTCCGGCTCGACCTTCGCGCAGGGCACGAACCTCGTGACGGCGGTCACGTATGATGCGGCGGGCAACACCAACACCTGCTCGTTCCTCGTCATCGTCCAGGATCAAACGCCGGCCATCCTGAGCATCACCAAAGTTGATACCAACGTCGTCGTCTGCTTCCCCCAGACCTGCACGCCGTATGTGCTCGAAGGCGCGACCGACCTTACGCCTCCGATTTCGTGGTCCCCGGTGGGTCTGCCCGCGAGCGCGGTGGGCGCAGACTTCTGCGTCACCATCCCGGCGGATCTGCCCTACAAGTTCTTCCGCCTGCACAAGCCGTAAGCGGCGGAACGGCTGAAAATTCACGAGAGGCCGGGCGCAAGCCCGGCCTCTTTTTTTGTGGGGGCATGGGAAAGGCGGTCGCTTTAGTGCCGCTTTCCGATGGTGGTAAATGCCAGATTCTCCTCCGGGCGGTGGGTGCATCTTGGCCCAGTGGTCTGCGGCGGTGGCGGCGGGCATCCTTGCCGGCCAGTGAGGGTCGGCTTCCAGCCGCCCGGCCCCAGTGTGAATAAGCCCGCCGTGCTCGAACCTTTTCCACGTCTCGGTGCAGAGCGGCCTGGCCCACCGGGCTGGAAGCCACGGCTCACTGGCCGGCAAGGATGCCCGCCGCCACAGCAACAGTGGCAAGATGCACCCCCGGGCGGTCCCCGCCGTCTTTCGCCATTGGCTTTTGGGAATTTCTCCCTACGCTCCCGCGCCTATGTTCGACAGCCTGACCAACAAGTTGCAGAAGGTTTTCAAAGACCTGCGCGGGCTTGGAAAAATCACCGACGACAACGTGGCTGGCTCGCTGCGCGAGGTTCGTATGGCACTGCTCGAAGCCGATGTGAACTTCAAGGTCGCGCGCGACTTCATCGAGCGCGTGAAGGAGAAGGCGCTCGGCGCGGAAGTCATCCAGAGCGTTCATCCGGGACAGCAGATCGTCAAAGTCATCTACGACGAGCTCGTCGCGCTGCTCGGCTCGGAGAATGCCGCGCTGAACCTCACCGGCAACCCCGCGATCATTCTCATGTGCGGCCTGCACGGCTCAGGCAAAACCACGTCGAGCGGCAAGCTGGCCCGCCTGCTGGCCAAGCAAGGCCGCACGCCGCTCCTCGTGGCGGCGGACGTGTATCGCCCGGCGGCGATGGAGCAACTTGCGACGCTCGGCCAACAGGTGGACGTGCCGGTCTTCGTGATGAAGGGCGAGACGGACGTGCTGAAAATCGCGCGCGAGGCGCTGGCCTTCGCGAAGGAGCACAACCGCACCACCATCATTTTCGACACGGCGGGCCGGTTGCAGATTGATGAAGTGCTGGTGCAGGAGTTGGTGAAGCTGCGCGACTTCATCAAGCCGCAGGAAATTCTGCTCGTGCTCGACGCGGCCACCGGCCAGGAGGCCGTGAACGTCGCGACGCATTTTGATCAGGCGCTGAAGATTACCGGCAGCATTCTCACCAAGCTCGACGGCGACGCGCGCGGCGGCGCGGCCTTGAGCATGAAGACGGTCACGGGCCAGCCCATCAAGTTCATGGGCGTGGGCGAGAAGCCCGAGGACTTCGAGCCGTTTCATCCCGAGCGCATGGCCTCGCGCATCCTCGGCATGGGCGATGTGGTGAGTCTCGTTGAACGCGCGGCGGAGGCCGTGGACGTGGATGAGGCCGCTCGCATGGAGGAGAAGATGCGCAAGGGCCAGTTCTCGCTCGAAGATTTCCTCGACCAGATGCGCGCGATGAAAAAGCTCGGTTCACTCCAGAGCATCGTGGGCATGTTGCCGGGCGGTGATAAGATCACATCTGAACAGCTCGATCAGCAGGGGAAGGAATTCAAGCGCATGGAAGGCATCATCTGCGCCATGACGATCAAGGAGCGGCAGAATCCCAACTTGCTCAACGCCAAGCGCCGCCTGCGCATCGCCGCCGGCAGCGGCGTGAAAGTCGCCGAGGTCAACACGCTGATGAACAAGTTCGCGCAGATGCAGCAGATGATGAAAAAGTTCAGCAAGATGCAGAAGATGATGGGGCGCATGGGCGGGATGCCGGGGATGCGGTAGCGGGCAGGAGCGGTTGCGTGATGGGCGCGCGGCGTTCCCGCCGCTTCACGGTGCGGAGGGTTCAACCCGAACTCCGAAGTCGGGGCGGCGTAGCCGCCGGGGTAGCACAGGCAACCTGCCTGTGCCGCGCGGCGACCAGCCGCGCGGAACGGAGGAGG
>JAYVQC010000064.1:0-33085 GCA_043757045.1 Akkermansia sp. | reverse complement strand
TCGCGCACGCGCAAAGCCGGCGAGGACGCCGGCGCTCCTTGCCGCTCCATCTCCGTCGCCGCCGCATCCTCCAGCGAACTTGCCATCCCATACCCGAGCACCACCACCGTGGGCTGCACCTGCCGCACCTGCTCCATGAGCACGCGGAACATTTCGCCCTCGCCCTTCGGCCAATCGAAACTCACGCGCGAAATCCCCACCGGCGTGTCCGCGCTCCAGCCCAGGTTGCGGAACGTGACGTTCCGCTCCGGGAACCGCAGCATCATCATCAATTCGATGTAGCCATAATCCTTCTCCCGCTCCATGAGCGTATCGCCGAGGAAGACCACGCGATCCCCCTCGCGCAGCTCGAAGGGCTTTGCCGGTGCGGCAGCGAAGGCGAGCAGCGGACACAGTGTCGCCAGAAACAAAATGATGCGGTTCATAGTTGTGAGGATTTCAGACGCAGCGGACCGGCGCAAACATTCAAAGCGGCGTTTGACAAGATCAGATGCCGCGCGTTCGCTAAGGCACCTGACGAAGTCGGTAGAATTTGGGTGAGACAGGCGGAAGGCCGTTTGTCAAAGCCACCCCAAGTCCTTGGCCGGTGACCACAGGTGCGATGGCAGACCAAGGACCACTCACAGCCGAAGACTCTTCCAACTGATAGCGAATTCCAGTCACGCCGTGAAAGCGAAACACCACGGTGCCGCTGCCCAATGACACGCTGCGGATCCGAAACGCATTCGAGGCGTCAGTTGGATCGGTCCCATTCAAGTACTCCTGAAGGTTGGCAATCCCATCGCCATCAAAATCCTGCGCTGCGCCGCCGTTGGGCGCATTGGTGGAGTGGAAGAAGGCCATTTCCCAACTGTCGGCCAGGCCGTCCCCATCGGCGTCAAGAACGGCCAGCGAAGTGCGAACCAGCATTACCTGTCCGCCGGATGTGCCGACCGCGAGACGATCCGTGCCACACTTCACCAGACTGTGCGGCGTCCCGATGATGCCCGGCACCGGCATCGAGCCAATTTCTGTGAAAGCACCCAACTCGAACACTCGCAATGTCCACGCGCCTGAAACAAGCGTGAGGAAGAAGACGCGTCCATTGGCCGCGTCCGGCTCATGGAGTCCGCTGACCGGCAATGTTGTCACCAAGGTGAGAGAATCGGGGTTCACAATCTTTCCTGAATCAGCGAAGACCAAGCCGCCGGAAGATTTGAGCTTTCCGTTGAGCAAATAAGTGGCGGAACCGGCCACCCCCAGCCCGGTTTGAGTGATGCTCACACTGTAAGTGCTGCTTGGAACAAGCGTGTTGTAGCCGACCAGCAGATTGGAACGAACGACAACAAGCTGGCCGATGTTTCCAACTCCATTCGGCCTTGGGATCGCGTCATCAAATGCCACCGTGAACGGTGTGATGCCGGGAATCGGAGGTTCATTGTTGATCATCACAAACGAGTGTGGCGCTCCAGGAATTGGCGAGAGGTCGGAAACTGCGGCAAGTCCGCCTTCGCCAAAATCCACCTTCAACTCGGGTAAATTGTTGAACAGGTTGACACGCTGGACGGCGGACTCGGCGTACAGCGACACATAGGCAAACTGCCCATTTTCAGTGATGCCTAATTTTGTCGGTTCAGCGCTGAGAGGAATAGGTGTGCCCAAAGCACCAGTCACGGGATTGATCGGCAACAAGCTGTTTGCGTTTGCGGTAGAATTTGCCGGGACGGTGGCGAACAAACGACCAGACACAGGATCGTACGCCAGCCCCGAGGTGGTGATGCGAAGTTCGCCAACCGAGTTCACTGGCTGCACGCCAAAGACAACGGCGAATTGGTTCGTGGCGATGTTGTTGCCATAGTTGTTCTCAATGGCTGTCGAGGTCGCGCTGGCAATCGATGAGAAAGTTCCGGCATACGAGGAATGAAAGGTGTAGGTGAAAGTGGCCGACGCATTGGCGAGCAATGAGCCGACGGACCAGACAATCTGATTGTTGGTCTGCGTGTAGCTGCCCTGTGTGCCCGAGGCGTTGGCAAAGTTAGCAAGGCTGTCAAAAAGGACTGCGACCACGACTTCGCTGGCGGCGCTGGGGCCGGCATTTGAAACGGTGATGGTGAGGCTGGCATTTGAGCCGACAAGAACGGGGCTCGCGTCTGCGCTTTGAGCCAGGACAAGATCCGTCGCGGCGGAAGACGGCAGGGGGGTTCCCTTGAACAAATGGATTTGATTGCCGCTGGTGTTGAAGGCCAGTCCGTTCGTCCCCCACCGAATCAAATTGAGCGGCGTGCCCAGCAAGTTGCTCAACGTCGCCGAACTAACCAAGGCTTGTGCGATGGAGTCGTAAGCCAGCAGACGCCACTGTTGTTGAAGCTGGGTGACGAACAGCACGCGATGCGACTGTGAATCCGGTTCCAGTACAGACCCGCTGCCTAGTCCCGCAAAGCTGCTGACGGTGGCCGCAGTGGCGGGGTCAAAAATTCCACCGAGCCTGCCATAGAAAAGACCGCCGGCATATTCCACGTCGGAAACAGGAAGATTTGCTGAACCGAAAATAGATTGGATTCCGTTGGTGTAAATCTGCAAGGGCCGTCCGTTTCCATACACAATGTCCGGATAAGGTCCGAACTCCAAAAGATAGCCGCTGAATCCCACTGCAAATTCCTGTGGCCTCCTCACTCCATCATCGAAAACAAAAATGCTCTTTCCCCCGGCCGAAGCAACTAGCGTGCGTGGGGCATCTGGTTTCACAACAAGATCGTCCATCTGAAGCGGGTTTCCCTGAAAGTCGCTGCCGAATGGGAATACCAAATCGCGCGTGCCGGAATTCAAGTCCAGACGAGCCGCAGCCGTGCCGTTGCTGATGGCCGCGTACAGAAATTGCCCGTTGCTAGAAATCGCGAGGCGCGATGGATTCGGCCCCACTACGAGAGAACTCATGATCTCGCCAGTGTCGGGATTGATAACCGCAATGACGTCAGGGGTGGTGCTCGCATACAGCCGATGTCGCAGAGCATCGTAAGCGATGTCGGTGGCGCTGAAACTCATCAGGCCAGCCCCGTTTCGATTCGGATCCAGCGTCGCGATGAGCGTCAGCGAAGCAAAATTGTTGGAAAGATCTGAATCAATCGCGTCAGCCACCACGGCAGCGGAGAAATCAGCCGGACCGGCCGCATCAAGGCGAAGGGTCAGAGCCACGTTTGTGCTCATTCCGGCGGCGAGCACGCCAAGCGAAAAGGACACGCCGGGAATACCGACGGAATAGGACGAGTACGGAACGCTCGACGTGAGAATCGTCCCGACTGACGGCAGCAAAGCACTCAAGATGACGTTCGTTGCATCGCCAACTCCGAGATTGGTCACACTGATGGTGCAAGTCACGTTACCCCCGGCAAAAATTGACATAGCGCTAGCTCTTAGTGCGATTTTCAAATCCGCAACCCCGCCGGAACCCGCCAGCGCGGTGCGCAGCACAAACACTTGATTAGCATCTGTCCGAAATGCGAAGCCATTACCGCTCGCCCGCACGAGGCTGGCTGGATTTCCATTCACGCCCGAGATCGGAAGACTGCCCAGCGGTGCCAGCGTGCGACTGTCAAAGGCCCGCAGGAACCAAACGCTGTTTGACTGCGCGAGGTAAAAGAACCGACGCCTCGGCGCGTCATAGCACATGGGAGAGTTCACCGGGATGTTCGGAATCGTGGCGATGATTTTCGGAATCAGTGGTTCGATGATGACTCCATCACCGCCGAAGAGCCGGCTCTCAACCGCTTTCCAGTCACGGGTCCATTGGCCCGGCGTAATCGAATAGTCAACGTAGGCGGCGCTTGCTCCTTGGGCATTCACAGCAAGCCGGCGAAAACCTTGGAAGCCAAAATTTTGCACGTAGATGGAAGTTCCATCAGCACTGACTTCCATGATTTCTTGCCCGGCATCGTCCCCGCCGGGTGCGAGATTGGTGCGTCGGACGCCCTCATCATAGATCGCCACGGTGGCGAAGAAGTTGTTTTGCAGGCGCAGCACGGCCACGGGGTTGGGAGTGCCGGGCAGTAGCTCAAAGTCTTCGATCACCATGTTTGCGGGAGGATTTGTCTCCAGCGAAAAACTCAGTTCCGTCGTGCGCGACGGCAGGTCCGCCCGGCGCACCATCCGATTGGTCTCCACGGAGGCGTAGAGCTTTCCACCAGCGGGGCTGACGAGAAGTTTGCCCGGTTCACCGCCCAGCGAGAATCCTGTTTCGACAGCCCCCGTCTCCGGCGCAATGGGGACAATCTGGTTGCCAATCACCGGCACCGAGCCGGGCACGCTGGCGTAGATTCGTTGCGTCACCGGATCGTAGGCGAGATCGCGGGTGCCCAGGGAAATGGCGCGATACGAATCAGGCTTGTCGAAGACGCTCACCACGGCGGTTCCGTCCACCCAGCCAGCGACGCGGGCGGTGACGGTGACGCTGCGCGGGCCTTCGAGAACGGTGTTGTTTGGAATCACGAGTTGGAAGACCGCGGAAGTTTGTCCGGCAGCAAGGATGACCGAAGGTGGCACACCGACGGCACCCAGCATGGCTGAGGTCAACGTGACGGTGACATCTTGAGCGACGGACGAGGCCACTTCAACGCGGCCGGTGAAGGTTCCACTGCCTTCGACGATGCTGGCGGGGAGGACCAAATTCAGCGCGGCTGGAACGCTGTCCCACACCACGGTCTTTTTCGCAGTGGCAATGAAGCCATCCGCACTTGCGCTGACTGAAACCCGGCGCGGGCCGCTGGTGCTGTTGTTGGAAGCCACCGTGATGTTGAAAAGGGCGTTGGTTTCACCGGCGAGCACGGTCACGTTGGCTGGTACGGAGAGAACCGATGAGGCGCTGGAGTTCAGCGCCACCGCCACATTAGTGCTGGCCGGCTCGGTTAGGGTAACGCGACCGGCATTCACCAGCACTCCGGCCCCGTTCGTCGTGAAAGCGGGCAGCGTCAGGGACAGCCCCGGAATGAATTCATCAATGAGCGCTTCGAGGGACACGGCGAAGGCCACGTCGTTGTTGTTCGCGCTGGACTGATGCACTTCGGCCGCGATGCTGTTCGCCCCGGAGATGGCCGAGTTACTGATCGAGAAAGGTGATTGCGAGAGCAGTGGCTCATAATTCGGCGTGCCGACCGAACCCGAGGCGAACGCCTCGCAAGCTCCGTTGAAGCCAAGCCGGATCGAGTAGAACGGTTGGCCATTCAAGTAGAGCGCCGCGCCATCATCGATGATGTGGCGGAGCGAAAGCGCGTTCGTGCTGAGGCCGGGCAACTCAAACTCGGTGCGAAAGAAGTACGATGTCGCCTGCGCCGTGCCGTAGAGGTTTGTTAATTGCAACTGCGTGCCAACCGGCGCGGGCGGCAGCGTGCCCGAGCGCGAAGCGAAGAACACGGGGCCGCCGGCTTGCCACGCTGCGTCATCGAAATCCGGGGCCGACCAACCGGCCGGCGGACAGACGCCGGAGTGTTCGTAGCGCCAGATCGGATTGGTGTCGATGCGGAGCAAGTCCGTGACGTATTTCAGAGGGATGGGAGCGGCACCCGCCTGATTGCTGGCCGAAGAAAAGTCCACAATGTTTGTCAGGCGCAACTCGTAATTCACGCGAGGCGTTCGCGGAGTGGTGGTAAGCAGCAGGTTGGTTTGGTTCGACAAGCTCGCACTGATCACCGTCAAGCCGGCAGGAAACTGGCCCGATTTCGCCACTTGGAAATTCGCCAGATTGGTCGCTCCGGATCGAACTGGTTCGCTGAAACCGATCACGATGTTGGTGAGATCCTTTTGGGCCACGGCCCGAAGCACCGTGGGAGGAACATAGTCGGGTTGCACGGTGAGCACCGCCGGGTTGCTGGTGAGCATGAGACTCACATTGCTGGCCACGACCCAGTACGTGCCCGCGTTTCCCGGAGTCACGCCTGGAAACGACAGCGTGCTCAGTGTGGCTCCAGCGAGGGCCATTCCATCCTTGAACCATTGCAAGGCCGGAGCCACGGCGGCTGACGTTGCGACCCGCAGCAAGGCCGGTCGTCCGTCCAGCACGGTCACGTTGGTCGGCTGTTCAGTGAAGCTGAACCCGCCGCTGGACGCCACGGTGCTCAGGGCAGAACCGAACGCAACGTCCGAACTGCCGGCAGAACTCTGATGCACTTCGACGGCCAGAACATTGTCGCCCGAAAGCAGATTGGTCAGAGTGTCGCCGGAGACGGTGAACACATCGAATGAAGTCGCATCGCCACCGGCCGGCGTCCCGGTGGCCAGAGTGCCGTAGCTGATGATTTGGGGAGAAGCCGGCATCCGCAGCCGCTGGACTTCCACCCCGTTCAGGTGGAAGACCGCCCCGTCGTCCACCAGATTTGAAAACACTAATCCAAGGCCAGCGGAGGAATTGGTGTATTGAAAATGAGTTCTGAAATAGTAAGTCAGACGCCCCAGCGTCAGCGCGGTGTTGCGCGGAGTGACGGCGACGTTGTCTTCCACGTAGAGCAGTGCGCGTCCGCTGGACCAGGCTGTGTCATTGAAGGTTGCGGCCTGCCAGTTTGTTCCGTCGAAGTTGGCCGTTTGTTCGTAGCGCCAGACGTTCGTGGTGGGGAGGAGGATGGTGTTGCTCTGCGCGAATGACGCGAAACTTGTGACGAGAAAAGCAAACCAAAGAACCGATTGAGGGCCGACGAGCATGTGTTCAAATAACATTTTCAATAATTGCGAACAAGCCATCAAATTCTCGCCAATCGACTGCGTGTAGCTGGCGAGTCCCGCGCCTGCGGAATTGTCCTGCGCCGGTCGGCCAGCGGCGGCGGCAGCTTCTCGTGCCGAATGATGAGTCGAGGCGAAAATTGGCTTGGAACACGAGGCTGGAAAGCCTCGGAACCTGCCGGCTGGAAAGCCGGCGTTACGGGGGACTCACCGCCTCCGCGCCGGCGAAGTCTTCCACTCCTCGAAGCGTTCGGCGATGTCCTCGGGTACGAGTAGCGCGGGCACGGAACGAAGGGCGGTGACGCGGCCATTGATGGTTAGGTTGCGATTCCATTTGCCGAAGTGATCCGGCCCGCGTTGCTCGGCAGTGAAGACGAGCGGGAAATTCCAGCCGAGAACATTGGTGGACTGGGGTGCTTCGTAGCGGCACTTCAATTCATGCGGTGCGGCAAAAAAATCGGCGCTTCTCGGCAGGCCCAGTTCATCCGCGAAAGTGCGCGTTTCATTGGTCAGGCCGAAGACGGTTTCATTCGGACCGGCGGTGGGCAGCGGCACCCCGCGCGTGGTCTTTTGGAGAAAGGGGCCGGAACAGAAGACGAACCACACCGCGTTGACCACCACCTCGCCAGCGGGGTAACCCTCGGTGGAAGTCATGACGCCGAGATTGCGCGCGCTCCGGCGGGAGGAGCGGTAGCCGGTGGTCTCGCCGGCGGAATCATCAAGGGAAGGATAGCTGACCTGACGCGCGAGCATCCCGTGCAAAAACCAGGTGCTCTCGGTGACGTTGCTGCGAGAAAGGTTTTCGATCAGCCACTGGTCCTGCCCGACGACGCAACGCAGCGTGTGGTGACGGATGGTTTTCAGCGGCAGGCCGGTGTCCTCCTGATAGCGCCATTCAATCGTCTCCACGCGCGCGGAAATTTCCACGAACGGCGCCGCCGAGGCGGACAGTGCGAGCCAACTGGCCAGCAGGATTAACGTCAGGGCATTCACAATCTGGCGTGGCTGCGGACGGTCATCCGTTGGCACTTCAGGCGCTGAACTTCAGCACGTTCTTGATCCCGGTGACCTTGCCGATGAGCAGTTCCTTCGACTTCGAGAGTTCGTAGCGTCCGGTGATGATGGCGCGCACCGCGTCCGGCCAGCGTTCCATGAAGATGCCGAGGTCGAGGATGGCGTTCTCGAAGGCGTCGCGACCTGCGTTGACTGTGCCGAGCAGCACCTGATTCTTCAGTACCATGTTCCGCATGATGAATTCACCATCAATCGTGATCTCCGGCAGCGGATGACCAGGAATGCCGGTGAAGACGTAGATGCCGTTCAGGCCGAGAACCTTGAGCACTTCGAAGGCGATCTTCGCGCCGCCCACTGCTTCATAGACCACGTCGATGTTGCCCAACATGCGCGCGAGTTCCTCGGGCGAAACTTCTTCTGAAGAAATGTATTTCACGCCGAAACTCTCCACGAGTTCCGACTTGGGATTCGGCGCCTTCGAGCGGGAATACACGTAGGTGTCGAAGCCCGCGACCTTGAAAGCCATCGCGCCGAGGATGCCGATGGGACCAGCGCCGAGAACAACCGCCTTATGGCAATGGCCGGGCGCGAGACCTTTCACGAGCGGGCATTCCCAATGCAGACGTTTTTGAATGTGCCAGATTTGGATGAGCGCCTTTTCCGCGACCGTCAGCGGCTCGATCATCACGGCCACGTCGCGCAAGGCGGGCGGCACAACGCAGAGATATTTTTCGTGGTCCACGACATGTTCGGTCATGAAGCCGTGATATTCCTTGATGCCGCGCTCGACGAAATCGCCAGTGGTGCAGAAGTCGGAGCGATCATTGCGGCAGGAGACGCAGGCCTCGTGATTGCACGGGCGGCGCACCATCGGCACGACGAGATCGCCGGGCTTGATGCGATGCACCTCGGACGAGACCTCGGTGACGAGACCCAGCGCCTCGTGGCCGAGCACCAGATGCTCGAAGCCGCTGGGCGGATTGCCGTAGTCGAAGCGGCAGATTTCGCGGTCCGTGCCGCAGATGCCGACTTCGATGGTGCGAAACTTGACCTCGGTGGGCAGGGAAATTTCCGGCGCGGGATGATCAATCAAACCCACGTCGCGCTTCTTCTGATTTACAGCAATGGCTTTCATCGGGGTGCGGAGTGTGGTGGGCGGGCGGGCCGAGTTCAACTTTTGAAAAGCACGGTGTTGACGCCGCACGCGCGTTGTCGATGCTGGACTTACTTCACCATGAACGCCGCCAAACTTTTTGCCCTGCTTGTCACCCTCGCAAACCTGCCACTTCTCGCTGCGGAACCGCCCTTGCTCTGCATCGGCGTCGCGCGTGTGGACATCACGCCCGACTACCCCGTGCGACTGCACGGCTACGGCAACCGCCGCACGAACAATGAAGGCGTCGCGCAGCATCTTTTCGCCAAGGCGCTCGCGCTCGGCACCGATCGGCAGGGCGTGTCGATCCTGTTCACGGTGGACAATCTCGCCGTGCCCGGCGCGGTCACGGACGCCGTGGCGGCGCGGCTAAAGAAACGCGCGAAGATTGACCGCGAACAAATCGCGCTCTGTTCCTCGCACACGCACGCCGCACCGATGTTGAGTGGCGCGGCCCCGAATATTTTCTCGTCGGACATCATCCCGGAACAGCAGGCGGCCATCGATCGCTACACGCGGGAACTTACTGACAAGCTGGAAGCGGTCGCGCTCGCGGCCTTGAGCAATCGCGCGCCCGCGAAACTCTCCCGCGCACAAGGCGCCGTGACCTTCGCAAAAAACCGCCGCGTGATTCGCGACGGTCGCGCGCAGTTCGGCGAGAACAACACCGCGCCGGTCGATCACACGCTGGCCGTGCTGCTCGTTCACGACGCCAAAGATCAACTCCGCGCCGTGCTGGCGAACTACGCCTGCCATTGCACGACGCTGGGCGGCGAGTGGAATCAGATTCACGGCGACTGGTCGGGCTACGCACAAGCCACCATCGAGCGCGATCATCCCGGCGCATTGGCGCTCATCAGCATCGGCTGCGGCGCGGACGCCAACCCTTCGCCGCGCGGCAAACTTGAACACGCCCAAGCCCACGGCGACGCCATTGCCGCCGAAGTGAAACGATTGCTCACTTTGCCGACGCAGCCGTTGACCAAGCTACCGAATGGAAAAATCAAACGCTTCACCCTCGACTTCGATCCCTTGCCCACGCGTGCGCAATGGGAAGAACGCGCGGCCAAGCCCGGCATCATCGGCTATCACGCGAAGAAGAATCTCGCGCGCCTCGACCGTGGCGAAAAGCTGCCCACCACCCTGCCCTACCTCGCGCAGACGTGGACCTTCGGCGATGAACTCGCAATGGTCTTCCTCGCGGGTGAAGTCGTCATCGATTACCAGCTTCGCCTCAAACGCGAGTTCGACGCCAGCCGCCTGTGGGTGAATGCCTACGCGAACGACGTGCCCTGCTACATCCCGTCCCGCCGCATCCTCGCCGAAGGCGGTTACGAGGCCGAAGATTCACTGTGGTATTACGACCGCCCAACGCGGCTGGCGACGAGCAGCGAGGATAAAATCATCCGAGCCGTGGATGGTTTGTTGCCAAAGAAGTTTCGTGCGCGTTGAGGATCACGACGGAAGTTCGCAGCGGTTCACGCCTTGCCATCCCGTCTCCAGAAACCTACCGTCGCATCGTGCCAACCGTGCTGCGCATCAAAGGATTCCGAGTTGGATTCTACAGTTCCGAGCCGGACGAACCGGCACATGTGCATGTTCACAAGGGCGGTCACGAGGCCAAGTTCTGGCTCGGGCCGGTGCAGTTGAGTTGGAACAAGGGCTTTCGTGAAACGGAACTCCGGGAGATCGCCCGAATCCGACGACCCACGAGGCCCAATTGATTGAGGCGTGGAATGAAGCTGAATAACACCCCGCCGCCGGATGTGATGGCGGTGCAGGTCACGGACGAACGCCTGACGTTCGACCTCGAAGACGGGCGCACCGTGAGCGTGCCGCTCTCGTTCTATCCCACGTTGCAACTCGCCACCCGCCGCGAGCGCGCGGCTTTTGAAATCTGCCGCTCCTCCGTCCACTGGCCCAAGCTCGATTGCGACATCAGTTCCGACTGTCTCCTGCGCGGCGCGAAGGAAGCGCGCAGATTCGCCGAACGCGCCTGGCGCAAGAAGGCCAAGCTCGCCTCGGCCTGAGCAGGATGAGAACGGTCAGCTACAAAAAAATCCTGCGGAGAAAACTGAACCACTCCAAACAGGCGGCGGAATACCTGACCGCCTGCTACGAGGAAGGGTCGGAAGTTTTTCTGGTCGGACTACGCGATGTGGTCGAAGCGCAAGGCGGCGTGGCCCGCGCGGCGGAACTGAGCAAGCTGAACCGCGAGAGCCTGTATCGCCTCTTTTCCCGCGACGGCAACCCACGCCTGTCGAGCCTCAACTCCGTGCTGACCGCGCTGGGGCTGAAGGTGACGTTTGAGGCGGCGTAACTGCTGCCACGCATTCGCTCCGGCCTCTCCGTTGAATTGCCTTTGCACGGCGCGCTGTTCATTCTCCCTTCATGGCTGCGGCGCGACATTCCAAAGCGGGCGAATTCGTCCGACGGGGAATTTTTGCCGGCGTGCGCGACTTTGCGGAATTGGAGCAACGCATCGCCGCCCTGCCTGACGAGCAATCGCGCGGCGCGGCTTTTGAAGTTTTCGCCGAAGCCTATCTTGCGACCCAGCGCCGGCACGATGCCGCTCTCGTCTGGCCGCTCACGGCTGTTCCAACCCAAACGCTTCAGACGCTCAACCTCGCGGCGCAGGACTACGGGGTGGACGGCGTGTTCCAGACGCGGTTCGGCCACTTCAACGCCTATCAGGTGAAGTTCCGCACCGGACGGCTCGCGCTGACTTGGCGCGAGTTGTCCACCTTCATGGGTCTGGCCGACAGCCCGCGCATTCGCAGCCGCGTCCTGCTCACCAACTGCGATGACCTGCCTGCGGTGCTGAACGAGCGGCAGGGCTTCTTCTGCATTCGCGGCTCGGACCTGGACCGGATGGAGGCCGACGACTTTCGCGCCCTCGAAGCCTGGCTGACCCGCGCGGATTTCGTCGCGCCCCGCAAGCAACCGCAGCCGCACCAGACCGAGGCGCTGGCGGCCCTGCTCCCCGCGCTCGACAGCCACGACCGCGTTTCCGCCATCATGGCGTGCGGCACCGGCAAGACCCTCGTCGCGCTCTGGATCGCCGAGCGGCGACAGGCGGCGCGGATTCTCGTCCTCGTGCCGTCGCTCGCCTTGTTGCGCCAGACGCTGCACGAATGGCTGCGCGAAACGAGCCTGCCCGCGCTCGCTTATCACTGCGTCTGCTCCGACCCGACAGTCCAGGAAGGTCTGGATGCGATGACCACGCCGCAGTCCGACTTGGACTTCCAAGTTTCCACCGACTCCCGGAGCGTCCGCGAATTCCTCGATGCGAGTTTCACCGGCGCGAAAATTGTCTTCTCCACCTACCAGTCGGCGCGTGTCGTGGCCGCCGCTATGGAGTGCGGCGACTTGTCGCCGCCTTCCCCCGCTGATGACTTGTCATCAGCAAATCCGGCGCGAGAACTCGCGCCGCAAAAAGGCGGTGACAAGTCCCCGCACTCCAGGAGGCACGTCTTCGATCTCGCCATCTTCGACGAGGCGCACAAGACCGCCGGACGCGAGGGCCGCAACTACGCCTTCGCCCTCGAAGACGCCAATCTGCCCATCCGCAAGCGCCTGTTCCTCACCGCCACGCCGCGCCACTACAATCCGCTCCGCAAGGACAAGGAAGGCGACGCGCAACTCGTCTTCTCGATGGACAAGCCGGACGTTTACGGCCCGCAAGCCTATCGCCTCACCTTCGCCGAAGCCGCGCGCCGCGGCATCATCTGCGGCTACAAGGTCATCATCTCCGTCATCACTTCCAAGATGGTGACGAACGAAATGTTGTGCCGTGGTGAAACGCTGGTGAATGGCGACGCCATCCGCGCGCGTCAGGTTGCGAACCAGCTTGCGCTCAAGGACGCCATCGCGAAGTACGGCGTGAACAAAGTCTTCACCTTCCACAGCACCGTGAAATCCGCCGCGTCCTTCACCAGCGACAGTCCCGAAGGAATCGCCACGCATCTCTCCCCCGCAGCAGCCGACGTGAGGAGGCTCCATTCAACTTCCGAAATAGATCAGAGCCTCGTTACCTCGTCTGCTACGAACGAATTCAAAACCTTCCACGTCAACGGCACCATGCCGACGGCGGAGCGCGAGCGCGTCATGCGCGGCTTCCGCGAATGTGCGCGCGGCATCATGTCCAACGCCCGTTGCCTGACCGAAGGCGTGGACGTGCCCGCCGTCGATATGGTTGCGTTCCTCTCGCCACGCCGCAGCCGTGTGGACATCGTGCAAGCCACGGGCCGCGCCATGCGCCGTGCGCCGAACAAGACCACCGGCTACGTGCTTGTGCCGCTCTACGTCGAACAAGCCGCCGGCGAAACCATTGAAGAAGCGGTGAGCCGTGCCGAGTTCGATGACGTTTGGGATGTACTCCAATCATTGCAAGAGCAGGACGAAGTGCTGGCCGAAATCATCCGCGAGATGCGCGAAGAGCGCGGGCGGACGAAGGGCTTTGATGATTCGCGCTTCCGCGAACGGGTGGAGATTCGCGGGCCAAGCGTTTCGATTGACGCTCTGCGGAAAGCCATCACGACGATGGGCATCCAATTCTTGGCTGACAGTTGGGAAGAACGATTTGGCGAACTCGTCGCGTACAAGAAGCGTTTTGGAAATTGCAACGTGCCGATTGGCTGGCGGGAAAACCGAAGCTTGGCAACTTGGGTGTTCAACCAACGAAGAAGGCGAAATATCCTGAGCCAAGACCGCGTCAGGCGACTTGAGGCGATTGGGTTTGTTTGGAAGCCGCATCCAGCGTTTTGGGAACAAATGTTTGCAGCGATGGTGGAGTACAAGCGGACGCACGGTCACTGCAACATTCCGATTCGCGAACCCAATGACCTGCGACTGGGCGAGTGGGTTAACAGACAGCGCGCCGCGCGAAACCGTGGTTTGCTGTCCGAAGACCAGATTCGCAGACTGGATGAGCAAGGTTTTGTTTGGGGGCCTCGCGACAGCCGCTGGGATCAAATGTTCTTGGAGTTGGCCCAATTCAAGAGAGAACACGGTCACTGCGAGCTTCCGATTCATGGCTCGGATCATCCGAAACTTGGCCGATGGATTAACGTGCAGCGAGGTGCGGGGAAGCGTGGTTCACTAACCGAAGAACAGATTCGGAGGCTCAATGAAGAGAGTTTCGTTTGGGATGTTCATGACGCGCGCTGGAACCGCATGTTCACACAGTTGGCGGCATACCAGCAAAAGCACGGCGACTGTAACGTCCCGAGAGATTGGGTCGAGAATCCAAAGCTCGGCACCTGGGTTCAAGGACAACGCACCGATAGACGGAGACTCGATCAGGAGAAAGTCCATCGCTTGGAACAGCTTGGCTTTTCGTGGACACCCTACGATGCGTATTGGGGAAAAATGTTCACGGAGTTGGTGGCTTACAAGCGAGACAACGGTGATTGCTACGTGCGGCGAGGCTCGCCCATGAACCCGAAACTCAGCACATGGGTCAACGCGCAACGCAGCAAAAGAAGTCAACTCAGCCAAGAAAAAGCGCGCCGCTTGGAACGATTGGGTTTCTCATGGACACCGCATGATTCAGCTTGGGACCAAATGTTCGGAGCTTTGTTGGAATTCAAACGGAGGCACGGCCACTGCAATGTTCCGCAACGGTGCGATGATTTCCCTGGGCTTGGCCGCTGGGTTTCGCGGCAGCGTGTGGACTGCAAACACAATCTGATTGAACGCGAGCGATTCAAGAAGCTCGAACGAGTTGGCTTCATCTGGGATGCGCGCAATGCCAAATGGGAAAAGATGTTCACGGCACTTCAAGAATACAAAAAGCAGCGTGGGGACTGCGATGTTCCCGACAAATGGAAACTGAATCGGCGGCTTGCTTCGTGGGTTGGCAATTTGAGACAAAGCAAAAAGGCGGGCGCTTTGAGCCTCGATAGAATCAAGCGCCTCAACGGGATCGGTTTTCGGTGGGCAATACAAAGGCAGAATTGAGTCATGCGATGAAAACCTCTGAATCAGGCTCGGACGAAAACAACTTCCACAAACTTAGTTTTAATCCGCCACAGAGTTATTTGGAGATGGCGCGAGCCATATTCGTAAATGGGAAAATTCACATTCACCATCGAAGCGACCATCCCGACTCGCAAGCAGACATGACCTGCAACACCACATTTGCTCTCTTGGCACACACGTATGTTTTCAGCTATATGGCGATCAATGCGTTCGTGACCGAAAAACTCGCAAGCACTTGGCAAGAGCCAAACTCGCCGCTCAGAGCAAAATACACCGAGGCGAAACATTTCACGGATTTGCTGAGAGGAAAGTTGTCGAAACTGAATGACGGCATTACCGAGCTTTGCTGCCAACTCCAGTTGACTCCCTTGCATACGGCCGATCCAAAGCTGTGGAAGAGCTTGCTCGAGGTCCTGAAGTTGCGGCGAGATTTTCTCATACACCCAAAGCCAGATGCAGTGGAGTTCAATAGGGTCATTGGCGATGCCACCAGCAAAGACTCGTGGGAATTTCCCTCACGAGTTGCGGAGGAAGTGATTGGCTATTTCTACGTCGCTCGGAAGTGCCCAAAGCCAGATTGGCTCAAGGAAAACACGGAATTTCGGTTTGAAGGAGTTCGCGCTTTGTCGGGGTAGTTGTGTCCATTTCGCGAATCGCTTCGACCATCACGCCAAAGCCACCGGCGGCTCTCCCCGTGAAACGCTCCGGCCTGCGGACGATTCTCCATCCGCCGCCGCCGGCGAGCCAGCCCCGCCCGCTTGGTTGGGCGAAAGCCGAGTTCCCGTGGCGCACGATTTCACCCCGAACTCCGCAACCGACGCGGGTAGCACGGGCTGCCAGCCCGTGCCGTCGGGCCACTGGCCCGACGGAATGGGAGAGAGTCCCGATTGGAATGGCGCGTCAGAAAAATTTCGCGCCGCCCTTCCGTTCCGCGCGGCAGGTTGCCGCGTGGGGACGGGCTGGTAGCCCGTGCCACCCTTCAAAGCGCCCTTTCGCCGGCTTGCCAGCATCCAGTCGTGGCCATACGGTCTGGCCATGACCAAGCCAGCGCAATGGCCCACGGACGAGGCAAGCCTGCGACGCAAGTTGCACGAAGACGTGGACCGCTTTAGCGGCTCCGGGCTGGCGCTGCTGGGCCGCATCGTCCAGCAACTCGAGGTCGAAAAACTGGCGGAGGAACTGGACAGCGCCTTTGACGATGACCGCAGCCGGGGCGCGCTGACCCCGGAGAAGGTGCAGCAAATCATCGAGCAGGTCCGCGCCGGGCATCCGTATGGCCGATGAGAATCTGCATCGACACGAACGTGCTGGTGCAGATGTTCGGACGCCAGCAGCCCTACCGCCTTCTGCGCGAGGCGCTCACCAACGGGCGGATTGAACTGGCGGTTTCCAACGACATCCTCCTGGAGTACGAGGAAACCATTACTCGATTGAGCGGGCCGGCGCGCTGGCCGCAAGTCGAGGGTTTGCTGGCGGCGGTCTTCCAGGTTCACGCGAACATTCTTTTCATCGATCCGCGCTTCCGCTTCGAGGTCGTCACGACCGATCCTGATGACAACAAATTTGTCGATTGCGCGATCGCGGCCCAGGCCGACTTCATCATCACGGCGGACACGCATTTCAAACCACTCGCCACGGCTGGATACAAACCCAAGCCGCTGACGCCCGAGGAGTTCATTCAGAAGCATCTTTGATTTCGCGCCAGGCCTGGTGCCGGGACGCTCACCAGATGGTGATCTTACTGCCGGGAATAACGGGCGTCGGGGGTTCGATCGCCTTCACGCGGCGACGTGTTCCATCGGGAAAGATTTCGTAGAGAACCCCATCCACTGTTTGCAGAACGCTCTAGCCCGCCGCCAGCGTCCGCTCGCTCGCCTCCGTAAAAGCCACGCCGGACAAAGCGGGGAACCGGTTTTCAAAGACACGGACGGCATCGCGCTGGCTGATTCCGGGAAGCTTCGGCACAAACTCAAACGGTGACGAGTTCCTGAGTCACGCGTGCGCCCTCCGACTCCGCTTCGCGCTGTGCGTCCTCCATCGCCACTTCCAGCCACAGTTGAATCGCTTCACGGATGTTCACCAAAGCTTCGGCACGCGTCGCGCCCTGGCTGTGACAACCCGGCAACGCGGGACAGGAGACGGCAAAACCTTCCTCAGATTCCACAATGACGACGCGGTATTGCATGGCCTCAGAATATCGTCATTGGCCGACGTTGCAAGCGGTGCGACCGTGGGCTCACTCCCACTCAATCGTCCCCGGCGGCTTGCTGGTGATGTCGAAGACGCAGCGGTTCACGCCTTTCACTTCGTTGATGATGCGGCTGGAAAGTTTTTCGAGCAGGTCATAAGGCAGCTTCACCCAGTCGGCGGTCATGCCGTCCTGCGATTCCACGGCGCGGAGGGCGATGGTGTATTCGTAGGTGCGCTCGTCGCCCATCACGCCCACGCTGCGCACGGGCAGCAGCACGGCGAAGCTCTGCCAGATTTTGTAATACCACCCCGTCGCCTTCATCTCCTCGACCACGATGGTGTCGGCGTTGCGGAGAATCTCGCAGCGCTGCCGCGTGACTTCGCCGAGGATGCGCACGGCGAGTCCGGGACCGGGGAACGGCTGGCGGAAAACAATTTCCTTGGGCAGCCCAAGTTCGAGTCCGAGCTGGCGCACTTCGTCCTTGAACAGGCAGCGCAGCGGCTCGACGAGCTTGAACTTCATGTTCTTGGGCAGGCCACCCACGTTGTGATGGCTCTTGATCATCGCGGCGGGATTGCCGGCGATGGGCACGGACTCGATGACGTCGGGATAGAGCGTGCCTTGGGCGAGGAACTTCGCCTTACCCGCACGCTTGGTCGCTGCGGCGAAGATTTCGATGAAGGTTCTGCCGATGATCTTCCGCTTGCGCTCAGGGTCGGTGACGCCTTTGAGCCGTCCGAGGAAAATTTTCTCGGCATTCTCGGTCTGGAGCTTCATGTGGAAATGGCTGCCGAACAAATCCTGCACGGCCTTCTCTTCGCGCCCGCGCAGCAACCCGTTGTTGACGAAGATGCAGGTGAGTTGATCGCCGATGGCCTTGTGCAACAACGCCGCCGCCACGCTGGAATCCACGCCGCCGCTCAAGCCCAGAATCACCTGCTCCTGGCCAACCTGCGCGCGGATTTCCTCCACCGCCTGGTCAACGTAGCTGCGCATGGTCCACTCCTTGCCGCAGCCGCAGATGCGATGGACGAAGTTGGCGATCAGTTCCCTGCCCTTCGGCGTGTGGACGACTTCGGGATGAAACTGGAGGCCGAAGAATTTCCGCGCGCGATTCTCGATGGCGGCGTATTCGGAGTTCTCGGTGACGGCCACGGGTTTGAAGTCACGCGGCAGCTTGGTGAGCTTGTCGCCGTGGGAATTCCACACCTGCAGTTCCTTCGGCAATTTTGAGAACAGCGCGCACGAACCGTCCTTCACCGTGAGCGTGCCCTTGCCGTATTCGCGCTTCTGACCTTTCTCAACTTTGCCGCCGAGGAAATGCGCGAAGAGCTGCACGCCGTAGCAGATGCCGAGCACGGGCACGCCGAGGTTGAACACGCCCTTGTCCGGCATCGGCGCGTCCTCGCTGTAAACGCTGTTCGGCCCGCCGCTCAGGATGATCCCGGACGGCTTCAGCGCGGCGATTTCCGCCGCCGGCGTGTCGTAGCGCAGGATGGTGGAATACACGCTGCACTCGCGGATGCGCCGCGCAATGACCTGCGTGTACTGGGAGCCGAAATCAAGAATGACGATCTGTTCGTTCATGGCAAAAACAAGGGGCGAGTGTTTGCCGCCGCCGGAAAAATTTGGCGAGAAGATTTTTCCGGCGGACGGACGGACTTTTCCCAGCACCGTTCTTGGCACCGCGCTCAGCCCAGCTTGAGGAAGTTCTTCAGAATGGTCCGCCCTTCCTCGGTGAGGATGCTCTCGGGATGAAATTGCACGCCCCAGATCGGCAGCGTCTTGTGGCGCACGCCCATGATTTCGCCCTCGTCGGTCTCGGCGGTGATTTCGAGGCAGTCGGGCAGTGTGTCGCGCTTGATGACGAGCGAATGATAACGCGTGGCGGCGAAGGGATTCGGCATCCCTGCAAAAAGCTCGCGGCCATTGTGCCGGATGGGCGAGGTCTTGCCGTGCATCATGCGGTAATTCACCACCACCTCGGCGCCAAAGCTGTGGCCGATGCACTGATGCCCGAGGCAAACGCCAAGGGTGGGGACGCGTCCGGCGAAAGTTTTGATGACGTCGTTCGAGAGTCCCGACTCGCGGGGTGAACACGGGCCGGGCGAGATGAGCACGCGCTCGGGCTTGAGTTGCTCGATCTGCGCGAGGCTGAGTTGATCATTGCGATGCACCTGCATGTCCACGCCCATCTCACCGAGGTATTGGACGAGGTTGTAGGTGAACGAGTCGTAATTATCTATGACCAGCAACATCGGCGCGGAAGTTAGAGGGGCGGGCGGCGGACGCCAGCAGATTTTCCGTGGGCGGACGAGGCGCGGACAGCGTCGGCTTAATCCATCCTTAATTCCCCACTTTGTAAAACTGCCGCGCGTCGGCGAATTTTGATTCGACGCCCGCGTCAGATTACGCGCAACGTCCCGGTTCGCCGATTCAAGAAAAAGTCGCCGCGGCTCGACAGGCCAGAAATCAAGCTTGTGAAAAAATCAGGGAACACGACTCCGGCCTTAGTCCGGCAACATGGATGGCGGATCGCCGCACGCGCGCTGTCGCTTGGCTGTCTGCTTTGGGCCACGCCGGTTTTCGGAGGACAGACCAACCGCCCGCCGGACAGTGGCCCCGGCATCACTTACATGCACGACGAGGTGCCCGAGGTGCCGTGGTCCATCCACATCGTGAAGGTGGCGCGCTATCGGAAAGATTTCCGTCTCGAGACCGCCCTCGGTCAGAGCAACAGCCTCGGCATGTCGCTCCTCACCGAGCAGGTCACGTGGCTCCAAAAGGACGGCGCGCGCCCGCTCGCCGCGATCAACGGCGACTTCTACAAGAGCGCGAACAAATATCCCGGTGACCCGGAAGGCTTGCAGATTTCCCAGGGCGAATTGGTCAGCGGCCCTTCTCGGACCCGCTCCTGCTTCTGGATCGATCTGAGAGGCGAGCCGCATCACACCAACGTCCAGTCCGCCTTCACGGCGCGGCTGGGCGACGGCACGGCGCTGCCCTTCGGATTAAACGAGGAGCGCGCCCGAGATGAACTCGTGCTGTTCACCAGCGCGAACGGCACCTCCACCCGTACCAGCGGCGGTCTTGAACTCGTGCTGGCTCGCGGCGCGGCCGATCGCTGGCTGCCGCTTCGCGCCGGCGAAACCTACACGGCCACGGTGCAGGAGGTGCGCGAGGGCGGCGACGCCTCCATCACCGGCAAGACGATGATTCTCTCCGCCGGTCCCGATCTGGCCGCGCGGTTCAATGCCGTGAAAGCGGGCGACACCCTCACGCTCACCACCGCCACCATCCCCAGCGTGAAAGGCTCGCCCATGGCCCTCGGCGGCGGCCCGGCCCTCGTGCGCGCGGGCAAGCCGATGAGCTTTGGCGGACTGCAACCGCGCCATCCGCGCGTGGCTCTCGGTTGGAACAAGACGTTTTTCTTCCTCGTCGAGGTGGACGGACGGCAGAAAATTTCCGCCGGCATGACCTTCCCTGAACTCGCGGCCTACCTGGTCAAGATCGGTTGCGACGAAGCCATCAACCTCGACGGCGGCGGCTCGGCCACGATCTGGGTCTATGGCAACGTGATGAACAATCCCTCCGAAGGCCGCCCGCGCCCCGCCGCGAACGCGCTCGTGGTGTTGCGCCAGGAAAAGGCGGATTAAGAACCGGTCTGAAAAGGGTGGAACGGGCTACCAGCCCGTCACGCTGGGCAACTTGCCCAGCGGAACTGGAGCAGGCTTCCTGGGCTGAAGTCATGCCGGTCTGGCCCACGCACCCCCTCATCCTTCCGCCGGGCTGGTAGCCCGGCGGCACAGGCCGGTGGCCTGTGCCACCCATCCTGAATTCTCAGCCAGGCTCTAAGAAACGGCGGCGCGGGCGGATTTATTTCTGCCCCAGCACGGCCTCGTGGAATGACTTCAGGGCACTCGCAAATTCGGCGGAGCGAAAATCGGGACGCGACTGCACGGCATTGAACATTCCATCAAGTTTGGGGCTGAACGCGGCATGCTTGTTCCACTTGATCGCGACCAGCAGACGCTCCAAACCGAGCACCGTGCGCTCGGCACGCTGCGCGATTTCCGGAGACGATTTTGCGTCGGCAAACGCGGTGTGCGTGGCGGAAAGTTTTTCCAGGCGCGTGCGAATATCTGAATCACTCCAGTTCTGCCCGGCAACTTCGCGCGCCAGATCATCCGCGGCGCGCGGCTCGGGAGCGATGCTCAACAACGCCGCCAGCGCGACGGCGCGGGCACGCACTTCGTCACCGGCTTTCGCATCCGCAGATTGCGCCGCCGACTCGCGGGCCGCCACGGCCTGCCCCACGAACCACGCCTGCGCGCCGCGCAGGCGATTCGTCTCCGACCAATGCCGAGGCATCGCCACGCACTGGCCATCAAGTTCAAACGTGAGTTCGGGATGTCCCGCCGCGCGCAGTTCGGGATCAAGATTTTGGTGGCACGCCACGCAGGTGTTCGCGCGCACGTAGAGATTTTTCAAATCGCGCATTCCGGCGGCGACCTTCTGTTCATACTTCAAGTCCGTGCGCGTATGCGTGAGCAGCCAGTTCTCGGCGGCGTTGTGGCAGCTTTCGCACGACACGCCTTCGAGCTTGCCGACGAGCGGGCCTTTACGTTCGGGGGGCACGGCTTGGAATGGGTTGTGGCACTCGGTGCAACGCGCGCTCGTCGTGGCGTCGGAAATTTTCAACGTCTCCGCGATGCGCGCGCTCCGCGACATCGAGAGCGTGGCGGGCGCGCGCGTGTGAAAATCCTTCTTCGACCAGGTGACGAATTGATCGCGCTTGTCCCCGGCTCCGCCGTGGCACATGGAGTTGGCGCAGCTTTGGGCGCCGAGGAATTTGGGAGCAGGCGTGTCGGCGGCGAAGGCGAGTGGAATGAGTGCGAACAAGACCGCGAAAGAAAGTAAGTGGGTGAGTGGGTGAGTGGGTGAGTGAGACTCAAACGCGCGCCCGCCCACTTTTTCACTTACCCACTTACCCACCTGCGTTTTCACCCTCCGCACAAACTGTTCTTTGCCGCGCACGCCCGCTGTGTTAGTCATTCGCCTGCTTCAATGCAACCCAGTACCAGCACTGACAAACTCGAGCGGGGCGAACCACTCAGCACCGAGAAGCTGCTTGAGTATCTGCCCTGGCTCAAAGAACTCCCCGCCCCGCAATTGAAGTGGGCCGAGGGCGCGGCGGTGCTGCGGCGTTTCAAGCGCGGCGAGCTGGTCTGCGAGGAGGGTGAGTTCGGCTCCACGGCCTTCTACATCGTCTCCGGCCGCGTCAACATTTTCATCGCCAACAAGATCGCCCACGTCAAAACCCGGCGCGGCCTCGGCGGCTTCGTGGCGCGCATGAAAAGTTTCCTCGTCTCGGACAAGACCGAGCAGCGCGACGAGCACACCAAACACTTCATCCCGATTGATGCCTCGGTGGACTTGTCCATCAACAGCCCCATCGCCGCGCTGGACCCCGGCGAACTGTTCGGCGAGATGACCTGCCGCACCTTCCAGCCGCGCTCCGCCACGGTGCAGGCCAGCGAAGAGTGCGTGATGGTCGAGTTCCTCCGCGTCGTGCTCGACATGCTGATGGGCTCGCGTGAAGTGGACGCGATCACGAAGGCTTCCACCAAAGTCAAAGTCGGCACGTTCAAAGGCACGACCTTCAAAGTCGAGTTGGACAAAAAATATCGCGAGCGTTCGCTGAACAACCACCTCCGCAGCGTGCCGTTGTTCTCCTCCGTGGATGAAACCTTTCTCGCGCTGCTGAATCCGCGCGTCGAGCTGGTCACGTTCGGCAAGAGCCAGGTCATCTGCAAACAGGGCGACGCGGCGGACGCCTTCTACCTCATTCGCTCCGGCATGGTGAAGGTGTCGAACGCCATGCCCGGCGGCGAAATGGTCCGCACGTATCTCGGGCGCGGCGATTACTTCGGCGAGATTGGCCTGCTCTTCAACCAACCGCGCAACGCGACCTGCACCGCGCTCGACACCGTTTCACTCGTGAAGATCGGCAAGGAAGATTTCGAGCAGATGCTTACGAACTTCCCGAAGGTGAAAGCGATGCTCATCGAGGTTGCCGAGGCGCGCATCAAGGCCGGCCAGAAGAAGCAACTGCCGCGCGGGCTGAACCTCGATGAGTTTCTGAATCAAGGTTTGTTCGAAGCGCAAAACCTGCTGATCATCGATCTCGACCGTTGCACGCGCTGCGATCTCTGCGTGCGAGCCTGCGCCGATGCGCACGATGGCGTCACGCGTTTGCTGCGTGACGGCCTGCGCTACGACAAATATCTCGTGGCCACGACCTGCCGCACCTGCCGCGATCCGCTCTGCATGACGCAGTGCCCGGTCGGCTCGATTCGCCGGAAGGACAACCTCGAAATCATCATCGAGGACTGGTGCATCGGTTGCAGCAAGTGCGCGGAGCTGTGTCCGTTCGGCAATATCAACATGCACCCCGTGGAGTTCATGGAGGAAGTGAAGACCTTGCAGACCACGCCCGCCGCTGCGCCCTCGACCATCGGGGAGATGCCCAAGCGCAACGCGTCGTGGCTGCTCAGCTTTTTGCCCAAGGCCACGCCCGCTGGGGCAGCGCCGAAGCCCGCCGCCGCGCCCAAGAAATCTTCCAAGGCCGCAACCTGCGATCTTTGCACCGACCTCCCGATGCCCAGTTGCGTCTATGCCTGTCCGCATGACGCCGCGCGGCGCGTGGACCCGACGACGTATTTCGCCGGGCACTACGTCTCGAAGACCGGCGGCGATCCGAAGAAGTTCGACGCGCGCACCACGCACGACGAGAGCACACAGTTCCTCACGCGCAAAAAGTGATCATCAACCGGCAACATTTCGGATGGGCCGTCTTCACGGCGCTGGCAACGGTGGCGGCGGCGCTGCTCTACGTCGGCGAATTTCATCCCGGCACGCTGCCATTCAAACTGTCCATGCCCGCCAGCCTGCACCGCGAGGTGCGCGACACGGGCCGGAGCGTGGGCGGCACGCCGCTCGGTTTAATTTTTGGAAGTGTCTCCGCCGCAATTTTTGTTTTCGCCGCGCTGCTCGGACTGCGCCGCAAACGTCCGACGCTGAAAGTCGGGCGGTTGCAAACGTGGTTAAAGGGCCACATCTGGCTCACCGTGTTGACCATTCCGCTCGTGCTCCTGCACTGCGGTTTCTCCACCGGCTCGCCGATGACGACCTGCTTCCTGATCCTCTACGCCATCGTGATGATCAGCGGTTTCTACGGACTGGCCTTGCAACACGTCGTGCCGCGCCTGATGAAAGAACAGGTGCCGCTCGAAACCATCTTCGAGCAGATCCCACACTTGCGTCAGCAGATGCACGAGAGCGCGCAGGAGATGCGCAAGGCGCTCGACACGCCGCCGCCCGCTGCCCCTCCCGTCGCTGCCCCGGTTGCTACCGAAGCGCCCGCCATGTCGCTCGCGGATTTGGCCGCGCCCTCGGAGCCAGTCGTGGTCGTCGAACCAGAACCCGACCCCGGCCTGCAAATCTACAAACAGTTCCTGGACGAGTCCGCCCTGCCCTACCTCGCCGCGAAGCGCGGAGACAAGCTGCTGCTCGGTGCGCAGCGCGTCTCAGATGATCAATTCCGCTTCCTGAAAATCAGCGTGCCGCAGGACTTGAAGGACAAGGTGGAACAACTCCAAGGCTGGTGCGACGAGCGCCGCCAGTTGGATTTGCAAACCAAGCTCCAGCACTGGCTGCACGGCTGGCTGCTCGTCCACATCCCGTTCTCCGTGCTGCTCCTCATCTTCACCGCGTGGCACGCAGTGGCGGCATTGTTCTTCTACTGAAGCAGACGCAGTCCTCATCGCGCGGCGAAGCAGAGCAACCGCAGCAAGGGGTCGGTGAAGGTGTGACTGCACATTGCTTTACCAAAAAAGTTTCCTCAGAATCATTCGCAAAACTTTACCTATGGCTACCAACTACAATTACACCTGCCCGAACTGCTCGAAAGAATGTTCAGTCGCGGAATCGTTGGTTGGTCAGAACATGCTTTGTCCGCACTGTTCGCTTGAGTTCTTCGCCACTCCGCCCGAACAACCTCAATCTCCCGCGACAACCTCGATGCCTGAAAAGCTGCCGTTCTTCAAATTCAGTCGGAGAAAGATCTTGGCCGCTCGTATGCGCCAACTAATCCAAGACGGAGAGCTTGATGAAAATGACGCCAAAGAACTAGATGCGCTTACGGCATTGCTCCGACTGAACGATACCGATCTATCCAAGGTGAGACAGACGGATTTCCTGGAAGAGTTCGATCTGATCAAACGCCGGGCCGAGAGCACGTTTCTGTTGACTGACGAAGACTTGGCACAGATTCACCACTTGGAAAAAAAGTACGCCATTCAGCTCACGATGGCGGGCAACAACGAAATCTTTCGAGCCATTTACCTTCTTGAGTCCAAAGACCAACTGCCGTCTGCGATTATTGCTGACGTCATGCTGGATTCAAACGAAACGTCCTACTTTTCCATCCCGACGGCGTGGCATCAGACTCGAGTCAGAAATAGCGGCTACACTGGAACTTCATTCAGCGTCCCGACCGGTATCAAGGGAATGCGGTTCCGGTTTGGCAACTACACGCCCATCAGAAGCGAGGAGTTAACACCACTTTCAAACGGAACATTGTACGTGACTTCAAAACGCCTGCTGTTTGCCGGCGACGCAAGAAGCACCAACATTGGCCTGAAGAAAATCATCGACGGGCAGGTCTTCTCCGATGCTGTGAAAATCGAGAAGACCACAGGCAAACCAGATTTCTTTTCCATGGATGCAGCACGCGCCCGGTTCATTCTGTCGTTGATCGGCGTTTTGAAATGAGCGCGCGAGCGTACGCAGGAATGCTCCTACTCCTTGGTTGATTCTGAATCCGATGGGGCGTGCTTTGTGCTTTCTGCCAGGCCATCGACGCGCACCCGAAGTTCCCGCAACTCTTTGAGCACTTGCTGAGAAGTGTCTTCTGGGTGTGACGCCGCCCCAAATAGATGAGAGGCAATGACGCCGCTCAATGTCCCGAAAAGGCCAACGCCAGACATCATCAGAATCATTGCGATGATGCGGCCTTCCGTTGTGACGGGGTATTTATCCCCATAACCGACGGTCGTGATCGTCGAGACACTCCACCAAATTGCATCGTCCGCATTCTGAATGTTCGAGCTTGGAGTCGATTCGACGACCAGAATACCTATCGACGAGAACACAACCAGCAGCACGAAAGTGACGAAAACCGAAGCCACGCCATTGCGCGTGCGGTGTTGCAGAACGATCGCGAGGATGCGCTGAAACGAACGGATGGCGCGCAGCACGCGAATCAAACGGATGATTCGCACCAGCCGACCCCAGCGCAAAATATCCAAGTTCGGAATACAGGCAATCAGATCGATCCATCCCCATTTGAGGAACAGCAGCTTTCGTTCGGCAGCGCGGAACCGCATGACGAAATCGATGAAGAACAAAGCGCAAACTGCTGTGTCGAGACCCTGGAGAATCCGTGATGCTTCCGCCGGCAAAGTCGTCACAGCATCGAGCAGCAGACCACAGAGGACCACTATCGAGAGGATCAGCAACAAAAGCTGAAAGAAATTCACCCGGTTCTCAGGAAGAGAAGAACTCATTCGGGGCCTTCGCGTGTGAGTCTGTAAATCAGTTTCATGCGCTTTGTGTGAGGACGATCCTAGACATTGAACGGAACCAGTCAATTGCGTTGGCAATTCTCGACGATGGTGGGGTGAAACTCTCATTCAAACCTCATTCCCTTGGTGGGGCTGAGGACTTGACCGGCGACGGACAAAAAACTTCACTCGCTTCATCCAATTGAAAACTACGATCCGACGCCTCTTCGCTTCCGCTCTGTCACTGGCTTTGCTTTGGAACGCCCAACTTCCGACGGCGGCCCAAGCTCCGGCGCGGACGCCGAGCCTGGAGGCTTATCGCAAATACGCCACGACGCATGAGGGCGATGTCGCGCGCGGGGCCAGGCTGTTTGCCGACGAGCAGAAACTCGGCTGCGCAAAATGTCATTCGGTGGATGGCGGCGCGGGCAAGGCCGGGCCGGATTTGTTTGCCGCCGGCGACAAGTTCGGACGCCGCGATCTCGTGGACGCGGTGCTGCTGCCCTCGGCGGTGATTTCTCCGGGCTACGGCACGGTGATCGTGGAGACAAAAGCCGGCGACGAGTTCCAAGGCATTCTCAAACAAGCCACGGACGTCGGCGTGCAACTGATGAACGCGGACGGCAAGCTCGTGTCCGTCGCCAAGGCCGACATCAAGGAGCAGCGCGGCAGCACGCTCTCGCTCATGCCGGAGGGTTTGCAGGCCGGCCTGTCGCTCCAGGAGTTCACCGACCTCACGGAGTATCTGGCGTCCTTGCGGCAGCCGGAGTCCACGCTGGTCAGCAACCACGGAATGCCCGCCGTCATTCCCCTCCTCGCCAAGCCCGTGACGGCACGTCCGTTTTTCTCCGGGGCCCTCAAGCTGCCGCGTGGAAAAGTTCAGACGGGACTGACGGCGTTCCATCAAGTCCCCGGCCAGAGCAACGTCTTCCTCGTGCTGCATCAGAAAGGAATCATCTGGCGCATGAAGAAAACCGCGACCGGCGAGGAAAAATCCGTGTTCGCCGATCTCACCGGCGAAATGTTCTACGAGCGCGGGCCGAACGGTTTGCTCGACCTGACGTTCCATCCCAAGTTTCGCGATAACCGGAAGTATTACCTCAAGTATCAAGTCTTCGAGGACGGCAAGGTCTGCACCCTCGTCGTCGAGAAAACGTTCGCGGCGGACTTCAAGGGCGACTCCGGCCAGCCGCCGCGCCGCGTGATTAAGTTCGTAAGCGTGGCGGAAGATCACAGCGGCGGCTGTCTGCAATTCGGGCCGGATGGATTTCTCTACATCGTCATGGGCGACACCGGCCCGCACAACGATCCCAACGGCCACGCGCAGAATCTGCAACTGCTGCTCGGCAAATTACTCCGCATTGATGTGGACCGCTCCGAAGGCGATCTCGGCTACGCAATTCCCAAGGACAATCCCTTCGTGGGCCGCGCCGACGCGCGCGCGGAAATCTGGGCCTACGGTTTCCGCAACCCGTGGCGCTTCAGCTTCGACCGCGTGACCGGCGATCTCTGGCTCGCGGACGTCGGGCAGGATCGCGAGGAAGAGTTGGACATCGTGCATCGCGGCGAGAATTACGGCTGGAATGTGTTCGAGGGCTTTGAACCCTTCTCGAATCAGTATCGAAAGGAAGGCCGGACCTTCACGCCACCCGTCTTCGCCTACAAACGCAAACACGGCATCTCCATCACCGGCGGCTTCGTTTATCGCGGCGACCAACAATCCTCCTTCTACGGCGTGTATATTTGCGGCGACTACGCCTCGAAACGTCTCTTCGGCGTGACGCAGGAAAACGGACAATTAAAAGCCGCCCGCCAAATCGGCACTCTGCCCCAAGGCCTCGTCTCCTTCGGCACCGACGAAGCGGGCCACCTCTACGCCGTCGGCTACGAAGGGATGATCTACCAACTGGATTTCAGCGCGACGCGCTTCGATGAAATCAAGGCGGACTAGCCCCGGTTGACAGCTTGGCCAACGGATACAAAACGAGTTGATGCCGAAGACCTGAACGCGAACTATCCTTCCAGCATGAAAACGACTCTACCCACCTTCATCGCTCGCCGCGCCTGACCTGAGCGAATGAAACCGCGCCTCTATCTCGAAACCACCATTCCCAGCTACCTCGTGGCGCGACCGAGCCGGGACGCCATCATGCACGGGCAGCAAGCCGCTACGCGGCAGTGGTGGGAACTTCGACGGAGCAACTACGAGGTCTTCGTCTCCGAATTTGTGGACCTCGAAGCGGCGCGCGGAGATGCCGAAATGGCGGCAGCCCGCGCCACGGCCATGCAGGAGTTGCCCCGCCTGGCCGTCACGGAAGCCGCCCTCGAACTCACCGCCGAGATTCTTCGCACGGGCCTGATTCCCGCCAAGGCCGAGGTGGACGCCTCGCACATCGCCGTCGCGTCCGTGCATCGGATGGACATTTTGCTGACTTGGAATTGCACGCACATCCACAACATCGCCATCAGCCGACAGATCGAGCGCCTCTGCACGCGGGCGGGCTGGCCCTGTCCCGCCATTTGCACCCCGTTCGATTTGCTGGAAGCCTGAGCCATGAACCCAAATGAAATCCTGACTGAAATCCGCCAGACGCGCGACGACCTCGCGCGCGAAACGGGCTACGACCTGAAGCGTCTTTTTGATTACGTCCGCGAACGCGAGCGTGAAGCCGCCGCGCGCGGCGTGAAGTTCGTCTCGCCCGCGCCGCGTGAAAAAGAAACCCCGTCCTCGCTGCGCGAAGAACCGCCTCATCAGAAGTAATCAGCCAAACCATGAAGCCCCGCCTCTATCTCGAAACCACCATCCCCAGCTATCTGGTGGCGCGGCGCAGTCGGGACTTGCGACTGGCAGCGGATCAGGAAACCACGCAGCAATGGTGGGAATCCGAGCGGCATGGATTTTTTCTCTACATCTCCACCACCGTGCTGGAGGAAGTGCGGCGCGGTGATCCCGCCCAGGCTGCAGCTCGCTTGGCGTGGCTGGCTGGGGTTCCGTTGTTGAGTGACTTGCCAGAGGCCACAGAACTGGCGAAACGATTGTTGCGGGACCAAATCATTCCATCCGTTGCCGCAGATGATGCGATCCATGTGGCGCTGGCGGCGGCTCACCGGATGGATTTTCTGCTGACCTGGAACTGCAAACACATAAACAACCACAACATCCGCACGCGCATCCAGCGGGCCTGTGAAACAGCGGGGCTGGTGTGCCCGGACATTTGCACGCCTGCTGAATTGATGAAACCCTGAGCCATGAAAGAGAACGAAATCCTCGAAGAAATCCACCGCGTGCGTGCCGAGCACGCGCGCGAGTGCAACTACGATGTGGACATCATTTTTGCCAAGATGCGCGAAGATTTGAAACGCCTCCAAGCCGAAGGCTGGCAGGTTGTCTCGCCTGCGCCGCGTGAAAAAGAAACCGCGTACTCCCTGCGCGAAGAACCGCCTCAAAAAACATAAAGAAGACCTCCGCGACATTCTCGCCCAAGTCTCCGCTGCGTGTACATCATTGAGTTGGCACCGAGGAACACTGGCGCAGATCAACCCAATAGCCGTTTGGCTTGAGCGCGGATTCGGGAATGTGTCGCACCGGCGTGATGGATGGTTGGTTCGCAGAATTCTTTGCCAAGTTCTCGACGTTCCATAGTTCCCACTTCTCTCCGGCGCGACCCAGGGTCTGCTGGTATTCTTCCCACTCGCGTTGTGTGACGATGACACTGCTCGCTTCGCCAGCGTGAGCTTTGACTTCGACCTTGAGGAACTCACCTGTTTTTCGCGCCTCAAGGTCGTAGCCGGGGTTCGTCTGATCCATTGGCGTTACTTCGTATCCCTGTCTTTTGAGTTCCACGATCGCGTAATCACGCCCACGCTGCTCAAGTGCTTCTCTGTCGGCGGCTGGCGTTGCACTGAGGCCACCTTCTCGATTCTCCCGGCGTTCACGTTGAGGCTGGCGCGGCGCGCGTTCGGGTTGTGAACGGACATACCCTCGCACTTCAACGAGTGTGGCTGGTGCGGAATCTGGACTTCTCAACTCAGCGGGCGTGTCAGGTTCTGCTTCCTGCTGTGAACTGCTTGTCCCGGTCGAGTTGCCCGGAGCGGTTGCTGCACCTTTACCATCGTCCGAATGCAACGGCTGGTTTGTCGGCGCGGTTTGTATAGTGCCGCTGCTTTGCGGTTCGTTGCTGCCGGATTGTGGAGAGGGCGATTGCTTGTCCGCCGGAGTTGAAGATGCGGGGCCGCCTACTGCCGGACTTGCTGACGAACGGGCAGGACGGCGAATCGGTGCCGGCTCAGGCTCATCAAGATCGATCACGACGCGTTTCCAACCGAGTTCCCGTAACCACGCCTCTTGTTCCGGTGACAGTCTCCAGTTGATCCTCTTTCGCAGCATCTTTTTGGCGCGTTCTGATGACACAGTGAGAAGCTGGATAAACTCGGCGCAAATCCCAACGCTTTGACTCTCGCCCAAAAAAGTCGCCGCGATGCTCTCAGCGGCAGCTTCCCGCAAAGATTCCAAGTCAACGCCGTGACGGAGCAGCAAGCGGCACTCCGAAGGTTCCCAATAAGCGTCGCGGAGTTGAGGCGGCGGTTGGATTTCGGGACTGTCTTGCAGGGAATACCCGACCAAGATTTCTTCGACGCCCACCTCGACTGTTTTGAGAAGATTTTCCAACAGTGCCTTGTGTTCTGGCCACCCCGGACGGCTGCACAGCAACAACACGCTGAGTTCCTTTGCTGCGGGGGTCAGCAGCGAGCCTTGATGTCTGCTGGATTCGCCGCCGAATTTGGCGAGCCTTGTCCGAACATTCTCAGCAAGCGAACGACAGCCCAGGCTGCGAAGCAGATTGAGAATATGAGTTGCGGACTTGGGTGCGAATGCAATGGCAATATGTTCGGCGAACACTTCGGCAGCAACGCCGTGGTCCGGCACATAGACATGTGTCGGATGGACGAACAGTTTCTTGGATGTCCAAACGGTCAGATGCGGCTTCATCTCCGCCCACCAAGCACGATTGGAAAGCTCGGCTTGTCCATCGGCCAGGCGTTGAAGCACGAGTTTCAACTTCTTCTCGGCCGCTCCCGTGTCCGGGTCAGTCGTATCGCAAAGATTTTTCCAAACCGAGGCGTATCGCTTGAGGTCGGGTTGCGTTGGCACGCCAAGCTTTTCGGTGAAGAACCGATGCAACTCGGACTCGCCATAGGTCAGTTTAGCGTAGCCGAAATCGGCATCGAACACTGCCCCAGCGTCATCCCAAACAAGACTGCCTGTGGGTAGCCAGCGTTGCGTCGGCTGAGAAAGAAACACCAACTTCTCGCGCCGGAAGGTTTCAGGATCGAAACTGGAGTCCTGTAACCGCCGGTAAATCTTTTCGAGGAGTCCAAGGTCAGGATTCTCAGCGCCCGACATCTGCCGTAGCAAGGCAAGCAGCACGTCCGCAGTGAGGTGAACGCGAACCTTCAAGCTCCCAAGCAAATCTTCCGAGAGATTCGCCTGCGTGTAAGGCACCGTGTCACCGAAGAAATCCCGAATGTCTGGTTTGTCGAGAAAGGCAACCGCCGGAGAAAGCATTCCTTTTGTGGTTCGCAACCAAGGTTTGCCGACGAGTGCGTAGCCGAGTTGAGACGGAGCAGCGGTTTCTTCCCACTTGGTTTCGTGGGTGAACTTTTTGCACAAGCGCAGGAACTTGGCGACCGTTTCTGGTTTGAATCTGCCCAGCCATCGCTCAAGTGCGATAGTTCTGGCGGCGAAACGACCGCGCGCATCCTCGGGCGTGAGGTCACGTAGCCAACGAGGGCACGTCCAATCAAAAAACTGCGTGTAGCCTTCCTGCCGTTCGAGACTGCCGGGACCGGGTGCATCCTTGACGCCCCACGTAGTGAAGAACTCACGCAGAGCAGCGATCTCAGGCTCACCAAGTCCACTGACATATCCGTCGGAGAGCAAATGAAAATGCTCGCGGTCAAGCGGGCCGACGAACAACCAGTTCCACCCGTCGGAGCCTTCAAGGCATTCTGGTGTTACGAACTCTTTGCCGGCACCGGCGTCGGCGCAGAGCACTCGCCCGTCAGCTAGAAGCCATGTCATTCGCGGGCGAAGTTGATGGCGATCTAACGGGGTTGTTGTTTTCAGATTAGCCACGACGAAGCGCGTGGCCGTAATCAATTGTTCAGCACCGTTCGCTCCGGTTCGTCCACGCATCCAATCGAAAAGGCCGCCAGGGCCAGTGATGTAACTGCGTATGGAGAAAGCGCGAAGGCCGGTAACGCCAGTGAACCAAGCCCAAACCGTCGGCTTTTGCTGGAGCAGCTTTTGCACATCTCGATCAAGAAAGTGCGCAACAGGCTGGCCTGCTCCCCTTAAATTGATCCACATGTTATGAGAGTTTCCGGGCGGCGAAGCCGCCCGGGAAAACTCAGCATGAAACGTAAACGACACCGTCC
>JAYVQC010000063.1:0-9490 GCA_043757045.1 Akkermansia sp. | reverse complement strand
TTTTTTCTTCCATCGCCTCGAAAATTATATGGCGGCGCTCTGCCGAGACGCCGCTACGCCAACGATTCCCAAATCTTCTCCGCCGCCGCGCGCGGATTCGGCGCGGCGTAAATGGGACGGCCAATGACCAGCCACGTTGAGCCGGCAGCCATCGCTTCCTTCGCGCTCATCGTGCGTTTCTGATCGCCCGCCGCGTCGTCGCCCGTACGGATGCCGGGGGTGACGAACTGCATGTGGGCGGGAAGAATATGTTTCAGCCCCGCGACTTCCAGCGGCGAGCAAACGAGTCCACGCAATCCCGCACGCGCGGCCAGTTGCGCCAACCGTTCGACTTGATGACCCACGCCCGCCGTCACACCCACGCCTTCGAGGTCGCTCGATTCCATGCTGGTTAGCACCGTCACGCCGAGAATGAGCGGCGCATTCAGCCCCGCCTGCGCCGCCGTCTTCTGCGCGGATTCTTCGGCGGCTTGCATCATCGTGAAGCCGCCGCCGGTGTGGATGGTGATCATCTGCACATCCAGCCGCGTGGCGGAGGCGATGGCCTTGGCCACGGTGTTCGGAATATCGTGGAACTTGAGATCGAGAAAGACGGAGGCACCGGTCGCGCGAATCTTCCGCACGATGTCCGGCCCGGCGGCGGTGAACAGCTCGCTGCCGATCTTGAATGCGCCGACGGCGGGCGCGACTTGCTGCGCGAGCGCGACGGCCTGTTCGGCGGTCGGGACATCCAGGGCGACAATGATTGGATTCTGCATCGGCGGAGAGTGAAGCAGTGAAGCGGTAATCAGTGAAGCGGTAATCAGTGAAGACGCACCACGATGCTCCCCTGAGTTACTGATTACTGTCTCACTGATTACTTCCAAAAAAGAAAAAAGGCGCCGACCCACGCCAGCGCCTTGGAAAATCAATCCTGCCCAACTCAGTCCGCCTTCGGCTCCACTTCCTCGATCTTCGCGTTCTGCTGGAGGAAATCTATGACCTTCTCATGCAACAACTGCTGCCAGATTTCCTGGAGGCCGTCGCGTTTTTCGAGTTCCTTGGCGAACTTGTCGGGGGCCATCTCGTATTGCTTGGCCTGCACGAAGATGCGCGCCTGCACTTCTTCCGGCGCGACACGAACGCCTTCCTTCGCGGCAATTTTCTGGAAGACGAACTGCGCCTTCACGCGCTCGCGGGCGGTGCCGTTCGCGGCGGCGTAAATCTGATCCTTCTGCACGTCGATCATTTCCTTCGACACGCCGCGTTGCTGGTTCTCCTGCACGATTTGATAAACGACGTTGCGCGTCTCCTGCGCCACGAGCGTCTCGGGCAGTTCCACCGTGACTTGGTCGAGCAGGTTCTTCACGACCTGGCCGCGCACGCTGCGCGACTGCTTGGTGTTCAACTCGTTCTGCAAGTCGCGACGCACGCCTTCGTGCAACGCCGACACGCTCTCCGCGCCGTATTGTTTCGCGAAGGCGTCGTCAATCGTCGGCACCGACTTCTCTTTCACTTCCACGACCTCGACTTCGTAGGTCCCCTTCTTGCCCTGCAATTCCGGCGTCACAAATTCGGCCGGGAAATCCACGTTCACCGTGCGCTTGTCGCCGGCCTTGGCCCCGACGAGTTGCATCGCGAAACCAGGGATGAAGCTGTCTGGCTTCACTTCGACCCAGAAACCTTTTTGTTCGGTGAGTCCCTTCGCGGCGGGCGCGATTTCCGAGATCGGCGTGCCTTCGGAACTGCCGGTGTAATTCATCACCACGTAGTCGCCGTCCTTCACCTCGCGCTCCACCGTGTTGAAATTGGAGACGCGGTCCGCGAGCAAATTGATGGCCCTGGTGATGTCCTCCTCGGTCACGCCGCGCTTCTCGCGCTGGGCGGCCAGGTTGCGATACTCCGGCACTTCAAACTCCGGCGCGGTCTCGATGGTCGCGGCGAATTGCAGCGCCTGGCCTTTGCCGAACTGAATCTCCTCCACGTCCGGATAGCCCACGACTTCGATCTTGTGCTCCTTGATCGCGTCGCGATAGCAGTCGCCCATGAGTTTCTTCTTGGCCTCCTCTTCGATCTCCTTCTCGTAACGCTTCAGCACCATGTCTTTTGGCGCTTTGCCAGGACGGAAGCCGGGCAGCGACGCCTGCTTCGAGAAGTCTTTCGCGATGTTCGCAAACACCGCATCTACGGCGCTGGCTTCGATGTCGAAGCGCAGCATTTTTTTGCACGGGCCAAGAGTTTCAACGGTCACGCTCACAGGGAACCTTTCAGTTAATTCAGTGAAAAACCCGCCTCAAAGGACGTCGCGAAAATGCGCCGCCGCCGGACGGGGGCGGGACAGTAGGCAACGGCCTGAGCAGGGTCAAGCGTGCCGCTGGAGCAAGTGGAACGGGCCTCCATTTCAGTCCTGCGCACGTCCACACCACCACCGCGTCCAGACGCACAGAACCCGCAGAGCTTGCACCCGCCGGCACCGGAACGCTTGGCCTGCGCTCCGGCCTCTGCTAACTCCACACGAATGTCGTATCGTTCCCGAACTTGGATCGCGACCGCGTCGGCGCTTTGCTTCTTGCTCGCCGGCCCGCGGCTGCGCGCGCATCAGCCGGGCCTGAGCACGCTGTTCATCGAACTCGGCTCCAACCGCCTGAGCGCACAGCTCATTCTCGCCTGGGAAGAACTGGACGGCACGAACGCCCTGGACCTCAACCGCGATCGCGTCTTGAGCGCGGAGGAACTGGCCGCCGCGCGCCCGCGCCTGCTGCGCCTCGGTGAAGGCGCGCTGTCCTTGGAGTCAGGCGGGCGGATGCTCGCGCTCAAAGCATCCCCAGAAATTCAGATGGATGAGACCAACGGCCTGCGCTTCCAGCTCACGTATGAATTGCCGACCGCACCCCTGCTGCTCGTCACCTCGGAAATTGTTTCTGAATTGCGAGCCGACCACAGCCAGATCGTGATGGTGCGCGACTCCGCCGGCGTGAAACTCGGCGAGACCGTGCTGGATCGAAAGAAACCCACGGTGGAAATCCCGCTGGGCGCGAACGCCGCGAGCGTCCGGCCCGTCTCAGCGAGCCGTGACTTCGTGCGGTTGGGGTTGAAGCATATTCTCGAAGGGTGGGACCACCTGGCGTTTCTCTTCGGACTGCTGCTCGTCGGCGGCAGGCTGCGCGACGCGATGAAAATCATCACCTCCTTCACCGTGGCGCATTCCCTCACGCTGGCGCTGGCCACGCTGAACGTGATTCGCATTCCCTCCAGCATCGTCGAGCCGATCATCGCGGCGTCCATCATCTACGTGGGCTTTGAGAACGTGCTGCGGAAGGACTTTCGCCACCGCTGGATGCTCACCTTCGCCTTCGGACTGATCCACGGCTGCGGCTTCGCCACCATCCTGGCCGAGCGCGGAGTGGGTGCGAACGGCGGCAGCGTGGCCGGGCCGCTGCTCTGGTTCAACCTCGGCGTCGAGTTGGGCCAGCTCGCCATCGCCGCACTGATGCTTCCGGTGATCTGGAAATTGAAGAGCCTGTTTCCGAAACGCTGGGTGCCGGTGATGTCCGTGGCGCTGATAGTTCTGGGCAGCTACTTCCTCGTGCAGCGCCTGTAGGGAGGTTGAATCAGTTCAACGGCATGCCGCGCCGGATGTAGGTCGGCATGTCGAGGTCCTGGCCTTGCACCACGGTCGGCTCGCTTTTTTCAAAGCGGCCCTTGGAGATAATTTCCAGCGGCAACTGGCCCTGCTTCAGCTTCGACAGCTTGCGTTTTCCGCGCGCGCCATTCTGCAACATTTTATCCGTGGCTTCCGCCGTGGTTGGCGGCGCGGGCGCGACGATGCGCGACGGGGAACGCTCGGCGGACGACGCAGACTCGACGAGCTGCCGGTCATACTCCGTGGGCGTGGCGTCCGTGCTGTGGGCGTCCGGTGCGCGGCGCGAGGCGACGAGCGTGATGGAAATTTTCCCGGCGTAACTTTCCTCGATGGCCGCGCCCATGATGATCTGCGCGCCTTCGCATTGCCGGCTCAACTGCTCCATCATGCGGTTCACCTCGGCCATCGTGAGGTCGGGCCCGCCGAGAATACTGATGAGAACGGAGGACGCCTCGGCCAGCGCCGCGCCGCCATCGAGCAGCGGATGCTTGAGCATTTTTTCCACAACCTCGCGCGCACGGCCATCGCCCGTAGCTTCGGCGAGCGCGAGGCAATTTTCTGAATGCTTGCCGCGCGTGACCGAGCACAGGTCGGCGAAATCCACGTTGATCAAGCCGGGCCGCATCAACATGCGCCAGATGCCGCGCACGCCCTGTGCAAGCAACTCGTGCGTGATGGCGAACGTCTCGACCATGCTGGTCTTCTCATCGATCAGTTGGAAAAGTTTCTGGTTGGGCAGACAGATCACGCCGTCGGCGGCGGACTTCATTTCGTGCAGGCCAAGATTCGCCTGGCGAATGCGCCGGCTGCCTTCCCACTCGAACGGCAGCACCAGCAGACCCAGCACCAGCGCGCCGCATTCCTTCGCAATACGCGCGACGACCGGCGAAGCGCCGGTGCCCGTGCCGCCGCCCATGCCGGCGGCGATAAACACCACGTCCGCACCTTCGCAAAGGGCTTTGAGTTTCGCGGCGTCTTCTTCCGCGGCCGCGCGGCCGCGTTCCGGATCGCCGCCCGCGCCCATGCCGCGCGTGAGCTTTTCGCCGAGCACGAGCTTCGTCGGCACGCTCAGCGTGCCGAGCGCCGCCGCGTCCGTGTTGAGCGCGATGAACTCGACGCCCTCGAAGGGCGACTGCGCGATGTGGTTGACCGCATTGCCGCCGCCGCCGCCCACGCCAAAGACCTTGATACGGAACTGGCGGGCGGCCGGAGGTGAATTTTCAGGAGCGGTGTTCATGCGAAAATGAGTGCGGTGAGAAATGCGCAGGGAAAACTTGCCGAGGAAAGAGCGTACCGCGTTTGGCAGAACGCCTTCCCCTCACCCCGGCCCTCTCCCCAGAGGAGAGGGAGAAAGTCAGCCAGCGTTGGGTGACGACGCGCGCGTTCCGATAGACGAAAGCTGAATGCCGTTCTCCCTCTCCCGGCGGGAGAGGGCCGGGGTGAGGGAAAACGCAACCCATCGCCGAGCCGGCACAATTCTCGCGGACGGCTTCAGCAATAAATTTTCCCGTCATTCTCACGCAGCACCTCTGCGGAACAGGTCAGTGAGCGTCTGCTTGATGGTGGACAGCCCCAGTCCGCCCGATTTTTTCTTCTGTTGAAAGCTGCCGTATTTCACCAGCCCGATGGCCGTGGCGAACTCCGCGTGGTCGAGCGCGTTCTTGATGCCGCTGATCGAGTTGGTGCGCCCGAGCGTGGTCGGGAGTTGCAGCACGTTTTCCGAGAGCTTGTGAATGCCCGGAATGTTTGAGCCGCCGCCGCAGAGCAGCACGCCGCAACGCAAGTGATCGAGCAGGCCCTGCGCGTTCAATTCCTGTTCGATGAGCTGGAAAATTTCCTCCACGCGCGCGGACATGATGCGCCGCAGGTGTTCGAGATTGATGGTGCGTTCCGGCAGGCCGTTCTCGTTCGGCAAGGTGACGCTCCGGCCCTTCACGCTGTCTTCGATGAACGCGCCGCCGTATTCGATCTTCAATTGTTCCGCGCGGCCCAGCGGCACTTTCAATCCGTAAGCCAGATCGTTGGAAACGTGATCACCGCCCACCGCCAGCACGCCGGTGTGCTTGATGATGCCGCCGCCATAAACCACGTACTCCGTCGTGCCGCCGCCAATATCCACGACGAGCGCGCCGAGTTCCTTCTGCTCGGGCGTCAGCAGCGCGAGCGCGGAAGCGAGGCCGTTGAAGACAATCGCCTCGACTTCCAACTGCAAACCTTTCACCGCGCGAATGGGATTTTGCAGCCGGTTGAACGCGCCGTGGACCACGTGCATGTCCACCTCGACACGCGCGCCGAGCATTCCCACCGGATCAGCAATGCCCACCTGACCATCCACGAGAAAGTGCTGGCGAATGGCGTGGAGCACGGCGTTCTCCGCCGGGAGATTGATCGCCTTCGCGTTCTTGGTCACGTCCTCGACATCCTGCGGCGTGATCTCGCGATCCGCCGAGACGACCGGATGCACGCCGCGATTGTTGAAGCCGCGAATGTGCCCGCCGGTCACGCCGAGATAGACGCTGCGGATTTCCACGTCGGCCATCTGCTCGGCCTCGACGACGGCGTTGCGGATGTCCTCGCCCGCGAGCGCGACGTCCACGATTTCGCCTTTGCGCACGCCGCGTGAACGCGCCTGGCCCACGCCCACGATGTTCAGCGCGCCTTGCGGGCCAACCTCGCCCACGACGGCGCAAACTTTCGAGGTGCCGACTTCCAGACCGACGATGATGGATGAAGGGTCAAACATTTTTCTTTTTGTAAGGAGAGGGTTTCTTCGGCTTCGGCGCAGTCGGAGGAACCGCCGGGGCCTCGAGCCAGCGCAACGGAATGTTTTCTCCGACCGACAAATCCAGCGACGCAATCTGCCGCGACAGCTCCTGCCCCTTCGTGTGGACGAGGTACCAGCGGTTCAACTGTTTTTCAAAATCCACGGTGCGAAAGGTGATTTCATTCTGCTGCGCGGTGATGACCGTCAGCACGTCCGACGCGGTCACGTCCACGCGCGCGATGTCCACGAGCGGAGCCATGGCGGACAGCTCGAAGGCGACGAGAAAACGCAGCGCGGCCTGCACTTGGGGCGAATCAATCACGCGGCCCGCGCGCAACTCGTTCACGCTCAGGCCGACGATGGCGGGATATTGCTCACCGGGCTGCGGAGGATTGGTGCGTTGAAATAATTCCAGCGGCAGCATCGCCACGCCGTCGGCGTCGAGGAGGTAGTTCTGAATTTGCGCGATGGGCACGCGCTCGGCCACGCGGACACGCAGCGTGTGCGGCAACACGCGCTCGACCGCGACGTGATGAATGGCCGGCACCAGTTCGAGGTCGCGCTTCACGCGCGAGAGATCGAGGGCGAAAAGATTTTGTCCCGGCTTCACGCCCGCCCAGCGCCGCAACTGCTCGGGCGCGATGACGCCGTCCGTCGTCAGATCCACGTCGCGCAACGCGAACGCTTTGTTCTGGTAGATGAACTTGTCCATGGACCAGTCGCCGACGCGCCACATGAAATAGATGGCGAAGAGGGTGCCGAGCGAGAGGCTCGCGGCCAGCGTGGCGACGCGCACCCGGTGCCGCGTGGCCTGACGGCGCGCGACTTTGACATCAAGGACATGGCGTCTTGCGAACGCCCGGTTTTTTCTTTTGAAAAACCCCATCGGTTTCTCCCTTTCCATTTTTGGAGCGGTGATTACCGCTCCGCTGCATAGGCTGTGCGTTACGCAGCCTTCGCGAAGCCGCTCCGCCGGTTGAGCGCCAGCTCGACCATGCGTTGACAGAGCGCCTCGTAATTCAATCCATTCGCCGCCGCCGCTTTCGGCAACAGGCTCGTCTCCGTCATTCCTGGCAAAGTGTTCACCTCGAGCACCACCGGCTCGCCGTTCGCGCGCACCATCACGTCCACGCGCGCGTAATCGCGTCCGCCAATGGCTTGAAACGCATTGAGAGCGGCAGTCTGGATGGCCGCTGTTGTCGCACAATCGAAGGCCGCCGGGCAAAAAGATTCCGTCGCGCCGGGCGTGTATTTGTTGCGGTAATCAAAGTTGCCCTGCTTCACGCGCACCTCGACCACGGGAAGCGCCTTGCCGCCGAGAATGCCCACCGTCGTCTCGCGCCCCTCGATTTTTTCTTCCACCAGCAACTGCGTGTCGTAGCGCAACGCCTCGCGCAACGCGCCCGCCCAATCCGCGACACGATCCACAAATTGCAAACCAACGCTCGATCCCTGGCGCACCGGTTTCACCACCACCGGCGGCTGCCAGCCGCGCGGCCACGGCGTCTCCGCCGAATCCACGACGACGAACTTCGCCGTCGGTACCCCGCGCTTGACGCAGCGTTGCTTGGTCAAAACTTTGTCGAAAGCCAGACAGCTCGCCTCCGCGTCGCAGCCGGTGTAAGGCACGCCGAGTTGATCCAACTGCCGCTGCACCGTGCCGTCCTCACCGTAGGTTCCGTGCAGCGCGAGAAAGACGACCTCCGTGCCGACTGGCAAAATCCAGTCCGGCGTCTTCGGGTCCAGTTCGTGAACGGTGTGGCCGAAGGTGCGGAGCGCGCGCGCGACCGCCGTGCCGGTGCGCAACGAGACTTCACGCTCGGCGCTCGGCCCGCCCAGCATCACTGTGATGTTCAATTTGCGCATCGCTTCGTGTCCGACTGAAATTTTAATCGCCCAAAATTTCCACTTCAGTTTCCAGTTCGATTCCGCGTTTGGCCTTCGCCGTCTGCTTGATGAAATCAATCAGCTCCAGCACATCCTTCGCGGTAGCGCCCCCGTCGTTCACGATGAAATTTCCATGCACCGTCGAGACCATCGCCCCGCCGCGCTTCGTGCCCTTCAGTCCAAGTTCATCAATCAGCTTGCCCGCCGGAACCGTCTTGGGATTTTTGAAAATGCACCCCGCGCTCGGCTGGGCCGGCTGCGTCTCCCAACGCTTGGCGTTGTATTGATTCGCGCGCTCCTGAATGACTTCCTTCGAGGACGGCGTGCCGCGCAACACCGCCCCGAGGGCGATGTGCGTTTTGAACAACGGGCAGCCGCGATACTCGACGTTCACCTCGCTGGCTTTGCGCTCGTGAGCCACGCCGCTGAAATCCATGAACCGGATCTGCTCCACGACCTCGAACATCCACGCACCCATCGCGCCCGCATTCATACGCATCGCGCCGCCCACGCTGCCGGGAATGCCTTCGAGAAATTCCAATCCCGCCAAACCCGCGCGCCGCGCCTCGACTGAAACCGTCTTGAGCTTTGCGCCCGCCCCGCAGTGCATGTGCTCGCCGATAATCTGCACGCGCGAAAAAGTTTCGTACGCCAGGGAAATAACCACGCCACGAATCCCGCCGTCGCGAATGAGCAAGTTGGAGCCACGCCCAAGAATCGTGAACGGCAGATTCAACTCGCTGCACAATTTCAACACCGCCGCCAGATCGCTCTCGCTCACCGGCTCAACGAAAAGGTCCGCGTTGCCACCGACGCGCAAGGTGGTGCGCCTGGCGAGAGGCTCGTTCTCGCGCACTAGGGTTTCAGCGGAAACGGCGGCACGGAGTTTTTCCAGAGTGCTCATAAAACTAGAAGAGGCGGTGACGGTAGTGGGACAGGCGCCCTCGCCTGTCTTAGTCCACCAAGCGCCCCCGCTTGGTGTGGCCACTGCAAGCGGTGACGCTTGCCAGACGCTGGCAGGCGAGGGCGCCTGTCCCACTTTGTTTTGCAAACGACCGGCCAGTTCGTGCGCGGCCTTCGTGATGTCGCCCGCGCCCAGAAATAAAATCAAATCGCCGGGCTGAAGATCGGCCAGCACAGCGGGCACGATGTCTTTCAGCGCGGGGACGTAATGCAGCCAACCCTCAGCGTGCCGCCAGCGTCTCGCTGGCGAGTTC
>JAYVQC010000062.1:0-9502 GCA_043757045.1 Akkermansia sp. | reverse complement strand
CTCTCCTCTGGGGAGAGGGCCGGGGTGAGGGGAAGGGCGTGTGCCGCCACCGAAACGGAAATTATTTTGGGCAACCACTCCCGACACGTCGGAAGCGTGCCTTGCCAGCGATTGAGATTTCCTCGGTCCCTTCACCACGTTCACCCTTGGATGAAGTAGCTCAGGCTCTCTAGTTCCATCGCCAGGTTCACGTTGCTCACCATCACGTCCTCCGGCACCACCAGCACGATGGGGGCGAAGTTCAGAATGCCGGTGATGCCCGCGTCCACCAGCGTGTTCGTGACCTCCTGCGCGGACATCGCGGGCACGGTGATGATGGCCATCTTCACATGCTGCGCGCGGATGATTTCCGCCAGCTCGTCCATGCCGTGCGCGGACACGGGCAGTTTTTTCTCGCGCAGCCGTTTCACGTCGGCATCGAACGCGCCGACGATTTCAAAGCCTTCCTCCTGGAAACCACGATACGAAAGCAGCGCCGTGCCCATGTTGCCGACGCCGACGAGCACGACGGGTTGCAGGCTGCTGGTGCCCAGCAGATCGATGATCATCTTCGTGAGCTGATCCACGTCGTAGCCGAGTCCGCGCGTGCCGAACTGGCCAAAGTAGGTGAGGTCTTTGCGAAGCTGCGTCGGCTTCACGCCCGCGACTTTCGACAGCGCCTCGCTGGAGACGGTGCGGATGTTGTTCGTCTTGAGACGCTGGAGGCAGCGCAAATAAACCGAGAGACGATAAATCGTCTTGCGCGGAATCTCAGGGCGGTGCGCTTTTTTCAAGGCGGGGAGAGTGGAGGCAAAGGGGCAGGGGATCAAGCGATGCGATGGAAAGGCGAGTTCTCCCTCACCCCGGCCCTCTCCCGCTGGGAGAGGGAGCCCGGCATTCAGCCTCCGTCACTCCGAACGCTCTGGTCGTTACCTGGCGCTGGCTGACTTTCCCCCTCTCCCAGCGGGAGAGGGCCGGGGTGAGGGAGAACGCACGCCCAGCCAGAACGGCCTGTCAGGAAAGGACAAGCGCGGCGCAACATTGTGGCAACCACCATCAATCCACGAACATCAGTTCGTTCGAGAGCAGCAGCGCCTGCGCGTAGCGTTCCCAGGCCGTGAGCGCCTTGAACGCCTTGCGCGGGCCGCTGAAGTCGGCCTTCGCGTTCCACTTCTCGTCGTTCTTGCCTTCGCCGACGCCGGCGTAACGGATGGTCGGCGCCCAGGTAAAGGAATCGGAATTCACACTCGTCCGGCAATCGGTCACGAAATCAATCGTGTCGCCGCGCTTCACTTCCACGCGTTCGACATTCGTGGTGGCCTTGGTGTTGTAGCTCACCCATTCGCCGAGTTTGCCGCTGGCGCTGCTCACGATGCGTCCGCGCACGCCGTCGCCGCTGGCGGTGGAATGCAACAGGCGTCCGGTGATTTTCACCGCGCCATCGCGCGGCGCACGCCAGCGGCGGATGGCGGCGCGTTGCGCGTCATCGCCCGCATGTCCGCCTTCGGCATTGAGAATCACCCAGCCGATTTTCGCGTCCGGCAAATCCTTGCCGCCCTGCCACGAGCCGTCTTTGAAGTGCGGCAGCGTCTTGAAGTTTTTCACCCGCGCCGTGGCTTCATCGAAGGCACCGTAGCCGTACTGCCACACCAGCGGTTCGCCGACGGTTGTGTTCGTGGCGAGCTTCTGCGCCGCGAGATAGTCTTTCGCCAGCAGCAGTTCATCCCGATCCGGCGCGCGTTGGAACGCGGCGAGGTAAAGGCTCTTGATGCGCTGTTCGTCGTCGGGCGCGGACTTCACCTCCGGTCGCGCGAGGAACGCCTGCGCCTGCTGCACCACGAACGGGCTGTTCAACAGAAACAGCGCCTGTTGCGGCACGCTCGTGAAGAAGCGGCCCGAACTGGTCGCGTCCGGGCTGGCGAAATCGAAGGTGCGGAACAGGCCCGGCAGATTCTGCCGCTCGATGTAGGCATACACCGAGCGCCGCGTGGCATACGGCTCGGTCGTAATGTCCACCGCGTTGCCGCCCATCGCCGGGTCCAGTTTGCCGGAAACCGTGAGCAACGTGTCGCGCATCGCCTCGAAGTCCAAACGGTGCCGGTTCTGCCGCCACACGAAATCATTCGCCGGATCGATCTTCGCCATCGTGGCGTTCTCATCGCTGCGTTGCTGGTAGGCGGCGGAGAGCATCATCGTGCGGTGCAATTTTTTGAGCGACCAGCCATTCGCCATGAACTGCGCCGCGAGATGATCGAGCAATTCAGGATTCGCCGGCGCTTCCGCGCGCACGCCGAAATCGCTGGGCGTGTGGACGAGCGGCGCGCCGAAGTGATACGACCAGACGCGGTTCACCATCACGCGTGCGGTCAGCGGATTGTTCGTGCTGGCAATGGCGCGGGCAAACTCCAGGCGTCCGCTGCCCTTCGTGAACGGCTCGCGTTTTCCGTCGGTGAGAACTTCGAGGAACTGCCGTGGCACTTTCGGGCCGGGATTGCCCGCGTTGCCGCGCACGAAGACGACCGACTCGACGGGATTCGCCTTGTCCTTCAGCGCCATCGCGCGCGGCGGAGCACCGGGATGCGTGGCGTCCAGTTCGTCGAGCTTGCGCTTGAGCGCGCGCGTCTTCTGCTGCGCGGGCGTGTCAAAGAGGCGATACATCTCCTCCGTATCCATGCTGAAAGGAGAGGCGTCCGCGTAAAGCACCTGGCGCAGCGCCTCGCGATCCTTCTCGGCGAACGCAGCGGGCGTATTGGTTTTCGCCAACTCACGCCACTGCTGGTCCGTGTCCTCGAACAGCTTGTCGTAGCGTTCGGAAACTTCCTTCAACGACGCGGGCGCGGTTTTGAACAGCGCGGCGACGAGCGGGTTCAACTGGTTGGTGTCGCTGACCCCGGCGGCGAATTTCTCCACCAGCGGCTTCGACGCCTCCGCGAAATTGGTTTTCGGCAACGCGGCCAGCGCGGACCACGGCGCGAAAATCGGGTCAGACTTTTTCGCGAGCCGTTCGCTCCAGCGAGTGACAAGGGGTGGGGCCAGCTTCCGTTCGCGCGCCAGCGCCTCCTTCTTCTCCTTGTCCAACCCCTTGCTGTCTGCGGACGCCAAAAGAAACTCGCCGACCTGCGAGCGCAATTTCGCCAGCAGTTTCGCCTCTTCTTCGGCGCGATACTTCTTCGACTCGTCCTCGCGCTTTCCTTTCTCCGCGAGGTATTCGGGATATTGCTTGGGAAAGGATTTGTCGCCGAGCAGCGGCTTGTCGGCGGGTTCGTCGCTGCTCGCGAAGATGCCGTAGATTGAGTAGTAATCCTTCGTCGGAATCGGATCGAACTTGTGGTCGTGGCAGCGTGCGCACGCGACCGTCATGCCCATCAGGCCGCGCGACACCACGTCAATGCGGTCATCAATGATGTCCGGCTGGTTGTTCAGAAAGCGCCGGCCCAGCGTGAGAAAACCCATCGCAGCGAGCGGCCGTTTGTCGTCGCCGAGCGGCAGCAGGTCGGCGGCGATTTGCTGGGTGATGAACTGGTCGTACGGCAAATCCTCGTTGAGCGCGCGAATGACGTAGTCGCGATAGGTGTATGAATACGGGTAGCGCCGCTCCTCCTCGAAGACGTAGCCCTTCGTGTCCGCGTAGCGCGCAATGTCCAGCCAGTAGCGGCCCCAGCGCTCGCCGTAATGTTTCGACGCGAGCAGACGGTCAATCAGTTTGGCGTAAGCATCCGGCGATTTGTCCCCGATGAACGCTTCCACCTCCGCCGCTGTCGGCGGCAACCCAAGCAAATCAAACGTCGCGCGGCGAATCAGCGTGCGCTGGTCCGCGCGCGGCGAGGGCCGAAGTTTTTTCGCCTCGAGTTTCGCGAGCACAAACTGATCGAGCGGCTGCTGAACCCACGCGCGGTTTTTCACGGCGGGCGGTGCAGGAGAACGCACCGGCTGATACGCCCAGTGTTTGCGCGCCTCGTCGGTCACGACGCTCGTGACGGCCTTCGCACCGTTGGTGCGCGGATCGGGCGCGCCCATTTTCACCCACGCTTCAAGGTCGGCGATTTGTGCGGCGGAAAGTTTCTTGTCCTTGGGCGGCATCTGCAAATCCGGGTCGCGGTAGCGCACGGCCTTGATGAGCAAACTTTTCTCCGGGTCGCCGGGCACGATGGCCGGGCCGGTGTCGCCGCCTTTGAGCGTGGCCTCGCGCGTGTCGAGGAAGAGGCTGCCTTTGGATTTGTTCTCGGCGGTGCTGTGGCACTTGTAGCAATTCTCGATCAGCACCGGGCGAATCTTCTTCTCGAAAAACTCCACCCCCGCCGCGTCATTCGCCGCGTCGGCCGCGACGGCGGCAAGCGCCAATCCTGTGCTGATAAGAATTCGTTTCACGTTCAATCGGTTGCTGACTCAGTAGTGGAACCGGCGCCCTCGCCGGTTGTTAGTCCACCAAGCGCCCCCGCTTGGTGAACATACGGCAAGCGGTGGCGCTTGCCGGACTAATGACAGCCGGGGGCGGCTGTCCCACTAAAAACCAGTTTCAAAATCGCCTCCGCCGCGCGTCCGCTCGCGCCCGGTTCGCCCAGCGACGCTTTCACTTCGCGGAGCTTCGTTTGCACCGTAGTGCGACGCCCCGCGTCCGTCATCAATTCAAGCGCGGCGCGGCTGATGTTCTCGGCCGTGGCCGCCGGTTGCAGGAATTCAGGAAACACCTCCTCATTCGCCAGCAGGTTCGGCATGGCCGCCCACTTCACCTGCGCAATCCGACTGCCAATTTCCCACGTCAGCCACCCTGTCCGGTAGAACACGACCGACGGCACGCCGAAGAATCCGCACTCCAGTGTCACGGTGCCGCTCTTGGCGAGCGCGAGGTCGGCACGAGCAAGCGCGTCGGCGACGTCGGATTGAACGTCCGTGTTCTCCGGCAGACCCATCTGCCGCGCCATCGGCACGAGCCGGTCGGCGAGCACCATCACGGCGCGCGCGCCCGGCTTAACCGCGCGAATGCGCCGCAGCGTTTCGCGCAAGATGGGCAGGTGCCGTTTCAATTCTCCCGGCCGGCTGCCCGCCAGCAGCACGATGAGCGGGGCCTCGGAGTTGAACGGCTTGTCCTCCGCCGGAAGTTTTCCCGCGTAACGATCCACCATCGGATGCCCGACGAACTCGACGCGCAACTGCGGCACGCGCTGCGCGTACCACGCCGGCTCGAACGGAAAAATCACCAGCAGCAGATCGATGTCCTCCGCCATCTTGTTCGCGCGACCGGGGCGCGAGGCCCAGACCTGTGGCGAGACGTATTGCACGATGCGGGGATTCCACTTCGAGTGGGCCGCGCGGCGGACCTGCTCCTTCACCGCGTGGGCGAAGCGGCGGTTGAACCCCGCAAAATCTACGCACACGATCATGTCCGGCTGACGTTCGATGGCCAGTGCGAGCAACTGCTGCAAACGCTTCTGGAATTTCCGCAACTGAAACAGCGCGTGCAGCCCCCACACGCCGTCGCGCGTGAAATCGTCAATCAACTCCAGCCCCGCCGCCTGCATCTGCGGCCCGCCCGCGCCGAAAAATTTCGCGTCACGGCCGACACGCGCGCGCAACGCCGTGATGAGTTCCGCGCCGAGCACGTCACCGCTCGCGTCGCCCGCGACGAACATGAAGGTGAGAGGCTTCATATCATTCGGTCGGTCGTAGCGGCGTCTCGGCAGAGCGCCGGTGATCAATGAGGTGGGTTTTGTCGCGCTGCGACAAAACAAGCCCGCGCAGAGCGGGTGGCCCGCAACGCTCGTGACGTAAGAACGCGTCCCGGTCATTCCAGCGGGCCGCTCTGCGCGGCCCGACTTCTCGCAGCGCGAGAAGTTCCACCATTCGCGCCGCTACGGGGGACATGTCGTGCCACGCCCTCATGGATTCAATGCGCTGACGCCTGCACTTGCCGCGTAATCTCCAGCGCCAGCTCCAGGGCGCGAATGGCCGCCGGGCCGTCCACCAGCGGCTGCTGGCGCGAGCGCACGCACTCGATGAAGTGTTTCAACTCCAGCTTCAGCGGCTCCTCCTTCGTGATCGGCACGGCTTCGCGCACGATTTTCTTGCCGCCGAATTCGCTGACAATAGTTGCACCCGTCGTGCTGTCCGCCGCGGACACGCGGCTGATGGAGCCGGTCTGTTCACGGAAATCCAGCGACACATGCACCGGCTCGGGCGCGCTTTGATAGACGCGAATCTTCCGCACGCGCTCGGCGCTCACGCGGCTGGCGGTGAGTTGCGCCACGCAGCCGTTGGCGAATTTCAGCCGCACGTTCGCGAGGTCTTCCGCCTGGCTCAACACCGCCGCGCCCACGGCGTCCACGCTCGTGACCGGCGACTTTACCAGCGACAGCACGATGTCGAGGTCATGAATCATCAGGTCGAGCACCACGCCCACATCCGCGCCGCGACCGGGGTGCGGCGAGAGCCGTTGCGCCTCGATGAAGCGCGGTTGCGCGATGGCGGTGCGGAGGTAGGCGACCACGGGATTGAACTGCTCGATGTGGCCGACCTGGATGAGGCAATTTTTCCGCGTGGCGATTTCCACCAACTCCTTCGCCCGCGCCACGTCGTCGGTGATGGGTTTCTCGATGAGCAAATCCTTGCCGAGTTCGAGCAACTGTTTCGCAATGGCAAAGTGCGTGATGGTCGGCGTGACGAGGCTCAACGCATCGCAGTGCGCGGCGGCCTCCTCCAGCGAAGTGAAGGCGCGCGTCTGATATTTCGCGGCGAAACTCTGCGCGCGCTCCGTGTGATGATCGAGCACGCCCGCGAACTCGACCGCGCCCGCCGCCGCCAGCTCGGCGTAGATGCGCGCATGATGCTGGCCGAGCGACCCGGTACCGACGACCGCGACGCGAATGGGATTTGGATTGGTGACTGCCACGCCGCGAATGTTGCCACTGCGCGCGCGACGCTGACAACGCGCAACTGTGGCGGCCGTTAGTGGGGCAGCCGTCCCGGCTGAAGAAAAGAAACACCAGCCCAGACGGCCAGTGAACAAGTGGCAGCCGGGACGGCTGCCCCACTATCTTTCCCCTTTGCACTTCCTCCCCCCGACTGTATTTCTGCGCGCCGTGGAAATCGCCAGCTACCTTTTGACCGCGCTCGTCGCGTATCTGCTCGGCTCCATTCCCACGGGCTACCTCGTCGCACGGAGTCGCGGCATTGATATTCGCACCGTGGGCAGCGGGAACATTGGTGCGACCAACGTCCTCCGCATCCTCGGCAAACCGGCGGGAATTTTCGTCCTCCTCGTCGATGCGCTGAAAGGATTCCTCGCCTGCCGCTTCATCGGCGTGGCGGTTTATCGCCTGCTCGTCGGGCCGGTGGAGGCGGATTCTTCGCTGGAAGATTTTCTCAAAATCACCGGCGGGCTGTTCGCCATTCTCGGCCACAACTACACCTGCTTCCTCAAATTCAAAGGCGGCAAAGGCATCGCCACCTCATCGGGCGTGGCGCTGGCGCTGCTGCCGGTGGCGCTCGGGATTTCCATCGCCCTCTGGCTGGTCGTGCTCGCGCTCACGCGCTACGTGTCGGTGGCGTCCATCGCGGCGGCGTTCATCCTGCCGTTTGCGGCGTGGTGGCCGGGCCGCAGTTCGCGCACCATGATTATTGTCGCCGCCATGATTGGGGCGCTGGCCATCTACAAGCATCGCACCAACATGCAGCGTTTGATGAACGGAACGGAAAATCGGATGGGTAAAAAAAAGGAGGCGGCTTCGTGAAGGTCGCGGTGCTGGGGGCAGGCGCGTGGGGCACGGCGCTGGGCGTGGTGCTCAGTCGCAATCAACATCACGTCACCATCTGGTCGCGCGACGCGGCGGCGCTGGCCGTTCTGCAAAACACGCGGCGCAACGAGCGGCATCTGCCCGGGGTCGAGTTGCCCGCAGACTGGAGTTACGAACCCGACCTCGCGCGCCTCGTGCGCGGCCAGGACGCGCTCATTGTGGGCGTGGCTTCCGTGGGCTTTCGCAGCGTGGCGGAGCGGCTCGCCCGGACGAACGCCATGTTGGTCAGCATCACCAAGGGCCTCGAGTTCGACACGGGGCTGACCATGAGCGGCGTGTTGCGCCAGTGCGCGCCGGGAGCGCCGGTGGTGGTGCTGTCCGGGCCGACCTTCGCGGCGGAAGTCGCGCGCGGCATGCCCACGGCCATCGTCGCCGCGAGCGACGATGACGCCGCCGGGGCGCGGGTGCAGGAACTGTTTCATCAGCCGCGCTTCCGCGTGTATCGCAGCCAAGACACGCTGGGCGTGGAATTGGGCGGCGCGCTCAAGAACATCATCGCCATCGCGGCGGGCGTGTGCGACGGGCTGGGCTTCGGCGACAATTCCAAGGCCGCGCTCATCACGCGCGGCGTGGCGGAAGTACGTCGTCTCGGTGTGGCCTGCGGCGCAAAGCCCGAGACGTTTGCGGGACTGAGCGGCCTCGGTGATTTGATGGCGACATGTTTCTCGCGCCAGAGCCGGAACCGGGAATTCGGCGAGCGCGCCGGGCGCGGCGAAGCGGTGGCCACACTCACGCAGCCCGGCACCAAACTGGCCGAGGGTGTGCCGACCTGCCGCGCGGCCTTCCGTCTGGCGCGCGAATTGAAAGTGGAGACGCCGATCATTGATGAAGTCCACGCGCTGCTCTACGAGGGCAAGGACGCACGGCGCGCGCTGCAAGATTTGCTGAGTCGCGACTCGAAGATGGAGGATTAGCCCGCGTCGCCCCAAGGCCTGATCGGCAGGGCTTCTTCGTTCAAGAACCTTCCGGCCTTCCCGCACTTGCGCGTTGTCACCCTGGCGCGCGCCTCCCTACGCTGCGCGCAGATGTTAGGAACCTTGCTCAACGCCGGCGCGATCCTGCTCGGAGGATTTCTCGGCGTGTCCACGCGCCTCGACATTGCCGCCCCGCGCCAGCAGCAGCTCAAGGTGCTGCTCGGTGTCGCCACCACCTTCTTCGGATTGAAACTCGTGTGGACGGGCCTAGCCTCGACCGGCACGGCGCGCGGCTTCTTCCGCCAGCTTTTCGTGGTGCTGGCCGCGATGGTCATCGGCCACCTCATCGGCAAGCTCTGCCGCATCCAGTCGCTCTTCAACCGTCTCGGGCACGATGCGAAAGTGAAATTGGAACGCGCGGCCACCGACCCAAAAAAATCCGCGAGCGACGGATTGCTCGCGGCCACGCTGCTCTTCTGCGCCGCGCCGCTCGGACTTGTGGGCGCGCTGGAGGACGGGATTCACCAGTATTACGCGCCGCTGGCAATCAAGGCGGTGATGGATGGCGTGGCGGCGATTTCCTTCGCCCGCATGTTCGGTTGGACAGCGATGCTGGCCTCGCTGCCCGTGGCGGCATTTTTATGTGGCGTGACGTTGTTGGGCGTGCGGCTCGCGCCGTGGCTCGAAGCGCAACAAGTGCTCGGCGTTTTCCACGCCAGCGCCGGACTGATCATGACCTACGTGACACTGGTGATTTTTGAAGTGAAGAAAGTTGAGATTGCCAATTACCTGCCGTCGCTGTTCGTCGCGCCTGGTTTG
>JAYVQC010000061.1:0-2463 GCA_043757045.1 Akkermansia sp. | reverse complement strand
TTTGGAGTGCGGTCGCTTGAGCGCCGCTTTGGCTGCTGCAACCAGGACGGCATCGGCTGTTCCGTCCGGCTCCAAAATTATTTCGGTGAAATGTCCGCGCACCGCGTGCAACTTCCCCGCCACATCCATGAAAGCGTCGTCACTTTTTTCCGGGCAGGGAAATGCCTCACGCGAAGGCCGCGAAGGGCGCGAAGTTTTTTCTCCGTCGCGTCCTTCGCGGCCTTGGCGTGAGGTCATTGTTATCCTCGCCCTCGTTTCCTCCTTCGCTCGCGCCGCTGACCTTGTGCCGATTCCCGATTTCGGCCTGCGTTTGGAGCGCGGTTTTGCCATCAGTGAATTCGCCGGGAACGATCTCGCGCCGGACGTGTGGTGCATGACGCTGGATGCCGCCGGGCGCGTGGTCGTGGGCAACGGCAATTCCATCCGCGTGCTGGTGGACGAGGACGGCGACGGGGAGGCGGAATCTTTCATCACCTTCGCCAAGGTCGAGCGCGGCGTGATGGGCCTGTGCTTCGACGGTCATTCGCTCTACGCCGCCGCCGACGGCTGGTTGCAACGCTACGACGACGTGAACAGGGACAGCATCGCGGACGGCCCTCCGGAAAAATTATTGCCGCTCGGCTTCGGCGAACACGGCGGTCACGCCATGCGCAAAGGGCCGGACGGCTGGTGGTATCTCATCGGCGGGAACGACACGGGCTTCACGACGGAGAAACACGCGACGCTTCCGAACTCGCCCATCCGCAAACCCGAAGCGGGCGCGCTGCTGCGGCTCACGCCTGACGGGCGGCAAGTGGAAGTCATCGCGCACGGCTTCCGCAATCCCTACGACTTCGATTTCAACGTCGACGGTGACATCTTCACCTACGACAGCGACGTGGAGCGCGACGCTTTTCTGCCGTGGAATTTTCCGACGCGCGTTTATCACGTCGGCTACGGGCAGCACCACGGCTGGCGGCTCACGGGCTACAAGCGCAGTTGGCCGCGCCCGGATTATTACGCGGACACGGTGCCGATGCTTTCGCGTATCGGACGCGGCTCGCCCACGGGCGTGACGACCTACCGGCATTTTCAATTTCCTCAGCACTTCCGCGACGGGCTGTTCTTCGCCGACTGGACGTTTGGAAAAGTTTTTCATCTCCCGCTCGAAATGAACGGCGCGAGCTACACGATGGATGACGCCGACGTGTTCCTCGAACCCATCGGCACGCAAGGTTTCGCGCCCACCGATCTCGCGGTGGCAAGCGATGGCGCGCTGTTCATCTCCATCGGGGGACGCAAGACGCGGGGTGCGGTTTATCGCGTGGAATGGACGGGCGCGCAGACGCCGCCGAATCCCACGCCGCTCAACAGCGTGGACCTGAACAACGTGCTGCTCGCGGCGCAACCGCTCGACGCCTGGTCGCGCGCCCTCTGGATGCCGGCCGCGCAACGGCTCGGCGCGCAGCCGTTCGGGCAGTTCGTCTCCGACAATTCGTGGCCGGACGAATACCGCGTGCGCGCCATCGAGGTGCTCACCGAAATGTTCGGTGGCGTGCCGCCCGCGCGCGCCCGCGCTGCTTTGCAATCAGGCTCTGAACTGGTGCGCGCGCGGCTCGCGTGGTCCGTGGGCCGTGCGCCCGGTGAGAACGCCGCCGACCTGTTGCTCACCCTCGCCAATGATCGCAGCGACGCCGTGCGCCGCTGCGCGCTCGACGCCATCGCGGATCAAATCACGCTGTTCCGCAACGCGGACCTCGTGCGCGTCGCGCAGGGCGGTCTTTCCCACGCGAATAAATTCGTGCGCCTCGCCGCCGTGCGCGTCGCGAGCCGGCTGCCCGGCGACGCCTGGCTCGAACTCACCACCGTGCTGCCGAAGAATTCTCCCGCCGTGGCCGAGGCCGCCATTGCCCAAGTCTGGCGCACGCCCGACCGCCTGACGCATCCCGAGCTCATCGGCCCGCTCACGAACCTCCTCGCGCAAACCACCGATGCGAACGTGCGCCTCGATGTCGTGCGCCTGCTCATTCTCGCGCTCGGCGACTGGCACTTGAACAATCCTTCCGTCGAAGTCTTCACCGCTTACGAGCCGGCGACGGAGTTGAAGGAGTTTGATCTTCCAGCCCTGCGCAAACTCGCCCGTGGAATTTTCCCGTCCGGCAACGCGCTGCTCGACACCGAGACCGCGCGACTGCTCGCCATGTTGGAAGACGACGAGAAACGCACCGCCGGTCTGTTCTTGAATCTGATCACCGACCGTAGTGACGCGAGTTCGGATTTTCATTACCTCACCTGCCTCGCGCGCGTGCGCGCCGTGGTGCCGGAGAACAACGCGCGCGTCGCCACGGCGATTCTCGCGCTCAACCGCAAACTCGGCGGACAGGAGGCGCGCGTGAAACAGAACTGGAGCGTGCGCCTCGTCGAAGTGGTGCAACAGCTCCTCCGCCGCGATCCGGCGCTGGCCGAATCGCTGTTGAAGAATCC